>CAIXKI010000166.1 GCA_903920005.1 uncultured delta proteobacterium
AAGAGGTTTTTTGCTAATCTCTCGCCCCCCCCTTTCTGTCTTCCTCTGCTCTGGCGTGTCCGGTCTAATCAACTTGAGCGCCCTGGTGATTTCCGGTATACCCTACTCCCATTGTTGGGGTTGCCTCCGCCAGAGTTGTCTAAGAATCATCGTCGACAAAGTACCGCACTATGGTGCATGCGTTACAGAGAGCAAAAATAGGGGCCATCACCAGCCTAGGGCTCTCCTATTCCGTTGTCCTACTACTCATATGGGGAATCTGGCGATGGTCAATAGGTGTAGATCAAGCCCCGCTCACTTGGGGCGGTTTCCAGTGCGGTCTTCAGCTGATGGTTGCTGCTGGGGTGCTTACTCTTGTGGGAATGGCTCTCATTCGAGCGGCTCAAAACAGGATGCCTCCCGATAGAATACAGGTCGTCTCGCTCTCCTTCTCGCCAGTCGCTAAGCTCATTGCGGCGCTCGCTCTCGGTCAGGTAGCGGGACTCTCATGGATTCTGTTTCGTTCCGGAGTGAATGCTGTTGCCCATAGGCTAATTGGGATTCACATTCCGATCACCGCACTTGAGGTTTGCGTTCTCCTTGTAAGTGCAGTCTGTATCTTGGCCCAAAAGCGCGCGCCGAGTCACGGTGATACTCGAGCTTCTTTTTCATGGAGCGGACTACTTCCGTTCCTAGTTCTTCTTACTGCGGTGTGCCTTCCAGTGGTTCTTCGTGAGATTCCCCGAGATACCACCCTCTCAAGCGACCCTGATCAACACGCCTTCTATGCTCGGCAAGTAATCCGGCTCGGTGGAATACCGTGGGATCAAGGAATCTTTGGACCTGAACATTTCCACTATCCCGGTGGCTTTGGAGCACTCAACGCCCTCTGGACTTTTTTCTCGGGTCTCTCGGAAGTTGAAATAGTGACTGTTCAACCGATGATCCAGTTCTTGCTGATGTGCGTTCTCTGTGCGGCGTTTGCACCTCTTCTTTTGAATTCGCAAAGAAGACCGAGAACGACTGCGCCAACGAACCTCTCTACCTTTGCATTAGCTTTGGGGCTCGTGAATTTGTACTGGTACTTCCTGCCCTACGGTTATCAGCACGACATGTATCATGGCGAGGGAACCGCGAGAGCCTCAACCACCCTGCTACTGGCGTTTGTATTTCTGGTCTGGCTCGGTTTTCCAGCTCGAACAAGAACTCCACGCGGTACGCTCATGTGGCTTTCTGCTCTGATGTTGACTACTACGGCTCTTGCAACCTTTAACCCGATATCTGCTATCTGCCCTATAGTCCTCGTCTCAGGCATCTCCCTCTATGAAATTGCTCGTACGATTATCAACACATTTTGCGGACGAGCAGATAAGCTTAGTCGTAGTGTTACCATACTCACCTTGGGTCTGATTAGTTTTGCTCTCCTCTGTAGCGATCCCTATTTTGGAGAGAAAGTTCTTGGGCGCTTCATTACACAAGAATCCCAAGAGGTCGCGAACTATGTTCCACCAGGTACACCAGCATCCACAGAGCCATATGTGAAACTTCCTGCGGGGCCGCTGTTGGAATGGTTCCATCCTCGTCAACACGTCTCTTTTTTCTTCGCAGGGACAGTAGTTCTTTCGGTGATCCCAACAGAGTGGCACTGCATCCTCGCTGGCATGATGCTCTTATGGCTCATTATGGCTCCGAGTACCGCACTTCGGTACCTTGCCTTGGGGCCGCTGATCTCATTTTGTTTCGTACTCGCGCTGGCGGTACCACCGCGTGAGATTAAAGATCCTCCTCTCTATCTGTTCCAGCCTTATTTAATACGCGCAGTCCTTCAAGCAGGCGCGGTATGTGCATTCTGTCTTGTAGCCGTGAGCATCCGCGTTATTACGAGCGAGCGTTCGTTGGCCCGTGCGCTGGTAGCTCTCGCCCTCGCTCTCCGTTTTACCTGGTACCCAGATCAATCATTCGCTTCGGGCAATCCGATTTTTATCGTCAAACCAAGAGCGAATCATCCTGGCTCACTCGGGGGCATCACGGAGGCAGACCGAGAGGCCATTGCTTTCATTCGGTCGCTTGGGGAGGGCGTTCTTTCAAAGTATGGAGATCTCTCGCACCAAGACGCTCCAAAGATATTGATTTTAAGCCACCCTACCGACCTCGGTTTTGAAAAGTGGCTCTTCCCAATCGGCGCGAGTCGGCTAATTCCCCTTGAATCACCCCTGCCAGTAGCGTTCTTCTACGGACAAGGTTCTCGTCTCTGGTCTTACGAGAATTATCGACAACACGTGTGTCTCCAATTCGACAAGGAGTGGCTACGAAAGAGGAACATCCGGTACCTCTTTATTCCTAAAACAAATCCTGGGTGCATTCGTGGCAAACAGGCACTCCTCGCTGAGTCTACGGTGCTCTTTGAAAAAGATGACACTCGAGTCATTCAAATTTTTTAAGGGGGAACACCGACATCGTTGTCCGTTGCGTATCCCTCCAGGCCTACCACCATCGACGAATGAGATCGAGGTACAGAGGAAAAGCAAGGGAGAGTAGGAGGAAGCTAAACAGGAGCGTTCCAAAGATCGAACCCATTCCCGAAGAAAGTCTCACCGTATCACCTTGCCGAACCGGCCATACGAGGTCCCCCAACACCAGGGGAATCGTGAGAAGCATTGGTAAGAAGTATCGCCCCTGCACGCCCATGACCGTGGCCGCCCCAGGGGGTGTCCAGGCGAGGTAAAGGATAAACGTTACGGCCAAAGCTGCGCAGAGCTCACTTCCGACCAACAATATCGTGAGGACCACCCTACTTTGAGTTGGCACTCGAATCCCACGCGAAGGTATGAGACAAAACACTAGAAGTATCTCAATGAGGACGGTGGCAATCACGATGTGTCGATATTTCGTGACTGTCCATGCGCTCAAAGAGGCATCGAGCCACCCAAGAGGTCCAATGAGCGGAGCGAGTCGAAAATATTTCTCCGTATGAGAAATCACGGTCCCAGCCACGCTCATTGGGTGCTGCTTCACATATGCAACCTGTTCGGCCCTATTTTGATTGGCTTTAATAACAGCGTCACTGTGACCTTGGGACTGCGTCGTAATCACCCATGCGGTGGCGAGGAACGACATAACGATGCACCCATAGACAAGCCACTTTCGCCACGATTGTCGTGGACCTCGATCTTCGTGGAGCAATCCCTCCTTATGCATGCGTGATAATCCAACCCCTAGAAAAACCGGGATCGGTAGAAAGAGTGGCGGCTTGGTCGCAGATACGGTTGTCGCAAGAACGACCATCAAGAGCCAATCAAGCCACCGTGCCTCCTTCATGAAGAAAAGGAAGAACAGGAGCGAGAGGGACAGCGCAAACGTGACTCCATCAGCGCTTATCGCGAAGGACTGCTGAATAAAGAGTGGTGACAACATGAGAACACTCGTGGCGAGCATCCCCATCATATATCCCCTCGTCGCGAGCGCCACACTAACGAGCCTCCAAAAGAGAAACGCGATGAGAGCCCCCTGAAACAATCGACCAAGCAGGAAGACTTGGAAGGTCTTCTCCGGAACTGTTTCCTCCCCAAGGGTGAATAGCCGTCCGAGAAGAATACCTGGATACGTCGTGGCAACACCGTAATTCAAATAAGTCTCCGAGCAACCCGCTTTGGCCTTCGACAAAGACTCAAAGCTTGTGGTGTCAAACTTGTTCGAAGGATAGAAGGCGATTCGCCCCACCTCAAAGAGGGCCGGCAGCGCGTTGGCGATAGAACAGTGCTGTTTTGGATCCGAGGGAGATACAGTTGAGTGGGTTCGAGCGTATCCCGCAATCCAATGCATGGGTTCATCGGGAACCTGAAAGGGAGGAATCAACGTTGAGAGCATGATGCCGAAAAGGCAGAAGCTCACAATGCACACCACAACGCCTGAACTTGCGAGCCCAGCAACGAGAGGAAAAGCTTTTGAGCTGATGCGCCCTACACGGCTATTAAATGATATTTTGTCCATCGCACGCCCATGAGAAATTTTCCAGACCCAGGCATATTGTCGAACAGTAGACTAAGACCTGAGAGGGGTCCAGTGGCGCCCGGAGTACTCGAAACCTGCGAATGGAAAGAAGGCGAAGATTGGGACCCCGGCGAAGCCGCCCTACCGCTTCGGCAGCTCGATCGCCTCTGTCGGCAAGAAGATAGTGAATCTCGCTCCCTCGTGTGGCTCAGACGTTAGCTCTATCATTCCCTGGTGAAGTTCGACGATACGTTGGACTACGGCGAGTCCGATTCCGAGTCCATCGGCACCGCGATCAGCGTCTGCGCCACGGGCGAACATATTAAAGACCTTGCCGGCATCCTGAGTGCTGATTCCGGGGCCGTTGTCGCAAACATAGAGCTTCGCGAACTGTCCTACCCCGCGCTGAACGAACCCTTCGAATCCGATCTTGATCTCAACATCCTCTCGGTGACAGTACTTGATGGCGTTCGTAACGAGATTCAAGAACACTCGGCGTAGAAGGTCGCTGTTTCCCCACACCGTGGGCAGCTCACTCATAAGCACCTGCACATTGGCCGAGTGATCGATGTTGATATCGGTCATAACCTCTTTCACGAGGGGCGTGAGAGGAGTTGCGGAGAACTTGGCTCCGCTGAAACCTATCTTCGCGAATTCGTACATCGCCTGAACCACGCCAATGAGCCTTCTCGTTGATTCAACGGAGCGATTAAGGAGCGCGGTAGTTCGTTCGTCGAAGCTATCGGTGTGCGTTTCAAGGATATACTCAATCTTAAGGATCAGGCCCGCGAGTGGGCCTCGGATATCGTGCGCGATTGTGGCACAGAAATCATCGAGCCGACGGTTTCGATCCTCTAGCTTAAAGTTTGCCTCCGTAAGACGCTCCCGAATGAAAGCCATCTCCTGCTCAAGTCGACGGATACGAAGCATATCGCGAATCGCTTGACTCATAGCGTCAACCCATCCGGCCTCACGTACCACGTATCGCTTCTGAGCCTTGGCGATGCTACGAATCGTCTTTGGATCGTTACAATCAGAGAGTATGAGAACCTCGGGCTCGTTATCCCGAAGCTTTAGCTGGGTGAGAAGCTCTTGGGTCTGTATGTCGGGAAGGTCGTAATCAAGAACGACGACGTCGAAGTCCTGCTTTGACAGGGCCGCGAGATACTCGTTCAGAGAGCTCGTTTCAACGACCTCTGAGTTCGGAAGTGTCTTCCGTAGGGCTTTAAAGCCAGCTGCCTCTTGGTCAGCGGCTCCGTGTAGGATTATTACTCGCTCAGGACATCGCTCTGTAGTCACCAACACCTCCCCCGTATAAGAGTGCACGTCATCCTCGCTTCCCCGTGAGGATTCATACAGCTACATTGTACGAATTCAAAAGAACGAACTACGCTACCGCGCCACCTATACCGCTTTTCTCAAGTAGTTCTTGAGACGAATGAGAGCTCGCGATCGAATCTGCGAAGCTCGGGACTCTGTAACTCCGAGGATCTCGCCGATCTCTTTTAGGTTGAGCTCTTCATAGAAATAGAGACTGATTACAAGACGCTCCTTCTCTGGAAGTCGATCGAGGGCGCGGGCAATGACCCCAACCTTCTCGTGACCGAGGAGCCGGTTGAGTGGGTCCTGGCCCTTGCTCGCGAGCCAATCCTCTGCTTGAAATCTCTCCTCTCCGTGTCCGAAGCCGAGTTCCTCGAAGCTGAGCATCACGATACTACCAACCTCTCCAAGGAGGCCTTGTAGATCTTCAATAGTGACGCCGAGTTCTTGCGCAACCTCCTCATCCGAAGCGGGACGCCCAAGACGTTGCTCGATGCGATGGTAGGCTTGCTCGATCTTGTGAGATTTAAACCGGAGCGACCGAGGGAGCCAATCCTGCGAACGGAAGCTATCAAGGATAGCTCCACGAATTCGGAATTGAGCATAGGTGCTAAAATTCGTCTCGTGCTTTGAGTCGTATTTCTCAAGAGCGTCAACAAGACCGATGATTCCTGAGTTAAGCATCTCTTGCAGGTCAACGTCCTTCGGGAGTCGTCCAGAGAGACGGTGCACGACCTTCTTCACAAGAGGCAAGTAGCTACGAATAAGCTCCTCGCGCTCGAACTCATCGATAGATTTGTATGCTTCTACGGCTGAACGTTTAGGCTTGACCACCGTTTATCTCCTCATAGATCGCAATCGCTCGAATCGCGCCCAAGTAAACTAGTCCAATCGCTGCTGATGCTGCCAAGCAACGGTATACTATCTTACTCGTTCGAACCCCTTCTCCTAAACCACCGATGAACAGTACGATGCACGCAGCTACTATAGTCACACAGCAGAGAACCTTGAAGGGTCTGTAACCACCCTTACGGCTCTTTTTCTTAGCAGCTTGCTTCTTCGCCATACGACGTCATCTCCAGAAGTTGGCGGAAGAAAAACTGCATTCCTCCTTTGAGCGTCACATCCGGTTTCTGCTCATTCACTCTGCGGGCGATCGCGGCTATTGATAACGAAGCTTTACTCGACGGAAACTCCGCTGAGATAGCTTGTTGCCGCATCACACACTCTCGAACGACTCCATCTGTCGGAATCCATCCGAGGTACCGCACCTGAACCTTCAAAAACCTCTCGACTGCTCGCGCCAACTTTTTAAATGCCGCCGTCGCTTCACTTTCGTCAGCAACGTTGTTCACCACTACCGAAAAATTCTTTTCACCATACGTCGAGCTCAAAACTTTTATGAGCGCGTACGTATCAGTGAGAGATGTCGGCTCACCATTGATAACGCAAACCACCTCTGCCGCCGCGCTGTTGAAATACATAACGTCTGAACCGATACCCGCTGGTGTATCGATGAGGAGGTAATCGTACCGATACGCGATCCTCTCGATCTCTTCCAACAACAGTAACTTCGCTTCAGACTTAAGCTCGTGGAGCTCTTCAACACCACTGGCGGCCGGAATTATGGATATACTTCCCGGCCCCTCAAGTACTATATCGTCCAACCGCAGATTTCCCTTTAGTACATCGTGAAGAGTTCCTTTGGGCTTTAGATTTAGGAGCACATCTACATTCGCTAATCCGAGATCGGCATCGAGAACGAGAACTGAGTAGCCTAAGGAAGCTAGTGCTATCCCTAGGTTAGTCGTGGTGTGGGTCTTTCCCACCCCTCCCTTCCCACTCGTAACGCTCAACACGCGCGTTACCGCCTGTGGGCGCTTAGGAGCTGATTTCTCTCGCTTTTCTAGGTTCATCCGTGATCCGGTCTGGTGGTCCATTACTCTTTGCTCCTTGTTTTGATTCATCTTTCTTTAGTTCTGGCTCGTCATTCTTCCCCTATCTGCTAAGGCTTTAGCCCCAGAACAGATAAGCAGCTGTTATTATTACGTGATTAAAAATCCACTTACTCCTCTATTCCTATAACACCCAACGACTGGACCTTGGTACTCGGCGCTACCTCATTGTGGCTAATCACCGCGTAGCCAGGCGCGAACCGATCAACGAAATTAAATACAGCCGCACGAAGATGCCCCGGCGCGAGGAGGACTGGCGATTGTCCGATCTCACCGAAGCGCTCCGACGCTCGCCCTAGTTTGTTGATGATCTGTTGCGCGATACCTGGCTCCAACGCGAGGAACGATCCCTCATCAGTTTGTTGGAGCGCTTCGCTCATCTCGCGCTCAAGTTGCGCTGTGAGACTTACCAGTGGAAGCACCCCATCAGGTGTTGTAAATTTCGAGGTAATCGCTCGAGCGAATTTACGACGAACGAACTCCGCCAACTTCTCTGGGCTCTTCACACTCGGCGCCCAATCAGCCAAGGTCTCAAGGATAGTTTTGAGATCTCGAATACTAATCTGCTCTTTTAGTAAGTGGGCGAGCACCTGTTGCACTCCTCCCACGGTAAGAACGCTCGGAATAAGCTCTTCAACCACTTTGGGGGCCTGCTTCTGCATATTATCGATCAGATGCTGCACCTCTTGGCGTCCCAACAACTCGTGCATATGCGACCGCACAAGCTCGGTAATATGGGTTGTAATAACGGTAGAGAGATCCACAACGGTGTAGCCCGAGAACTGCGCTCGCTCCTTATCGCTCTCAGAGATCCACAGCGCGTCGAGACCAAAGGAGGGCTCCTTCGTTGGAATTCCGTTAACAGGACTCGCGACATTGCCTGGATCCATAGCGAGCAGATAGTGCGGCTTCAAAGTACCAGCGCCAATTGAGGCTCCCCGCAACATGAATCGATACTCGTTCGATTTAATGCGCACGTTGTCGCGGATATGAATAGGCGGCACGATAAAGCCGTAATCGATAGCGAACTGCCGGCGTATTGATCGGATACGTTCAACGAGGTCACCCCCCTCAACGACCTGGACGAGCTCATAGCCTACCTCAAGCTCCAGGGTATCAACGGCAAGAAGGGTCGTTACCTCCTCGGTGCTTCCTGGTTTCGGTGCCGCGTTATCTGGTAATTTACTCTTCTCTTCAAGCTCATTCTTCACGCGGGCTTCATCGGCGGTTTTCCGCTTCATATATCCTATCGCGCCAGCTCCGACTCCGAGCAACATGAAGGGGATGAATGGAAGTCCGGGAAGGATCGCCATGGCGAGGGAGACAGCGGAGGTGAGGAAGAGTGGTTTAGAGTCCTGCATGGTTTGCTGGACTAACTCTGTACCCAGATCATCTCCAGAAGCCGCTCGCGCTACGATAAGTCCGGACGCGGCCGATATGATGATAGACGGCAGTTGTGCTACGAGACCCTCACCGATGGTTAGAATAGTGTAGGTGCGAGCCGCTTCCTCCCAATTCATATCGGCCTGGATGATACCGATAAGGAGTCCTCCCACTATGTTAATGAAAACGAGGAAGATGGCGGCCATGGCGTCTCCCGCCACGAATTTCGCGGCTCCGTCCATGGCTCCGTAGAATTCAGCCTCCATCGCAAGCTCTTTTCGACGAGCTTTTGCCTCTTTGTCGGTGATAGCTCCGATATTAAGGTCGGAGTCGACAGCCATCTGTTTTCCTGGCATCGCGTCGAGGGTGAATCGCGCCGCTACTTCCGCGATACGCGAGGAACCCTTTGTGAGTACTTTAAGGTTTACGATGTTAATACAAATGAACATCACGATTCCGATGATGTAGTTCCCCCCCACCACAAATTGGCCGAATGCCTGAATCACATGGCCCGCCGCGTCCATTCCTGAATCTCCGTTTAGGAGGATCAGACGGGTCGACGCGACGTTCATCGAAAGTCTGAAGAGCGTTGTTACGAGGAGGATCGCCGGAAAGGATGAGAACCGCAGGGGTTTTTCTACGTAGAGCGAAGTAAAGAGAACGATAAGGGAGATAACGATATTAAGAGCTATGCAGATATCTAGCACTATCGTTGGAAGCGGAAATATCAGGATAGCTAAAATCCCAA
>CAIXKI010000167.1 GCA_903920005.1 uncultured delta proteobacterium
GCCCGCGTCGCGTAGACCTCACCTTCATGAAGCAGAACCAGGTCTCGGCAGATGTGCGATAGTTTATTGAGGCACAAGACCAACGCGGCCGCATGCCGATAGCGATCCAGCTCAAGGAAGTGAAGAGCCCGCTTATACAACTCATAGGCCTTCGAGTAGCGCCCCGTTACCGCCGAAGCATCGGCCGTGGTGAGGAGGTGTTTTACAATACTCGCCCCATCCGAGTCCTCAATCGCAAAGCCACCTACAGGATCGGCGGAGAAGAGGGGGAGAGCCTCGGAACATACGGAAACAGGGCGGAATAGCGCTCGCAATAATTTCAGAGCCATGCAGACATCCTTACAACCTGAACAACACCTAAGCGGCTGTTATAACCATAAAAACAGGGGTTGCGTAACAAGCACGCTTCCCAGCCTCGTAGCAACCGGTACAAAAGGCGTGCCAGCGGGGGCAAGCCCGCCCCGCGATAGATAGTGCGGGACACATAAGCTCGCATTCTTTAACGCGATATCTCCGAAACCCTCGGGCGGGCCGGTCATCTTATAGGTGTTTTCAAGAACTTCCTGAGATGTCGCTCGTCGCAATAAGCGCGACCTCGCATTTAGGATATTTAGAAAACCACTTCTAGCGACGAGAACTCCTCTATGAAGATTGCGATTATTCAACTCTACGACGACGGTCGCAAAGACTACGGAGATCTCACAGGTGGAGTGGCGCGACAATACTGCGAGAAATTCGGCTACACGTACATCTGCTATCGCGAGCGAATTAATCCCGCTTTGATCCCAACTTGGAACAAACTTATAGCCGTGCGCGAGAATCTCGCGCGTTTCGATTGGGTCTTTTGGCTGGACGCCGACGCGCTGATCGTGAATCCGACTCAGAGGATCGAGGACATCATCGCTCCCTACGAGAGTGGAAAAGACATGCTCTTCTCCTCCGATGACTGCGGTCTCTGCGCAGGTGTATTCTTCGCGAAGAACACACCGTGGACAGATAGATTCTTAGAGAGTGTGCTACTCCTTGGAGAGCTACCAGACTGCGAACATCTCTATGAGCAGAAAACCATTCGCACCCTCTACAGCCTCTTCCCAAGCGTCAGGGAAAGGATTGGTCTCATTCCCCCATCAGTTATTCAATTTCCATACGCGGAGCACAACTCCCAAGCCTTCGTTCATCACTACTGGGCTATCTCGCAACGCTTCGAGCAAGTCGAGATCAAGATGAAGGACATCATAAAACACGGATACCTCAAGGGCTTCCGGTAGCGAGACCGCTACGTTGGTTAGGTGACAAACCAATCGAAATCCTACCAAGAGTCTAAATGGTCTCTGCCGCGACGGCCGCCCTTGGATTGCTGCTATAATCTTCGAAGAGGCGAAAAGCTCCCCTCACAGCCGCACACCTTTGGGTTTTTCCCACTCCCAAAAAACTTTGAATATCAATCCAATCGCCGCCTTCTCGCCACGTGTAGGTTTTGCCTCGGTTCCCCAACGAGTAATACCTATTTCGTACAGATACAATCTGTCGGGGCCGTCCTTGAGCAGTTGAATCGGCTTGCGATTACCTCTAGATTCCCGCCCACGGAGTTCATCTATGAGAGCCAATCACGAACAACCACATAGCAGCGCTGATGGGCCATGGACGAACGACGAATTGCGGTTGCCGTTCAATCGAGTAGAGCTCGCGCCTCAACACACGCTTGGACGTACGGGAAGAATTTGGTCCATGCCCTATCCTTTACTCGCCTGCCGCGAGATGAACCCCGCCAGTCCACTACTCCAGATCAACCCGGAGATAGGAGCGACCATCCAGAATACGTGTAACTTTCTCAAGCTTAATGCCCCCGAATTCCTCTCCGAGTTCACCCGAGCCTTGTGGCCATCTCTGAGCAAGCCTAATCAGACCACGCTCCAAACGATACTTGAACATGGACCAACACAGACACCCCCTCTTGGTCGAGCAGCGATCGCGCACTCACCGCTTCTGCGAGCTATAGAGGTCCCTACGATCGGAGAGAACCACTGGGCGTACCTGAGCCACTACGAACTCGGGCACTACAAATCTGTTTTCGACAACTACCACGAAGACTGCTCTCAAGAAGCACGAAGCGACGTCGGGTCTATCTTAGGGTATCTGCGCGCGTATAAAGACCTCGCGCACAGCTACACCGGGCCGAATCTAGAAGCAGCTACCACCTCCGCGCTTTATAGAGATCCGTACTACACGTGCATGGCGCTCTGCGTATGCGACATGAAGATCCCCTCTCACTTTCTCGCTCTGATACATCACGGCATTGGCCTGCAGTTTCTGCTTATGACCCGAACCCCGGCATGGCATTTTCGACCAAAGTCGCCAAATCCTGAGGTCGAAAAGCAGGTTATAGCGGAGGCTTTCCAGACCTTCACATCGCTCTATCAAGAAGATTTTACCGAGCCAAAATCGGCCGGTCAGAGCGAACGGAGCTGATCAGCGGCAGCGATAAGAGACTCATCAGGGACCGAATAGGAAAAACGAACGAAGGTACTCCTCAGTGGGTCATCCTTAACCTCAGGCCCGAGGAAATCACTCGCTGGAACCGCCGCCACACGCGCGCGCTCGACCATAAGATCTACAACCTCGCCTGAAGTCCTCCCTGGAAATCGGGAGCTGGTATCCGCTATCACGTAGTACGCGCCTTGCGGAATGTTTGGAGTTAGGCCGATCCGCGTCAGGGCATCGCACAAGATGGACCGTTTCCGCTGATATTTTGCAAGCTGCTCTAAGTAGAACGACTCCTTAAGATTGACTATTCCGTGCGCCACCCCGTGTTGCAGCGGAGTCGGGGGGCACACAAACATCTGGTCCCCGATTGTCCGAAGGAGATCCACATACAATAAGGGCGCCACGAGGTACCCAATCCTCCAACCGGTAATAGCGAACGTCTTGGAATACGATCCCATCGTTATTGTGCGTTCGCTCATGCCCGGCAACGACGCCATCGATACGTGAGGCCGCCCATCATAGGTCAAATACTCATACACCTCGTCGGTTACCACGAGGATATCGCGCTCCTTCGCAACCTCGCCGATCGCACGTAGCTCCTCCATTGAAAAAACCTTTCCTGTTGGATTTCCCGGATTGGTGATGAGAATGAATTTAGTTTTTGGAGTTATTGCGGCGCGAATCTTCTCAATGGAGAAACCCCAATCAGGCCTCTCCAACGGAACGTATCGAACGACAGCCCCTCGGCGTTTAAGGGTGTTACGATGATATGGATAGAAGGGAATGAACGTAACGACCTCATCTCCCGGGCGCAAGAACGCCTCGCACACGATCTCAAACGCTCCGGTCGAACCAGCCGTGATGACAACAGAGTCAGCGGAACAGACGATCTTGTTGAATTGAGATACCCTAGCAGCAAGCGCCTCCCGCAACTCAACGACCCCCTGGGCGAGGCTGTAGCGGTTGTTGCCAGCTCGCATGGCGCGCTCAGCTCCCTCAATCACCACCTCAGGAACCGGAAGCAGACACAGCCCCTGAGCGAGATTTATGCCATTCACACGCGCTACCGCCGCGCCTATTTGACGCAGGGCCGGGGTTTCAAAATCAAAGGGAACCGCTAGGTTTCTCATGGCTTACCTCAATTAGAGCCGTCCGACCCGCAGGCTAACAGAGCACCGACGAGGGCGCCTCCCCCAAAATTATGGCCAGCCAATGCCTTTCAGAAGCAACTATTAAAGATTCAAAGCATCCTACCCGAACAACTAGAACGGGGCATAAGAACTACATATAGGCGCTTTAGTTACGCTTCAACTCATTCTATACTAGGCGATGGGCATCGTAATATCGCGCCCCTTAAGCGAGCAGTTCCAATAACGACCTGCGGGTCATGTAATATGATTAAGATAGTAAGCGAACGAGCATACAATCCAGAAAATGGCCACGATCCGATTCACGTGTCGTCGCATGCCTTTGGCAGAAGTTGGGATGCATCGATCTGCTCTCTGCGCAACTCCCGAGAGGACTGCCTCAAACCGAACGAAGACCGAGTAGTGGTCGACCCGATTCGACAAAGTATCGTTGTCGCGGATGGTATCACGCGCTCAAAGCCCGCTGACGGCTCCTATCCTTTTGTCAGCCCGTCGGCACAAGTAGCAGCCCTGTTCTGTGAGACGGTATCTGATCTCCTCTTAAATTCGCCCTCAATCAGCGAGGAGATACTGCGCAGGACTATCGCGAAGGGAAATCAGGCTATCGCTCAGTTCAACAGAGAAAACTTCCCCAATCCCAACTTCGCCGAGAGCGATATTGCGGGGGTCGCCGCGATCGTGGGTGTCGTGGATGGGCATAGGCTCTGGCTCGCTTCCATCGCGGACTGTTTCAGCCTCGCGACAACTCCGCTCTGTGTAGAGCGATTGGCGTGGGAGAAGACCTCACATGCGGCTGACGAGTACAAAAGGATCGGCGAGCAAGAGGCCCGTAGGACGCTCCGCAATAACCCAAATTCTCCATTTGGATACGGGGCGTTTACAGGCGAGGAGGTCGCGTTGTCGTTCGTCCAGTACCAGTGCCTCAACATCCAATATGCGAGACGCCTTATCTTCGCGACGGACGGCCTTCTCCCATTGGCAGACGAGATGCCAACGATCTTCTTAAACTCCCTGCCTCAACAGGTCATGACCACCGCCTGCGATTTAGAAAAGCGGCTCGGCGAGACCGACGATAAAACTCTGGTCATCCTCGACCGCAGGGCGTAATCATAACAGACTTCTGTTTGGGACTTTTAGCCTTCCCTGAAAACGGACCGCGGATTACCATGCGCTCGTATACTTTTACGGTGCAGCTCATGAAACAGATCGTTACCTCTCTAATCTCAGCGGTGCTCTTCGCGGGCTGTGCGACCACAACAACAGCGCCAATGAAAGAGCAGAAGGGCTCGCCGATATCCTACACGGTGCCCCCACTTCCGTACGAATACTCAGCGCTTGAGCCAGTAATCGATACCGAGACGATGAAACTCCACCACGACAAGCACCACCAAGCCTATGTCGATAATGTTAACAAGGCGCTCGCAGCTACGGAGTTAGCATCTATTCCCTTAGAACAACTGTTCAAGACAGCTTCCATGCTCCCCCCGGCCGTTCGCAATAACGGCGGCGGGCATTACAATCACTCACTCTTCTGGCAGGTGATGAGCTCGCCCAAGAAGGTCACAACCCCTTCGCCAGAGCTTCTGCTCGCTATCAACTCCGCCTTTGGCTCCCTTGACCTCCTAAAAGAGAAGATGAGCGCGGCTGGTACGACTCGCTTTGGGTCAGGCTGGGCGTGGCTCGTAAAAACAGACGGTGGCCTCGCGGTAACGTCAACTCCAAATCAGGACAACCCGCTCATGGACGTGGCTGACGTAAAGGGCACTCCGATCCTCGCCCTTGACGTCTGGGAACACGCCTACTATCTGAAATATAAAAATAAGAGAGCGGACTACGTTAAGGCTTGGTGGTCTGTGGTAAATTGGGATGAGGTCTCGCGGCGGTACTCTAAGAAGTAAGCTACTCACCAGAGGGTGAGAAAGTGCCGATATTCAGAGAGACTATCCTTTAAGACTACCCTATGTGGGGCACCAAGCGGCCATAATCCGAGTGGTCGCCCCTTTCACCACGTGTTAGCCTTTCGCCATGCTGGGAAGTGTCGTCAACTGCTGTGATCTAACCAAAGAGTATACTACCTCTCGCAAAGAGCCGGGGCTTGGGGGTACGGTCAAATCCCTATTCTCTCCCCAACGAATCACCCACGCTGCGGTGCGTGATTTTAACCTCACTATCAATACCGGTGAGATCGTGGGCCTCCTCGGCCCCAACGGAGCAGGGAAGACAACCCTTATCAAGATGCTGACCGGAATCGTCCCCCCGACGAAGGGGAACGCGACGGTTCTTGGATTCGAACCGTTCAAACGGCCGAGAGAGTTCCGAAAGCGCATCGCTCTCGTCATGGGCCAGAAAACACAGTTGTGGTGGGACATCCCCGCTTTCGATTCGTTTCAACTGCTTCAACGATATTACGAGATCCCTGACACCGACTTTAAGAGGCGCGTAGGAGATCTCGGAGAGATGCTGGGCGTTACGAATCTCTTTCACACGCACCTGCGACGCCTCTCGCTAGGTGAGCGAATGAAGATGGAGCTCATGGCGTGCCTACTCCACAATCCCGATCTTTGCTTCTTGGACGAGCCCACGATCGGCCTCGATATCATCGCCCAAAAGCAGATCCGTGACTTCTTCAAAGAGTATCAGCGGAACCACCGCACCACGATCATCCTCACATCCCATTACATGGCCGACATCGAAGCCCTCTGTCCACGAATAGTTCTCGTACTTAAGGGGCAGAAACGTTTCGACGGGGCTATTAAGGACTTTGAAGGAGTCCTCGGTCGCGAAAAGTTTGTCTCGTTGGCATTCTCGACCCCGCCAGATAGAGAGCACGGATTATGGAACGATCTCAATCCTCAATGGGATAACTCTGGGCTCTCCGTAGAGCTTCAGATCAAAGAGGAGCAGCTCCGAGAGATATCTATACAGATACTCTCCACATTTCCCGTAATCGACTACTCGACAGAGAAGCTCCCTATTGAGCGTGTACTCAAAACGCTGCTCGCGAACCCTCACCTACTACCCGGATAACACATGGTGATAGCTGAGATACAAAAGTGGCGCATAACGATCTCTGTCTCCATGTCGCGCTTCATGGCTTATAAGATCGACTTCTTTCTAACACTCCTAGCCCCATCGCTCGTCTTTATCCTCATCAACTACAACGTGTGGAGGTCCGTTTACTCGTTCCGTAACGGTGCGAATATCGACGGAATCTCCATGGATCAAATGCTCCATTATCAGTGCTGGGCATTCATAGTTACCTTAATCGTCCGCTCCCATCGCTCATGGAACCTTGCGGAGGATATCCGCCTAGGTCGAATTACATCGTTTCTGCTCTATCCCTTTGAGGTGTGGAAGTTTCACGCCTCAGAGTTCCTAGGGTTTCAGATTATACAGATGGCGACCGTTTGCATCGCTCTTACAATCCTGCGACTCTTGGGGCTACTTCCCGAACTATCTCTCCAGGCGCTACTGCTAGGGATACTCTTTTCCCTTCTCGTCAGCGGACTGTGGTTCGCGCTCGAGTTCCTTTTCGGCGTAACAGCATTCTGGCTGGAAGAGACATGGGTCGCTCGTGTAGTGTTCCAGCTCTTTGCGGTGTTCTTGTCGGGCGCCTTCATACCGCTAGAACTATTTCCACCACCATTAAGGGACGCGCTTTCATACACACCCTTCCCGCTTATGACATCGGTCCCCGCTAACATCTTCCTTAACAGCCCGAATGTGGCTCTTGCGAGCTCCTTCGCCTCTCTGGCAATTTGGATCATTCTCGTCGCGTTACTCGCGGCCTTCACGTGGAAGAGAGGCGTGAAGCACTACACCGCGGCGGGGATATAATGACGATTACTAGGGCATACCTCGGCGTTCTCGGGCAACTTCTACTTAACTCGCTCTCAAAGCTGCTTAGCTTTCGTCTGAACTTTATCCTCTTTCTTTTCGCAGAGCTCGCCGCTTTTAGCACGTTCTACCTCACCGTCGATTTTCTCTATCAACACATCACCACTGTGGGCGGATGGAACAGAACTCACTTCATGTTCTTCATTATTTGGTGGCAATGCGTCATGAACCTTCACTCCGCTTTCGCCGCGCCAAACTTCTGGAACTTTGCCTCTGAGCTTCAGAACGGAAATCTGGACTTCCGACTTCTGCGCCCCCTGGGTAGCCTCTTCGATACCTTCACGGCGATCACGCGGCCGATCTCGTTAGTTATCTTTCCGCTCAACGCTTCATTACTTGTGTATTACGGCTCACAGATTCCCCTCTCCGCCTCTAAGTGGCTCGCCGTTACTCCCCTTCTTCTTCTCTCGCTCACGCTCACCATACTGATTGAGCTGCTCATCGCCATGTCGATGTTTTGGACAACAGGCGGCGATGGAGTGAACTTCATTCGAATTCAGTGCCAGCAAATCTCGAAGTGGCCAGACTTCGTATATCCCCGCGTATTCAGGGTCGCGTTCACCGTAGGGATCCCAATACTCGCAACCTCAACCTTCTCCGTTCGGGCCCTCTTTGATGACGGGGCGTGGTGGGAGGTGCCTTTCTTAGTATGTGCCTGCATTACACTCTGGCTCGTTATAGGCCAACTATGGCGCCTTGGACTAAGGCGCTACGAATCTGCCTCGTCATAAATCAGCGATTGCTCCAAAAAAGCCAAACAAACTGGGCAATTATCGGACTCTCGGTGTGCAACGGTCCTAGGCTACAGGCGCATAACACAGGCATGGACCCTACCCAGCAAACAAAACCCGCCCGCGTCGACAACGGTAGTCAGACAAACACAGGACAGGCTTCGTCTATCCCAAACACTGCGACTGCCCGAATTGAGAACGCACCGGGTACTCGCTCGGGAATAATGAGCGCCGTTGAAGTGATTCAGGTGCAGACCCCACAGGGCACCGTTACCGCAGCTCGCACCACCTTGGTGCCCACCCAACCTGGGCTTGCCTATGGGACCAGCACAGTCAACCCCGCGGGGGAAAGTGTCACCAGAGCGACATCAACCCTACCCACCCGCACTATAAACTCCGACCTTCCTTCAACCCAAACTTTAGTGGGAGCGGCGTCAATCGGCTTGCAATCGGCATGGCACCTGCACGCCGGTCAGCATCGCCCCCATGCAGCTCAGAGAGAACCAACGGCGCCCGAACCGCGCGCTGAAAAGCCATCTGATAGGCCAGAGACAAAGCCAGAACAGCGCAACACTCAAACCTCCGCGGCGACTGAACGCGACGCGATTCCTCGACCGGAGCCGAAGCGCGAGGTGCTTGAGGGCCGAACACCTGAAAACCTAGACAAGCTAATCACCCTCCGTGATAATCAGATTTCAAAAGAGGTCACCACCGTAAAGGAGGCTGCGCCGAAGCAGGAACAGCAGACCCCAAGAGACCCTACCGTATCACCCACTGACAGGGGCCCAACGCCACAACTAGATACTAGACTCACCCTGTCGGCTCTGCTCACGCCGATTGAGCAGCCTCGGATAGCCTCTCCTGAGATGACCCGGCTGTTAGTCGAGCCACCACCCCCTACTGCCGCACCATTCCAAGAACGGCCTAAATCCTTCGAGTCCCCCGTTGAGACAGCCCTCAAGGCATTCATGCACCCCCAGGCGGCGCCGCCCGCGATCGATGCGCAACGAGACGTTACGCAGACTATCAATAACGACCTCACTCAGATCATCGCGAACCAATTGATGCAAAAAACTCAACTACAGCGCGCGAGTCCCGCCCTCGCTGCTCAGGAGATCTCCGAGGTTCGGGCAAGCGTTCTCGATAAACTGACGCAGATCTCGGAACACCTGAAATTATCAACAGACGCTCCGCAAAAATCTCAGGAACAACCAAGCTCCGTCATTCAGGGTAGAGGAACCTTCCAACGGATCGAGGCTATCGATCGATCGGCACGGCCGGAACAATCGATTCAACGGGGCGATCGCACGATTCCAACTAACCCGCCACATCCGAGAGGCGTATTCGAGCTGTCCCCCTCGCCGCTCGTAGATCTCCTTGAGCGAATCACAAGGAATCAAAACCTCCTGACAACCCTTAAGAGGATTGAGGTCGCCGTCGACGGCATATTCGCCACCATCGCTACCGGAGCCATCCTCGGGGCGATCGGTTCCCACAAGGCAGTGACCTTAATCACAGCGGCTATTTTGGAAATGATGAAGGCCTTGAAAAGGGATCACGAATCAGAAGACCTTCTACCCGAGCATAAAGCTACATTGACTCAACTTATTGGCGAACTTAACGACACCCTGCGCATACAGATCACCGACGATCCATTCGCGCTCGTAGGGGACATAACCGGTCGCATTGTAAACTCGGACACCGGGCTCCCTGTTCCAGGTATAGTTGTCGACGGCGGCTCTCTAGGCACGTGCCTCACAAGCGAAACCGGGTGCTTTATCTTCAAGAGCGTAGCCCTAGGAACCGGCTTTACCCTTACCCCTTCTTCGTCCGAATACACATGTAGTCCCACAGAGATCGTCGGAACAGCGAGCGAAAGCTGCCACTACCTTATTTCCGCTACCCTCATCGGCTAGCTGTCCAGCGTTAAGCGGGGCCAAACCAAGATCATGCCGAGCCTTCACGGCGCCTGATAAGCTCGCACCCGAAAGGAGCACTCATGCAACATCCCGCTGAATCGAGCATTGAAACTTTTCAAATACCGGTTAGGGACACCTCACTTCAGGCTGACTTAGTCACGCCATCTCATCCTGTCGGGCTCGTTATCTTCGCTCACGGCAGTGGTAGTAGCCGTCTCAGCCGCCGGAACATCGCGGTAGCGCGATTGCTTCACGCGAGTAGGCTCGCCACCCTCCTTTTCGATCTCCTTACCCCCCTTGAGGACCAGGTCTTTAGCAACCGATTTGATATAGAGCTGCTCACCGATCGTCTTGTCGGCGCGGTAGAATGGGCACAACAACAACCGAACCTCAAAGGGCTTCCAATTACACTTTTTGGAGCAAGTACAGGGGCGGCGGCGGCCTTGCAAGCAGCAGCTCGACTGGGACACACGATATCGGCTGTAGTTTCGCGTGGTGGTCGGCCCGACCTCGCCATGAACGAACTCGCTCACGTTCAAACACCAACCCTCCTAATCGTCGGCGAGCGTGATGAAGACGTCATAGATCTGAATAAAAATGCCCTTGAAAAATTACAGTGTGAGGGTAGGATCGTTATCGTGCCGGGGGCGACGCATCTTTTCGAGGAGCCAGGGGCGCTGGAACAGGTAGCTCATCACGCGGCCGAGTGGTTTCTTAGACACCTGCCTTCCCTACCAGGAGAGTTGCGCATTCATTAGACACAGGATGTGCTCGACGTGAATCTGACCGCGCAGGGGAACTGAAGGCGCGTCTCGGTCGTGCGTAGAGCGAAAAGCTTACTCACTCTCCGATAATCTTCACGAGCACCCGCTTGGGCCGACGACCGTCGAACTCGCCGTAAAATATCTGCTCCCACGGACCAAAATCGAGCTTACCAGCAGTAACAGCGACGACAACTTCACGACCCATAATCTGGCGTTTCATGTGCGCGTCCGCGTTATCCTCGCCGGTCCGATTGTGCTGATAGCGAGTCGGACTAGGATCGAACGGAGCGAGCCCTTCAAGCCACCTTTTGTAGTCAGAATGAAGTCCTGACTCGTCGTCATTAATGAACACACTCGCTGTGATGTGCATGGCGTTAACGAGACAGAGACCTTCCTGCACACAACTCTCACGCACTAGGTCGGAGACGTCGTCAGTAATATTGACGAACGCCATACGCTCCTTCGTAGTAAAGGTGAGGTGGCGCGTTAGACTCTTCATCGTCTTGCTACACCTGTACGGTCGGATCGTTATCCATCAAGCGGGTATCAACGAGCTTCCGCAAGCGCTCCTGGAAAGCCTCAACGGGTAACGTCACCTGCTCCTTCACACAGTATCGGCGTAATGTGACGGAATTCGTCTCGACCTCTTTATTGCCTACGATCAGGATGTTCGGAATCTTCTGCGTTACCGCGTTACGAATCTTCTTGTTAAATGAATCAGCCGCGAGATCGACCTCTGTTCTGAATCCTGTTCCATTAAGCGAGGCGCTCAACGCGTTTGCGAATGGCTCACAACTCTCATTCACGGGAACAATCTTCACCTGAACTGGCGCGAGCCATGTTGGGAAGGCTCCACCAAAATGCTCGATCAAGATACCGAAGAATCGCTCAATCGACCCACACAATGCTCTGTGAATCATGTACGGTCGTTTCTTCATCCCGTCCGCGTCGGTAAAGGAGAGATCAAAACGTTCAGGGAGGTTAAAGTCGAATTGAATCGTACTTAACTGCCACTGGCGATCGAGTGTATCCTTCACACAGATATCTATCTTAGGACCGTAGAAGGCTCCATCTCCCTCATTAAGGGAGAACGGCAACCCGCTTCGCTCAAGCGCAGCTTTCAACGCGGCCTCGGCGGCATCCCACTTCTCCTCAGCACCAACTCGTTGAGGGGGTCGAGTGCTCAGGTACAAATGGAAGTCCTTCAAACCAAAATCTCGAAGAAGGGCAACGCTAAACCGCAACACTTCATCAATCTCAGCGGGCATCTGGTCCTCTCGACAGAAGAGATGCGCGTCGTCCTGGGTAAAGCCCCGCACGCGCGTCAGGCCCGAAAGGGTCCCGCTACGCTCAAATCGATAGACCGTCCCCCATTCAGCGAATCGCTTCGGGAGATCTCGGTACGACTTAGGAACCGAGTCGTATATCTTACAGTGAAAGGGACAATTCATCGGCTTCAGGTAATACTCCTGTCCCTCCACCTCAATCGGAGCGAACATTCCGTCCTTGTAAAAGGAGAGGTGCCCACTCGTCTCCCACAAAGTTGAACGGCCGATGTGCGGCGAGTACACGAAGTCGTATCCACCAGCGAGGTGCATCTTGCGAGCATGGTCCTCGATGAGATACCGGATGATACCTCCCTTCGGATGCCAGAGAATAAGCCCTGAACCGACCCCTTCGTGATCGATGCTAAAGAGATCAAGCTCGCGACCAAGCTTCCGATGCTCACGCTCACGAGCCATCTCGCGCTTATCGATGTACGACTTCAGCTCGTCTCGGTTGTTAAACGCTAACAAATACACGCGCGTGAGCTGCTTGTTCTTTTCATCGCCACGCCAATACGCGCCCGCCAACGAATCGATAGCGAAACAGTCCGCAGGTATCTCGCCCGTATGCTCAAGGTGCGGGCCGGCGCACATATCTTCGAACGGACCGTTCACATAGAAACCGATCTCAGTCTCTCCCTTCTCGGCGAGCTCAAGGCAGTATTCAACCTTATACTCTTCGCCTCGCCCCTTAAGGTGCTCTACCGCTTCAGCAACTGAGCGCTTGGACGCTACGAACTGCTGACGTTGACCGATGATCTTCTTCATCGACCTCTCAATCGTCTTAAAGTCCTCCGGCGTCAGCGGAGCCTCAAGGTCGAAATCGTAGTAGCAGCCGTTATCGACCGGGGGGCCGAACGCGAGCTTAGCTTTGGGACGAATTTGCAAGATGGCCTGAGCCATGACGTGCGCGAGGGAATGTCTGATTTTATAGAGATGATCTGCGTTTTCTTTCATGGAATACCTGCCAACTGTTCGAAACTATTACACATGGAAGCGAACGTCAAAGGGGCAACTCAGTGGGAAATCCGTACCGGGTAACGCACCTCGGTAGTGCCCCAAAGAGGGGCTAACCCCTACTAGTTAGGTGATTAGGCAGCCGCCCTTAGTACGCCACCAGCCCGAAGGGATAAACCTATAAAGAACACTCCCGCCGGCTTCGGGGATGCAGAGCCAACGCTCGGTTTTGCTCCACTTAACCTACTGGAGGACTGCGATGTGCGTGCCAGCAAACACGCGTACGTGCCTTCAGTTGCTCCATCACGGACTGTGCCATTCTTTTGCTTTGATTCACCCTAGCCATCGCTGTGCGCGCTTTTGTACGGTTAAGCCCCCACCTGATCTCACTACACACTCAAAGGCACCTCTCCATAAGCTGAGGCACCGCCGCGAGCTAGTTGACCAATCTTCGAGGGCACAGGGCCGGCCCTTGCGGAGCCCGCCAGCGCCCTTCCATAAGTCACAAGAGATTGTGATTACGCGGGAATCAAGGGTGCGCAGTTACGGACTATCACCGAGCGAAGCTGATTTAATCGCCGGTTTGACTTGCTCGAGTAGCAGGTCCACAATTCTGGTCCACTGCGAACGCAGCAGGACATTCGAATACGGGAAGACGATTACTCGCATCTGTTGTGAAGCCACGTAGCGTGCCTTGACCCGAGATGCGAGCAAGCATTTCGGTTTTAAGGTAGGTTTCATAACTAAGGAACTTTCCAATGACATCGCCCGAACAGCAGCCTGAATTCGACTCGCAGGATCGGCCTCTCGTCGGAGATGATCAATCAGTCAATGCGTCACAGAGAGGCGTCAGAACCCGCCCAATCCTTTTTGCAGCTCTGGCATTCTGCGTCATGGCAGGATTTCACCAGACATTCGAGAAGAGAAATCGCCTCGAAGGCAGCAGGCGTGTGTGGGTGTATGACGCTACAAACGGTGAATGTGTATTCGAGGCTCCGCGACGTTTTGTAACGTGGACACCCGAGAAGGGATTCCGGGTTGGTAGAGCAGGCGAAAAAGAAACCGTTTCACGCGACTTCATAGTCAGCGATGTACCGTTGCATGAGAGAGGAGTTCGGTATCGGATTGTCGCTACGGAGCAACAACCGACGGCAAACATTAGCCCCCCTCAGCTATTCGTACATCAATTGAATGGAGAGCGGATTGAAACAGCTGCGATTAAGATACCAGAGGCAGCGCTCTGGAATCTAACTCCTATCCCTATCGGGACGTGGATTCTTTCAACCAAGGATGGAGATAGACGCGAGGTTTCTGAAGCGGTTCTTAGCGAAAAACCGCTTCACCTTGAGTAGAATCTCCCCTTGAATGATGCGCGAGGCCCCCGCGGGTAGCTGCCCTTGAGCTACCCCGGGGGCCCCAGCAAAGGTTCCCAGTATGCTTGCTCGCTCTCATCTAACACTGAATGACGGAACGAGTGTTTGCGCACTCAGGGTGAGGAATGCGTCTGTGTCTTTATCCACCTGCCGCTAGTGAGTAGCTCCAGGAAGCAACTCAAAACCCTGCCGGCGATGAGGGTACGTGGATGTCAACGAAGTATCACTTTTCGCGATAGAGCTTCACCAAGAATACTATGCCCCTCGCGTGAAAGGTGGTCGTCGCCTGGAAGAAAAACCTTTAACCCAAGAGAGGTTGCAAACTCGCCGGTGGGTTTCATGCACGTCAGCTTCAGGGTGTCGCACAATCGGAGAACCTCCCGTGTCGGCGCCATCACATCAAGATCCGACTCGGCAATAGTACTATCATCCCTTTGTTAATCCGCGAGCGCCGTTGGAAAGTTACGCATCAAAAGCTTTACAACAACCGCAGACGAGGTCGGAAGGATCGCCACTGCGCCGCTAAGGCATGTTGAGCAGAGAGCTCTTGAACACGCCTGAACGAACCCCCTAAAACTACGACCTGTAGCACGAGCCTAAAAAGAAAGTGGTGGTATGTGATGAATTAGACTGTCCAAGGCCGGACTTGAACCGGCACTGGATTTCCTTCTAAGGATATATATCTCCCGAAGGATATTTTTCTCCCAACTGTATAGTGAGGTGCCACATGAATTCTTCCGTGAGTTGAAGATATCTGAAAATGCCCAAGGTCGGACTCGAACCGACACGGGATTTCTCCCCCAGGATTTTAAGTCCTGTATGTCTACCATTTCATCACTCGGGCGGATGAGGCGACCCGCACTCTAACACCACCGGATAGGTTCCGAAAAGAGCGCTGCAAGGGAATCCCTCTGGGTCGGTATCTGGAGGGTTGGGACAAGCCGGCGGGGCCGCCGGCGCTCCAACGAACAGGCAACGTCTGTGCCTGGAGGGCCGGCGGCCTCGCCGGCCGCGGGCACGAAGGTTTCGACCCGCTCTATCTCGCGGGTCGCGACAAAGGCTCCCCTATTCCCCCTGCGCCTTGGCCGGAATCTCCGGCATGACAACACGAATATGCACCTCTTTAAGCGCCTTCTCGCTCGGAGTGCTTGGCGCCCCCATAAGGAGATCTTCAACCGATTGCGCCATCGGGAAGGCGATAACGTCACGAATAGCGGACTCCTGCGCGAGGAGCATCACGATCCGATCAATGCCTGGAGCCATTCCTCCGTGAGGAGGAGCGCCAAACTTGAAGGCCTTAATCATACCACCGAACTTGTCATCGACCTGGTCCTTGGAATAGCCGGCGATCTCAAAGGCCTTGTACATAATCTCCGGCTGATGGTTTCTAACCGCCCCACTTGAGAGCTCGTAGCCATTACAGACGATATCGTACTGGAAGGCCTTAATCGCCAGAGGGTCCATCTTCTGGAGCGCCTCAAGCCCACCCTGCGGCATCGAGAATGGGTTGTGGCTAAATACCACCTGCTTTAGATCCTCATCGTATTCGTACATCGGGAAATCCGTTACCCAGCAGAAGTGGTATCCGCTCGTAAGGAGATTGAAATCCTCGCCTAGCTTCGTGCGAAGCTTTCCGAGATGAGGAAGGATCTTTGAAGGCTTGCCGGCCCCGAGGAATACGACCTGTCCCGGTTGAAGCTTAAGCTGATCAATCAGCTTCGCCTGCTCTGCTGGACCAACAAACTTCTGAATCGACCCTCGCCATCCACCCTCTTCATAAATAAGGTACGCGAGTCCCTGACCACTCCACTTCGTAAAGAGCTCAATCGTGTCATCGAAGTACTTACGAGCAGGCGCAGTCATTACGGGCATAGAGATCGCGAAAATCCCGCCGCTATCCTTGATAACTTTCTGGAAAACTTGAAACGAGCACTCAGCAAACGAGGCCGTGACATCAGCGATGCGAAGCGGGTTTCGAAGGTCCGGCTTATCAGAGCCGAACGTCCGAAGCGCCTCGTCATAGGGGATGCGAGGAAACGGGACCTGCGTTACCGGCTCTTTCGCGAAGCTCGAGAAGAGATTCGCAAGCAGCTCCTCTCCCACCTTGAACACATCCTCCTGTTCAACGAAGCTCATCTCCATGTCGAGCTGATAGAACTCGCCGGGAGATCTATCGGCGCGAGGATCTTCATCTCGGAAACATGGAGCAATCTGGAAGTAACGGTCAAACCCCGCGACCATCAACAGCTGCTTAAACTGTTGAGGCGCCTGAGGAAGAGCGAAAAACTTTCCTGGGTGAAATCGCGACGGAACCAGGAAGTCACGGGCGCCCTCTGGCGAACTGCTCGTGAGAATCGGCGTTTGAAACTCTGTGAAGTTCATCCCGTGCATGAGCTCGCGAATACGCTTAATCACCGCAGAGCGAAGGAGGATATTTTCGTGCACCTTCTCGCGTCGTAGATCGAGGAATCGATAGGTAAGACGGGTTGGCTCTGGAGCTTTATCATCTTCAGCGACTTGGAACGGAAGAACCTCAGAGGTAGTCAGCACCTCAAGATTTTCACAGTGAACCTCAATCTCCCCAGTGGGAATCTTCGAGTTCACCATCCCGCCGTCGCGCTTCATGACCTTGCCAGTCACCTTAATAACTGATTCCACGCGCACATCCTGAATGGTGGAGCGACCAGCTTCATTAAAAACCACCTGGGTCTGTCCGTAATTGTCTCGAAGATCCACAAAAACAACTCCGCCGTGGTCGCGCTTGCGCAGAACCCAGCCTGAAATCGTTGCGGTAGAACCTGCATCAGTAGCGCGAAGCTCGTCACAGGTGTGTGTTCGATAGATGCTTTTTAGATACGCAGAAGCGGACATGAAAAACCCCGAAAAGCGGCGCACCATAGCGCCAAGGTGCTGACGATACTATAGGAAAGGGGTTTCGTCACCCAGTGCGACTGGTCGGAAACTCAGAAAAAACATCAGAGGTATCGAGCCATCAGACAACACGAGCAGCGGACCTTAAACCACGGTCCGGCGCACCCCCCCCCCTATCAGGAGCGGTGCACTCTATCAATCCATGCTCAAAGGGTGAGCACTGAGCCAGCTATTTGAGAACCACAATTAGGCGCCGTTAAAACCTCAGTGCCGTTCCGGCGTCTACTGCAGCCTCCATGGGAACCATCACCATAGCACCGCCAGCCCCCCGAAACGTGAGCTGTATGGCGCCAGGGGTTAATGCCAGCTCCCTCAAAGAGACCTCTCCCTCATCACGCAGTTTAAGCCTTATCGAAAACTCCGCCGCGGCGCCCTCAAATGTCCGAAAGACACGAGCCCTAAAGATCGGACCTCCCTCGGAGGCCAACTTCTCACACACAAGCCAGCCCGCACCTGCAGTTCTCAGAGGATCGGTGGAGATCTCCTTAAATTCGAGGCCCAATCCCAGTCTCTTGCTGGTTACCTCAACCTCACTACCTGCATCGCCTAACAGTACGTTTTTAAGGCCCCTAATATCCTTAATCCCTGCCTGCTCAAGGAGCATCTCGGAATACATCTCTGGAGACTTCGGCGTAAACTCTAGCGCGGATGCTTGCTGCTTAGCGAAAAGATTTCGTGTGGAAGTAAGGTGAGGCATGAAAAACCCGTAAAAAAAAGATCCACATAATAACGCGCGAAACGTACGCGCCTACTACTTTGGATGCCGCCGGATCGGCAGATGATTCCTGCGGAGGGGAGCGATTCGGACGCCGGCCCTAGAGGGATTCCATGCTATATCAGCAACGTATCCACTTTCACCCTCCGGCTGATAGGTTGTGAAGGCCGCGCCTGTGGGGCGGCAAAAACATTAAGATGACGAGCTACTAAGCGGCGCGACGCCCTACAAAGACCGCGTCTTTCGCACGCTTTGTCGGAACCTGAAATGAAACCTCATCAACGAGATGAAAAGCGCCGCCCTCACTCCGTTCAAAATGGCGCAGGAACACTCCGGGAGAAAACACCTTAACCTCACCACCGGGAGCGCGCTCAACGAGGATAGCCCCCCCTTGAAAAGGCTGGTCCGGCTTACCCTCATTTTTAAGAATGCCTGAACCCGTAACTCTGACGGCCCTAAAGATCTGCCCATGAAACTCTGGATGGCTCCGTCGAACATCTGTACCAAACGAAAAATCGAAGTAGTGAGGCTTCAGAACGCCCCAGGAGTGCTCGGCAGCCGGCAACGCACTCTCTTTTTTAGAGTCGTCAACAACCGGGGTAGAAAATGGGTGAAACCCCTTTCCGTACACGCTAACCATAACAAAAAATTCCAAAGCTGTTAGAAACTCCGCGGGCCAGGCGAAAAAGCCGGTGCACTTCTGGCTACACCTTTCTGGCTATATTCTTAAAGGTATGTCGAGTAGCCCACTCAATGTGACTTAACTAACGAACAAATGCCGTCGGCGATACTTCTGGCGGCATCAAGCCGAACGGCCCCCTGAGGCGCAACCTTCATAGCCCTATAAAGCTCCGGATCTAGGAGCTTTTCCAAAGCGGACTTGATGCGCTTCGAGAACTCGGGCTCATTCTCCTCTACGAGAATGGCCTTGTTCTTTGCGACTAAGGTCCGAGCATTATCGCTTTGATGGGTCCCCTGCTGATACGGATACGGCACGAATATCGAAGGGCGATTCACGCACGATATCTCCGCGACAGAACTGGCTCCCGCCCGACTGATGATAAGATCCGACCACTGGTACGCGCCCGCCATATCGTCAATAAAACTAACTACGTGAGCGGGCACCTGAGCGGCCCGGTAAGAATTTACCACAAGTTCCATCGCGTCGGGACGACACTGATGCACAACTTCAATGCCTCGCTCCGCGAGCATCGGCGCGATGTGAGCAACCGCCTCATCGAGGCCGCGAGCACCCTGAGAGCCGCCGAGTATTAGAAGATGCCTGGGGCCGTTTTTCGGTAGAGAGTCACGATCCACCCCCTCCAACTCACTACGAACGGGATGCCCGGTGTACTGAACCTTCGCCCGACCCTTCGATTTCGTTTCCGCGAAGGCGGTCGACATCCTATCAGCGAAATATGACAGCGCCTTATTAGCAAGCCCGGGCGTCAATTCAGCCTCATGAATCCAGGTCGGAATACCTTTGAGGCGAGCAACCACCACTGGCAGGACAGAGACGTACCCTCCGACCCCAACGACTACGTCGGGACGGAACGAATTGTAGAGCTTTGAAATCTTCAAAACCCCACCGGGTAGCCTCAGAATAAATTGGAGAACACCAAGAAGCCCCCGCTTTTTCACTCCCGAACTTTGCACGATGTGCCGGGTATACCCCTTCTCAACGATCAACCTCTCTTCGAGCGGGCGACCAGCGCCGATAAACTCAACAACGCACTCGGGGCTTTTATGCTTCAGCGCGGAAACTATATGCATGGCAGGAATAAGGTGCCCACCCGTACCTGAGGCGGCGACAAGAATCCTTAGGGGATGGCTTTTACCATCTCCGATCACACAGCTCTGAGGATTGTTTGTTGCGGCTTTTTCCATAGGGGAGATACTGCTCATTACGATCTGAAAAAACCTAAGTTCCCTGAGGAAGTTCGCCCGCCTCTTTGCGGATCCCAAGAAGAAGGCCGACTACACCCATGCACGCCATAAGGCTCGAACCGCCATACCCAACAAGCGGAAGAACCATTCCCTTTGTCGGAAGCAGCCCGATCACCACGCCCACATTCAAAAGGGCCGGCGCGACGATCATCATGGTAAGACCAACAGCAAGAGCAAAAAGAAAGGTGTCGTGCCTAACACTACGAGCTACCAAAAAGCCACGCCACATCACTACCAGAAATCCGAAAATAGTGATCAGCCCACCAACAAACCCAAGCTCTTCGGAGATAACCGCGAAGATGAAGTCGGTGTGAGCGGCCGGAAGGAAAAAGAGTTTCTGTTGACTCGCGCCTAAGCCAACACCATTCAACTGACCGGTTCCCACCGCAATGAGAGACTGAATAAGCTGATACCCTTTTCCGGAAGCGTCAGCAAAGGGCGAGAGGAACGATACCACGCGCATCATACGATACGGAGAGATTAGAACGAGTATTCCCATCACGATAGCGACGACGAGAGTGCAAAGAGCCATGTGGCTTAACCGAACTCCGGTCGCAAGCGCCATACAGAGCACGACGACTATAATCACGGCCGAAGAACCGAAGTCGGGTTGTAACAGGAGTAGCGCCGCGGCCATGCCCACTAAACTGAACGGCTTCACTATTCCATGAAAAAAGCTCGTAATCTGACTCTCTCGGCGAGCGAAGAACCCCGCCATAAAGATCACCATGAAGACCTTCACAAACTCCGCGGGCTGAAATCGGATAGGCCCAAATTTTACCCAACGCGACGCGCCTCCAGCTCTATCGGCAATGCCGGGGGTGAGCGGAAGCAAAAGGAGGAACAAAGAGAGCCCGAAAAGGTACGGAGCCGCCCGACGAAGGAGACTAATCGGAACCCTCATCCCGATCACCATAAGGATACTACCAAGCACGGCTGAGATAGTCTGACGCTTGGCGTAATACAAAGAGTCGCCCAACTTCTCCTGCGAGATAATTCCTGTAGTCGAGTACACCATCACAAGGCCGAATCCGACCAACAGGAGTACAGAAACTACCAGTAGGTAATCTATAGGAGATGGAGCATGAAGCTCTCGGAAACGACTCTGGGGTAGTGCGGACGTTAAATCCATAACGCGATTATGAGACAACCTAGCGATGCCGACCAGAGCTAAAACGCTTCAGCGAGGGGAATTTTCACCTCGAAGGAAGCGAGGGCTTCAAAGCTTATCGGAGCAGTCCCCGGACCGTCCATAGAGCCACCGAATCCCGACCAAGAAAAACACCCAACGAAAAAAAAGCTTCCAGCCCTCTGCGTTACTTGTCCAAATCTGACCTATCGGCGACTATGCACGCTATGAACTCCGGCGCCGTTTTATCGCACAATGAGCCCTACCCGTTGCACTCCCTGACGCTCGGCTCAAAGGGTCCCCAACTCATTCTGCTTCACGGCTGGGGACGTTCCCTGGAGGCCCTTAGGCCACTTGGAGAGCTGCTCGCTAAGGACTACCGAGTGACCCTCATCGACCTTCCTGGCTTTGGCCGTTCGACTCTTCCACCAGAGGCCTCTAACGAGGGTGGAGGGTGGGACACCCTTCAGTACGCCACGCGCGTGAAGGCGTGGCTGGACGAGAACGGCATCAACCGATGCACACTGATCGGACACTCCTTTGGCGGACGGATATCGGTACGCCTAGCCTCGAGCTATCCGGATCTCGTTGAGAGCGTTGTCCTCATTGGCGCCCATGGACTTAAACGGGAGCGGCCTCTGAACGAAGAGCTTCGCGTTCGTTGGATACGACTGATTGTGTCAGCAGCTAAACGGATCGACGGATTGACCGGCTCTCGAATCTTTGCGCACTATTTCGCGGCGAAGTTTGGTTCAGTCGACTATAAAGCTGCCGGGGACCTGCGCAAGACCCTCGTAAAAACCGTGAACGAAGATCTCTCCGCTGAAGCGAAAAGTATTACATCGCCAACGCTTTTACTGTGGGGCAAAGACGACCCTCAAGCCCCGGTCGATATCGCCCACAACTACCATAAGCTAATACATGACTCTGAGCTTCACATCTTTCCTCACAAAGGGCATGAGCCCTTTGCGGATGTGGGCTCGCACCTCATGGCGAACTACATCGAAACCTTCCTACAAGCACGAGGCATCCGTGGCGCTTAAAGCATCTCTCCTTTTTCTTTGTATCGGCACAATTCTTTTTGCCTACAGAAGGAACCTCTCCTACCTGCGCTATTTTCAGCAGGAGGAGTACAATAATAAACGATTCTGGGATTGGCTTCGTACCAATCGGGCCTCTGACACACGCGGAACCGCTATATTTGCGTTCGTTATCCTAACCGCTTCCTTGTCGCTGCCAAATATTGTCATCGCCATCTCGTCGACGCTAGCCCTCGGCACGCTCGTCATTACAGCGTATTACCTTGAGGGAGACCCTCGCTCGACCGGCAAGATAAAACTCAACATGACCGAGCGGGCCACCAAGACTTCATGGGTTTCTCTTGGGCTCCTTATTCTCATTTCGGCGGTCCCCCTCACCTGGCTGTGCTGTCCTTGCGGCACAACCAATGCAACGATTATAAAGACCGCAATCGTGGGGATAATCGTCGCTCAAGCCACCCCATTCGCGCTGATGCTCGCGGCGTTGGCGCTCAGCCCTGCCGAAAAGCGTCTTCAAGAGCACTACCTTGGAGAGGCAAAGCAGATCTTCAAAGATGTGGCGCCCTTTACGATCGGAATCACCGGAAGTTACGGGAAGACAGGTGCAAAAGCCGCCCTGGGAGACCTCCTTAATCAAACGCTCGGCCCAACCTTCTGGCCAAAAAAGAGTATTAATACCGTCATGGGCATCACGCGCACTATTCGCGAGCTGATGAAACCGACTCACAAGTATGCCGTGATCGAGATGGGAGCTTACAATATCGGTTCCATCAAACGGCTCTGCGACTTCACGCCACCACGGGCAGCACTTGTCACTGCTGTCGGCATCATGCATCTTGAACGCTTTGGCAGCCCAGAAAACGTCTACAAGGCCAAATCTGAGATCGCTCAAGCGGTGGCAGCAGACGGCATCTTGGTGTGTAACGGAGACAGTCCGAACGCGCGGCGAATGGCCAAAGAGCATGCCAAAAAGACAACTCTACTCTATGGCTTCGATCTCTCTGCTGGGCCACTCGACGCCTTCGCTTCCGACATATCCTTTGATGAAAAAGGCACATCGTTTACGATTCACTGGAACGGAGAAAGGTACCCAGGCCAAACGCCACTTCTTGGCAGGCCCGCGCTCCTCAACGCGCTTGGCGCCTTCACCATGGCATGCGCTCTTGGCGCAAAACCTGCTTTTGCGGTTGCGTGCCTCGGGAACCTTCCACCAGTAGACAATCGACTCGTGCTTGATAAGACCTCAACGGTGTCCTATTTGCGGGACGCATACAACTCAAACCCAACAGGCTTTGACGCGGCATTAGAGGTGCTGCGCGCACTTCCGGCTGAGCGACGAATTGTCATCACTCCAGGAATGATTGAACTTGGCGACCAACAATTCGAGCAGAACAAAAATCTCGCCCGCGTCGCGGCGGGTTCGTGCGAGCTCTTCTTTCTCGTAGGACACACCAACAGAGAGGCGATCCTTGCCGGACTTAGAGAGGCGCAATTCCCCGCGACGAAGATAATTATGTCCGACACACGAGATGAGGCTTTTATGCTTCTCGGCGAACACCAGAGAAAGGGAGATCTTATCTTGATAGAGAACGATCTCGGAGACCTTCATGAGGGCAAGGTGAGGTTCTAAGATGGCGGCAGTAAGAAGAACACGTGTAGCGATATTTTTCGGCGGACGCTCCGTTGAGCACGAAATCTCTGTCATTACGGCGCTGCAGCTCATGCAGGCCATCGATCCAGAGAAGTATGAGATCACCCCTGTCTACATCTCGCCCAACGGTTCGTGGTTCACGGGTGAGCAGCTGTTCGAACGGGCGTTTTACAAGCGCGTTCCGAGCGCTCTCTCAGAACTTCAGGAGGTGTCTCTTCTTCCAAAGCCTGGTGTAACCGGGCTGATTACATTGAACAGAGATGGAAAGAGCGCTACTGGGTCGGTAATTCCCGTCGATGTCATTATCCCCGCGTTCCACGGTCAATACGGCGAGGATGGTTGCATTCAAGGGCTTATCGAGATGACCGACATCCCCTACACGGGTAGTAATGTTGTGGCATCCGCTGTGACGATGAACAAATACGTATGCAAGGTGTTCCTACAACATCACGACATACCGGCCCTACCAGCGCTTCTCATCCGAAGAGAGGACGCGCAAAACGACATCAAAGAGCGATGCGAGTGGATTACCAAACAGGAGGGTTTCACATCCTTTCCCCTCTTCGTTAAACCATGCAACCTTGGCTCAAGTATTGGGGTAAGCCGTGTCACCGACCCGTCGCAGCTCGCGCCAGCGCTCGCAAAGGTGTTCCGCTACGACACCCAAGCGCTCGTTGAGCCTTGCGTTTCTGAGATAATGGAGATTAACGTCTCCGTTCGCGAACATGAGGGAATTAAGGCCTCCGTGGTTGAGATCCCCGTCTCCCAGTCCGGAGTTCTTTCGTATGAGGAGAAATACCTTCGAGGCGGTGGAAAGAAGACGGGCCAATCCGAGGGCATGGCGAGCCTTACCAGAGTTATCGACCCGCAAGACCTAGACACGGAGCTCCGCGACGCGGTTATCGCACACGCGAAAAAGGCGTTCGAGGTTCTGGGCTGCTCTGGGGTTGCACGACTCGACTTCATCGTCGACCTAGCTACGGGCGCTCTCTATTTCAACGAGCTCAACGCGTTCCCTGGTTCGTGCTCTTTTTACCTTTGGGTTCGCTCACAACCGCGAGTTCTCTACACGACACTGATTGAGAACATGATCGATACGGCGATGAAGACTCGAGGAACGATCGCCTCGCTTGATAGGGACATCGGCCTAAAAGCTTTGAAGTAGGCTCTTCATCATTACAAGCTTCTCTCTCTCCAGGCTACAGAGAACATTTTATCCCCTTAAAGGACCGTACCTGATAGACTATTTATGCGCTCAATTGGTTGGGCCCCTTTATGGACTCAACGCGCGGACCCCAGAAAGGGTCAGTACTCTAAAGGTCGCCCTATCGTTCGGATGAATTCCCGTACATTGACCGTTTCCTCCAAGCCCCGCCTCATTGTTTTAAAAGGGGACACGAACCCGGCGCTTCCTCCCGTTAAAGCTATCGACCGACAAACCCATAAACCCGTCCGTTAAGCAGCGGAATGACCTGTCGCTGAGAGATCGCTTCAATACGGTCCCTAAACACCCCCCTTTACTAACAGCGGAGGCGACTTCAGAATCTTAAGAGTGGGAGACATTATGCAAAATCATGCGCAAACCGGACCGATTACCTTCATAGAGACAACGATAACTATCAAAGAGATTGCAGAGGACCTACGCTGCGCCTCCCTTCGGCTGCAGTCACTGAATCCGCAAGGGAGCCTCACCCCACCGTCACTACAAGAGCACCACACTAGCGCCCTTCAGGGACTCGAGACCGCTCAATCCGCTCTCCAGCGTTTCACTGAGGCTTACGAAGCTAACCCCCTAAGCACGATCGCATCGCCACGCCACATAGACACCGTGCAAGACTTAATTAATCAGGCAGATAAAATAGCTCATTGGATAAATCGACTACCAAGCACGTTGGTAATTTTCCCAAAAGTTATCAATTTCCTTCGCAGCTTTCCCGAGGGCGAGTTTATTTCGCTGGAGAGGATCACTCACGGAGTGTCCCTCGGGGATGCGGAAAGCATGAAAATGGCCTCCAAAATAGTCCGGAAGATCGGAGACCTTGCGATCCTTCATGAAAACATACTGACCAGATCAAACGATCATGCCCCCCTCGAAGCATTTGCTCTGTCAGGCGAAGCGCGCGAACTAGCGAATACCGGTCTCTTTCAATCTTTGGGAGTTGAGCCTAGCGGGCCCGTCAAAGGTGCCCTCTCATAACCGAGTCTGAGTAGATTCGCGTAACTGGTGCAGATGAATTCGCATCGCGTCAGTCAGATTATCTACGCCTAGGCCGGCAAGTTTTATGCGCGACGCGGCTACATCGCCGGCGAAAAGCAAACGCCCGCCCTCAAGCACCAGACACGCATCCGAGAGTCTCTCCATCACGTCCATTCGATGAGACGAGATGAGAAACGATCGGTGAGCCCGCTCCTCCTCAACTATCTCCATGAGGTCGTTGGTGCGCTGGACATCGAGACCATCAAACGGTTCATCAAAGAGAAAGAGCTTCGGATCGCTCATAAATCCAAGCGCCGTCTGTACGCGCCTTCGCTGCCCCTTTGATAGCGCACGCCCCTTCTTCGAAAGTAGTTCAGCTATGCTCAGTCGCTCTACATATCGGGAGCCAGCTTTTCTGTAGAAGTCTCCGTCGTTATGTTTTATGCGACACCACAGCTGCAGGTATCGTTCCACACTGATATCTGCGAACACGGCACCATTCTCTGGGCAAAAAGCCATGTCATGCTCAGGGCGAAGGGAGGCGCCTCCGTTGCCACGCACGGAGATCTCTCCACGATGCGGCGATAGCAGCCCCAGCAGGGTTTTTATGAGCGTGGACTTGCCTGCCCCGTTGTGTCCCAACAAGGCGATAACACCACCCTTCACCTCCAACGATTGGATATCAAGCGCGACTAAATCGGCATACCGAATAGAGAGGGCTTTCGCCGAGATCGTCACTTCGTCCATCTCTACACCTCCTCCAGATGGGCCGCGAACCAGCGGGCGTTCCTCTTTAAAAGCATTAAAAATAGGGTACTCGATAAGACTGCATGGATGCCCATGGGTAAAAGAGGAAGACTAACCGCCGGACCCACCACGATCGGAGCCATTCCCACAACTGGAATAGAGGAGATCACCAGGCGAAACATGCCCAGCGACTCGTATGGCAGAATGAAAGAGAGGCTCCATACAGCCGCCCCAAACAACGCTACCGTTATGGGCAGGAACCGATAAGCTATAGTCCACACGGCATGTCGATGCTTTAACTCAGCAATCGACGCGATCATCGCCGCGAACGAAAGGGTCGAGACGAGAGCTACAAGCCATACGCAGAAACTTGCCAAAGATATCGGTAACGACGAGAAACCAACTTCATCTCCGACAATATCGCGAAGCCCGAAATACAGTAAGGGGATGGACGTACCAAAGAAGCACCCAACTCGGACAAGAGTTAAGATCCAGATTGACGCGTAAAATGTCTCCTTACCGGTGGCGGCGGCAAGGGGAAGAAGAACATCGTTGCGCGAAAAATAATCGAGCACTTTTCGATGAGCGCGGAGGGCTAGCCACAGCGCTATCAAAACGAGCGAGGCTATATTAGCGGTCACCGGCAGGGTTGATTTGAGAGATGAAATGCCTATTCCATCTGGGGTCTCAGGAACATGCATCGTTATCGACCCAACCGCTTTACGGATCTGGTCGATTGTTCTGAGAACCTCTACTCGGCGAGAAGAGATAGATCTATTCGTGTAAGGAAGAAAAAGGATCGTAAGGCCGAAAACGCTACGAGCCTCCGAAACGACCTCTCCGCCAACTTTTGGCGTCACTATCACGTCCGGTGTGCAGGCCGCACATATGTGGAGTCGATCCACATGGCCGTCAAAAAGAGACGAGTACTTTTCTACGTCGTAGGATGCCGGGTCGCTGACGTGAATCGCCACATCAAGGCGGTCGGGACTACACTCTTTCGACGGGGGCACTTCACCTCCAGGTACCGCCTGCCATCGACAAACCAGTATCGCCGGCCGGCGCGCTGTAGTGCCGTATATCACCCATCGCATATAAGAGTGCTCGGAGCGCGCCTCGTCGGTCTCTACTTGGGTAGCAGGGTCCATGGAGGCTATCCGCACGATCAGGCCCGTTGCCACAAGTTGAGCGAAAACAAGCGCTACACTAATAATGAGCGGAAATAAAAAGAGGGACAATGCAAGGTGCGGGATCCTAACGAACGCTACCGCAAGTCGGAGGGACCGAAACATCACGAAAACACCTCTCTACACTGATCCGTCAACGCACTGCCACATCTTCAGTGGTTATGAGGTCCCGCGCCGAGCTGGTCACTTAGCGCCACAAATTCATTCATACCCGGCAACACAGCCGCGCTTTAATTAACAAGACTGCGCACCTTCTCCTTGCGTGCGTCATAGGCCAGTCTGAAACCAACCTGTACACCTGAGGCCCCTTGGATTCACCGTCCCCACTCACAGCTCGTTCAGTTATCAAATTTCCAGCGTTTTTTCTTAATTCCTATCCGGTACCGTTAGCGCTAGGTATGGACACTTTTACGAGCGTTTCCTCGAAACATTTACAGAAATTCTTACGTATTTCGCGTCACACGGCTTCGAAGTAACGACATAACTCTCTTAGCGGCGTATTACGTGTCTACCTAGCAGAGGGCGAGCATTATGTGCAATCGTCAAGGAAGAGCTCCAGCACAGGCTGCAGTTTCAAGTGCACAATTCCAGAACGAACAGGAGCCTCTCGCTCCGAGCGTCATAGACTCCAAGGTCGAGCGCGAGAATCTCCTCAAACTAGCCGCACAGGCTGAAGACGAAAAGGCTATCAAGCCGGGCTCCGTCTTAGACACGCTGGCTAAGGGAACACGTAATAGCAGCTACGGTTTGGAAAATGCTCATGTGCGTGACGCGATGTACCGCGTCGACCGCTGGATAAATGGTCGCCTGACTCCAGATCTTACTATCCACAATCCTGGTCAGACGACTGAGTCATACGTATTTGATACAGCGGAAACCCAAAATGTGGTCTCGCACACCGAGCAGACTCAACACTATGTTCGCGCGGGGCTCTGTGGCCGCAAGGTCCGCTTAGTAACCGAGTCACATACAATCAACACATTGGTATCCGAGAAGCTTCGTCTCGATACAAATCTTCCGGCCAATACTAAATTCCGGCTAGGTCAGAACGATGCGGCGTTTGTGAATTTAGCTCTTCAGCAAGGAGACAAAGCGATCGCACTCTCGCAACGTGACGGTCGCGGCACGCTGGGACTCGTACTTGGCCGCAATCAGGAACTGAAGGATATCTCTTTCAAAGATACTACGGCGATAATTACAACAGACAGCGGTACGGTGAGAGTGACCGGAATATCTAGCCCTGACAAATTAGTCATCGGTCGCGAGGCATCTGCCGGGCATGAAGCCCGCTTTGTGCCCGTTTACAAGGTTGTATCCGAGCTCGCTTACGTAAAGGACCAGATTCGCAAGAGTCCCCCGGCTCCTGCTCCAGCTACACAGGGGGTCCCACCTCTACAAGCGCTTCAAACATTTACAGCCCCGGAAGCGCTGCCCCACAATCCGACCCCAATACCTCTGATTAGGCCGACAACACCGAAACCTACAATTGTAGAGGTCACCCCTCGCGTTCCTGTTATCGCTCCTACGCCAGTTGAGGCGAACGTTCCTAAAGTCCAGGCAAAACCTCCAACAAACGCACTCCCACTCAAGTCGCCAACTCCGGTGCCACCAAGTATAGAGCCCTCTCGAGCTCTCAAATCAAGTGAGCCGCTTAAAGCGCTTCCTCGACCTACCGTAGACCTGCCGCCAGCGCGTGCCGCCTCAGACGTTAAGCCTCCTACCAACGTACCAAGTGTTCCACAGCTTAATGGGCCAGCGAATTCGGTGCCGCCTAAACCCCCTCCGGCCCCTGCGCTGCCGAGTCCAAAACAAGCAAACGTCTCTCCAGTAACCTCAAGTGCTCCACAGATTACTGGGCCGGCGAATGCGGTGCCGCCTCAATCTCCTGCGGCCCCTGCGCTGCCGAGTCCAAAACAAGCAAACGTCTCTCCAGTAACCTCAAGTGCTCCACAGATTACTGGGCCGGCGAATGCGGTGCCGCCTCAATCTCCTGCGGCCCCTGCGCTGCC
>CAIXKI010000168.1 GCA_903920005.1 uncultured delta proteobacterium
CATTCTGAAGTCCGAGGCGTTCCCACCTTCGCTCTAGCGAGCTACGGCAGGCAAGCCGCTTGCCTGTCCGCCGCAGCTTTAGCGAAGGTGGAAGTCTTCTGGCGTTCGTTTCTCAAGTCCCCGTTTATATTCGTCTCGTCCTTGAAATTCACCGATGGCCCCGGGGCTTGTCGTCTCTTGTTCGAGCGAGCACTCGACGCTATTACTTCTCGATCCTCAAAATCGATCGTGACACAGCGAAACACGCTATGCTTCTTTCGTTGGCACTATCGTTTATGCTGGTGGAACTTGTGAGTATTTTGCCGTGTCAAAAAAGGCTGTAAGCTTGATGGGGAGCGTGTATCTTCAACACAAGTAGCTTCCTGTCTGTGCGGAATATCTCACCATCTAATCGTTCCGCGTAGTGACCTGTGACCTGTGACCTAATCGAACCTTACCTTGGCAGCCGAAAACGTCACGCCACAAAACGCAGCGATTATACTCGCTAGTACCATGCCCTTCATCTCGATCCCTGAAAGGGAGATTGAAGCGCCGCTAACACCGACTACAAGCACAACTGCCGTTAGTAGGAGGTTGCTCGAGTTAGAATAGTTCACCCTTCTTTCAACGAGGATACGAACCCCTGCGGCAGCTATAACTCCGAATAAAAGAACGCACACGCCTCCCATAACTGGAGTTGGTATTGTCCGGATCATCGCGGTAGCCTTACCGCAAAATGAGATAAAGATGGCTAGGCAAGCTGCTACTCCGATCACATAGACGCTAAAGACTTTGGTCATAGCCATAACCCCTATATTTTCTCCATAGGTGGTGTTTGGTGTAGCGCCGACAAAACCAGAGAGTATATTCGAAATTCCATCCCCGAGAAGTGAGCGGTGAAGACCAGGTTCCTGCATCAGATCGCGATCGATTATGTGACCCGTGACGATTAAATGTCCGACATGCTCCGCGAGAACGACAAAACCAACCGGAAGTATCATGAGGATCGCTGTGAGGTTAAAAATGGGGGTGGTGAAGCTCGGAAGCTCAAACCACGAGGCATTAACCACCGGCGTAAAATCAACGATCCCAAAGGTAATCGAAAGGCAGTAGCCAGCGATTATCCCTATAAGAATCGGCACGGCTGCAAAGAATTTTCTGAAAAAACTGAGCCCAGAGCACAAACTGCCAGTGTTGAGAGGGAAACATATGATGCGATATCCCTAGCGATAGAGCGATCGGTTGCTGGCCCTTCAGTAAAACCGGACATCTGAGCAGCAACAGGAGCCAACTCAAGACCAATAATCATGACGAGTGCGCCCATAGCAGCGGGTGGGAATACCACATCTATCCATTTTGTGCCGACGGTTCTGACTATCTGAGAGACTACAACAAAGAAGATTCCGAATACGATAAATCCAGCCTGGGCTGCTTGATATCCGCCCAAGGAGGGATTGGCTGCGATCACAGCGAGAGTGGGAGAGATAAAGGCAAAGCTGGATCCTAAATAGGCTGGAATTCGGCCTTTGCAGATCACCAAGTAAAGAAGGGTCCCAACGCCGTTCATAAAGATCGAAACAGCGGGGTTAACATGAAAAAGGAATGGCACGAGTACCGTCGCGCCGAACATAGCGAAAAGGTGTTGGGTGCCGAGGGTCAGCGTCTTAATAAGGGGCAGCTTATCATTAACATCAACGATACGGCCGTGAGCTGATTCGATTTCTTTGGTGCAGGCTTCCATCGCAGAGGGTCTTGTATATAACAGAGCATAATTGCCCCTGTTCGGAGTCAATACCATGGCGAGTTCCCTTCGGACCACCGCCAATTACTAAGTTCATCGAGTTCAAATGTCTAATTTTGGGGCGTAGGGATCGCTCTACTGCCATATGCATAACGTATCTGCCAGGCAGTCTCGGCGCGCAGCATCCGAGACTCGCCTGGGCATGCTTGTTAACTCTTACTATCGGTAACTATCTCTGAGTTTGTAATTCTCCTTATCACAACAGGGAAGTCAAAGTATTTATCGCCAGTAGAAGAGGTAACTAGCCTAGCTTCCCCTTGCTGCCCCGACATCCGCCCCAACTTCATAGTTCTCGAAAGGATTTCCTCTGCGGATAAAACACCCACGTCAGAACCCAGCTGTTTGCAAAGGAGAAAGGCGAAATCGAAGCCATTAGCAGCATGATTGATTTGAAAATCGTTATTGAAGGTGGCGTGGTATCGCGCTCGAAAACTGGGGGAGACTTCATTATTGGCAAAAGTAGCCCCAACAAGAGCGCCTCTAGACTGCCGAACCTCTGTCATGCTCTCAAAAAAATCTGTTCCAAATATGGGTTCTTCACTCCCCATCGCTCGTAGCTGGCTGGAGAACAAAGAAACCTGACCCGAGAGAAGAAAGAGACCAACAGCATCATAGGCTCTTACCTTTAGCTTGCTGATGGAGGAGCGAAAATCTTTATCTCCAGGTTGAAACGAGTCTAGCAGGTCTACCTGAAGCTCCCCCGAAGCAGCTTTCAGTCCCGCGAAAATTGCCTCAAGATATTGGTTGTCGGTTTTAAAGACTGCCACTTTGCGGAAACCTCGAGCGCGCAAGTGGTTTGCAAGCACTCTGCCATAATCGGCGCCACTATTGGCAAATCGAACGACTCTTGTTCGTCCTTCACTCACGCGAGGATCTGCCGACAAGACATAAAGCGCTACATCTTTTCGCGCTGCTATCGGCGCAAGAGCCTCTGATGTAGGACCTCCCCAGTTGTACACCACCTGAAAATGATCTGCGGATACAAGTTTCTGAAATATGGTAATCGCCGTTGAAGAATCATATTTTGAGTCCTCGATAGCGAAATCGCAACGAGAATCGATTTCCGGGGACTCTCGGCGGGCTAGATCTATACCGTTACGCACGGCTAACCCATATTCAGCGAGAGGACCCGAAAGCGGTGCAATTATTCCTACCTTCAAACGCGAAGGAATATCCTTTGGCTGTGCGGATGCAATCAAGGGAAATAAAAGACCTGTAACTACGAAGGAAAGAATGCGCATAGTTCCTGCTTTTTTTGGCCTAACTTGTCAGTGAGCGGACGCCTCGGCGTTCCGCTCGAATTTCATGTTATCCGGTTATCGCGGTTCCTCTCCAGATGGTCTCTTTCCGTAGGGAATTTGAGGCGCATCCGCCATGTCATAGAAACCAGTAAACCGCCAATCTTTGAAC
>CAIXKI010000169.1 GCA_903920005.1 uncultured delta proteobacterium
CGCAAATATTTTGCACGTCCCCTCATCATGTTCAAGTATTCCCGCGACGATCGAAATGAGCGTTGTTTTGCCGCATCCTGATGGGCCGACGAGCATGAAGAGCTCTCCCGGCTTCACATCTAAATCAACCCCACGAAGCGCGAGGGTGAGATTTCCCTTTTTTCCGTAGCTTTTGGTAATGCCTTGGCACAGGATCGCTGGTTCCATCTCTAGCTCCTGAAAACGATCCCTGGTTCAAGGCGCAAGACCTTCCAGAGGCTAAAGATTGTTGTAAGGACGGTGATGAGCGTTGTCGCGAGAACCGTTACCACTGGTATCTGCCAGGGCATGTAAAACGCGAGCTCTGAGTTCTTTGATATGATGCTGGTGAGAGACGCAAGCCCCATGCCGATAGAACTTCCGAGGGTGCCTACGAGCATGGTTTGAAGAATGATCATGATAAAGAGGAGCCCGTTTGACGCTCCCATCGCCTTGAGAATACCGAGGTACCTCATATTGTCAGTGATGAAGCTATAGAACGTTTGTCCTACGATAGCGACTCCAACAAGGAACCCAAGACCAACGGCGATACCAAAATTAATAGGAATGCCGGTGTTCTTCATGAAGTAGCGGATGGTGACGCTTTTGAACTGAGAACGTGTGTACGCGACGAGTCCAGTTTGTTGATTGATGCGCTTCGCTACGACGCTTAGGTCCGCGCCGGGCTGAGCTTTAGCTAATATGAACGAGAGAAGCTTGCGCTCTCGGGGAGCGAATCGCATCGCGCGAGAATAGGTGGTGTAGACAACGGGCTGAGACTGGAATGTTCGCGTCGTTCGAGCGATGCCGACGACCACCGCTCGGTTGTCGTTTAGTTCAAGGATATCTCCAATTCGAAGGGGTGTCTTCGGGCTTGTTGGTGTTGGACCTGGCTTTGCGAGCTTTCCATTCGCCGCGGCTTCATCCACAATAACAGAGTCCGCGAGGCGAAGATCCGCGACCGTCCCCACCGCCATAACAGGTGGGCCGCCTACGAGAGTTGAATCATCGAGCCCAATAACGTTGCAGGTTTGAAAGCTTCCGTTCGGTAGTCGTGCGCGGATAGAGCCCTTGTACAACGGCACTGCCCACTCAACTCCTTGAACTCCGCGGATCTGGAGGAGCTTGGTGTCCTGAAGCGGTTTGATGTCATCAACGAATTGCACCTTTGGATCCATGACCCAAAGATCTGGCAGAGGTGTATCGAAGAGGAACCCCACGGTTCGCGACATGAGCCCAACGAAGATAGAGCTCTGTTGAGTAATGATAAGTGAGGTTAGGGCAACGCCAAAGAGCATCGCGAAGAACTTGCCCTTATTTCCCACCAGCATTTTAAGCGCAATCAGATACACCCCTCTACTGTACTTGCTCTTCGGGGCGAGGGGAACTGCGTTTACGCCTTATCGCTAGGTCGGATCATGCCGTGAGCGAGGAGATCTTGGATGTCGATTAGTCCGACCGGGAGGTTTTGTTCGTCAACCACAAGAAGTTGGTCGATTTTACGTTCTTGGATGATGCGGGCAGCTTCTTGAGCTAATTTGTCTGGGTGAATGGTAATGGGGGTTCGAGAGCAGAGTTCCCCGATCGGTCTCTTAAGAAACTCAGTATCCTGTTCAAGGCATCGCCGGAGGTTACCGTCGGTAAAGACCCCGACGAGAATACCCTTGTCGTTAACGATACCAGCCGCGCCTGGGCGACCCTTTGTTTCTGTGATCTGGCGTAGAGCCTTCTTCGTTTCTACCGACTCGTGCACGACGCAGCAGCTATCGCCGGCCCGCATAATGTCAGCCACGAGCATGAGTGAGCGTCCTAGATCGCCTCCAGGATGAAATGCCGCGAATTCTTCACGGGAGAAGCCGCGACGTTTCACGAGCGTCATGGCGAGAGCGTCACCGAGAGCCATCATGACCGTCGTGCTGGTCGTAGGCGCAAGCCCAAGAGGACCTGCCTCAGGGAAGCGACCCGTTTCAATCACTATATCGCTATGTTTTGCGAGCGTTGAGCTTGAAATGCTTGTAATTGAGATAATGTGACTGCCGTGTTCTTTCAGGGTCGGAAGGAGTCGGACAACTTCAGACGTCTCTCCGGAGTTGGAGAGGAGGAGCGCTACGTCGTCTTTCGTAAATCGACCGAGATCTCCGTGAACGGCATCCGCGGGATGAAGAAAGAAGCTTGGGAAGCCGATGCTGGAAAGGGTTGCCGATATTTTTTGCGCTACGAACCCCGCTTTGCCCATGCCCGAGACTACTATGCGCGATCCGGGAGTGAGTGAGAGAATAGCGGTAACGGCCTGAGAGAATGACTCATCCAGAAGGTCTGCGACTGAGGAGAGCGCGGCGATCTCCTCACGAATGACGGATTGCCCATATTCGATATCGCCTGCCACGAGAGATCTATGTGAAGCTGCATCGCCCATAAGGGGTCAGTATATCGTGAGTGACGAGCTTAATCCAACAGTTCAAAAACACACGTTATTTTAGCCGTATGTGCATGTCTGGGCTCTGGATTTACTGGGAAACGTGCGACTCCCTCTGGGATAACATAACTTCTTGGCCGCGTCCGGGTTCCTTATCTGAGGATTGAGCATAGAATCTCGTCTTGATACGCCAGGAAAGTGCCGCAAAAACGCGACGGCGGAGTTTTGCCTCTTATAAGGAACACCTACTTGTGAGTAAAGCGCTACCCGTATTTAGGCCCCACACTACTTCTGCGCCTCTAGCGACTTATCACTTTTGTATGAGGTCTATAGTTCCAGTTCTCAGGCTTAAGTTTGAGGCGTTCCGCTTCAAGTCTTCTGGCCTTCATTTCTCAAGTCCCCGTTAGTATACTTCTCTTTCTTGAAATTTAGCGATGGCCCCGGGGCTTGTTGTCTCTCGTTCGAGCGAGTACTCGACGCTATTATTTCACGGTCCTCAAAGTCGATCGCAACACAGCAATAAACTAGTCGGCCCTATTGGCTATACTGGTGGAACTTGTGAGTATTTTGCCGTGTTAAAAATGAGCTGTAAGCTCATTGGGGCTGGTGTATCTCCGACACAAGTAGATTTCTTTACTATTACGACGACCTCAAGGATGAGACCATCTTTGGTGGCGCGAAGATATTGGGGAGGAGAGCCCGTCACGATGGGTGAGCGTACACCATAAGGAACGCTCGCCGCTATCGGCAGACCCCTCTCACTGGGACATCGCACTTCCGATACGTTCACCTACCTGTTGTAGCCAAACCGATCATGGCCTCTACTAAGACGCTGTTGAGATGCGAGTAATGCTCCCTACACCGTACAGCGTGCCAGCCAAATGGGACACATTAAGAATCCGAGACTATCAGCGGTTGAATAAGATTTTACTGAGCGCTCGTATAGGGTACGTGAGCGCAAACAGCATACCCCGGTAAAAAAGATGTCGTCGCCGTTGCCGGATAGCTTCCTTCTCCTTGACCTTTCTCACGTAAATCGGCTTTGAACGACGCAAGCCCAACAAAACCGATTCGGCGATTCGATCTTCAGAGTCAACAACTGGGACCTCTCCTATTAAAGCTCCCGCGATCACGTTTTCAGCGTCTCTAGCGCGCATTCTGCACCGCTGTCCGCCGTTTACGCCCTCGGGAGAGCGCCCCTCGCGCTTTATCCAATTCCGCCTTTATTTCCTCGAATGCCGGATAGTTCCCATCACGCTCAAGTATGACGGTAAGTGTTTGTGGCACGACCGAGGCCAACTCCTCTAGTAATGTATAAACTTCCTCAGCTACGGGGTGAAGATGATCATCAAGGAAATATTCGCCCGCTTCATCTGTCGTGGCGTGCCCCCCCGCGATATGCACGTATTTGACATCGGACAGGGGAAATTTGAGCATTTCCGCAAGCCAGTCAGTTTGGAAGTTTCTGCTGTTCGCGTAAATATTTTCAAGATCAAGAAGCAATTTAACACCGGCGCCCTTGATTATCTCAGTGGTCCACGCTGCCTCACTCATCGTACTACCGATGGGGTGATACAAGGTCGCGATGTTTTCGAGGTGAGGGACTGAGCCGATGGCTTTCGCGGCTACATGAACGTTACGTATAGTGCTCTCAACTGTCTCCTCTGACCACGGTGGCGCCGCTAAATGTCCAAGCTCATGGTCCGTAGTCCTTACAAACGCGAAGTGTTCTGACCAAGCCTCTGGTCCTATAGCGCCAACGACTCGGGCGACAGCCTCAACGTGCTTTGAACTCACCGCGTAGGTGCTCGCTAATCCCAAACTAACAGCGTGAACGACGATATCAACTTCAGAGGAGAGACGATTGAAAACTTTTAGTTCCGACTTGCTAAGGTGCGTACAATTTTCAGCGACGACCTCTATGATATCTATCTCTTCAAGTTGTTCAAGGATTCCCACTCCGATCTCTGGGCGCCAGCCTACTCCAACGCGATCTTCAACCGATTTGTAGCCCTGAAAATCGCTCATCAACTACCACAGCCCCCGCACCCGCCACCACAGCCACCGCCGCCGCAACTACTACCACACGAAGTTCCGCAGCTCGATCCGCTTCCACCCTCAGATTTAAACGCTGACATGAACATATACTCACTCGAAGAGAGAACACTTACTCCAAACACAGCTATTAGGAATGAAAAATGACGGTTCTGCGATGGATTCACCAACTCTTTTGTCTGGCTTTTCAACCTACCGAATAGGGTCTTTAGATCTTTAAGAGCGACGCTTCCCGCTGGTGTATACCAAAGAGGGAACTTCGCGTGAACGACAACTCCCACCACCGCCAGTATCATCAAAAATTCTATATTGTGCCTTCCGCGTTGAAGCGCAACCAGAATTTTTATCATCGCGAAAGCCAGCAAAGTGCCAATAATTATTATTTTAACTATGACCGACCTCTGTCGCTCATCGCCCGACAGAATAAGATGATCATTGACCAGTGGCTGATGAAATAGCTTTTCCGCCACCTCTGCCGATCTTCCAGTCTCAAGTTTCCCAAGCGTCAATCCCGCAAAACAGTTCTCAAGGATCGCCCTTTCGAGCTGATGAGTGGTGGACGCCAACTGGCCCTTTTGGTACGTAATCGTATCTCCACTTACTTTGGCCGCCCTACGATGTACGAGCGTGGCCGCCGCCACCTTCACCGCTTCTTTTGGCCCTCCTCTTAGGTACGCGATTTGATACGGGTCAGTCAGCGGACGTCGAACACTGCCGCTTTCTCCCAAAGTCCGCCAGAATAGCCAGAGGACCGCACCGCTCGCGACAATAAGCAGCGAGTAGAAAACTAAAAATTGCGGTCCATGCAGATCAAATGGGTTAATCATACAAGCGATTTAATCTGCTCCTTCATGAGAGAGGTAAGTTCGAGGACATCGGAGAGCGCCCGCTTAATCTCGTCAAGGGCGAAGGTCTTGCCTTCTCTCGCCTCTGACACAACACAGAGACTCATCTTAAATCCATCAGCTCTAATCCCCGCCGCTACCAATTCTAGAGCCTGTTTTGGGCTTTCAAAAGCCACCCCCCTCATCTCAAGGAACGCGCTCGCTGATGCCCGCAAAGGTGAAACGCTATCCGCTAGAATTTGAGTTAGTTGCTCCGCGCTTTCATTCCTCAACGCGAAGGCGTAGCGCAGGCGCAAAAGAAGGTTCAGAAGAACCTGCCTCAATCGAGCCACAAGCGCCTCTTTAGAGATCGCCATCGCGGCGAATGGATCAGAGCCATACAAAACGCGACGCCGACGAGAGATATCCGAGAACTTGACCGCGAATAATTGCGACGCTGTGGCCAGTTCGCTCTCAAGTAGAAACATCACCTGCAGGTCTATCGCCGCCGCGGCAAAGGTAAGAATTGAAGACAACGCGGCCGCGTCGTTTGGGGTGTACGAGCGCGCGACCAAGACAACATTCACATCAGACGTCTTCCGCAGCCGCCCCTCCGCCGCGCTTCCGTACAGAACCACCGAGACGAGCCGATCTCCGAAAACTATTTCAGCTTCACCGACAAACGCGTCTAGCGCTTTATTGACCCGCTCTGGTAGTTGCATACTAATTTTCTTCCCTTCCGATCACCTAAAATCCTCGGATCGGCCCAACTGTTTTTGTGCTCGCGCAGCGTTCAAAAAGCTCACCCACTATACAAGCTCTATCTCCACGCGAGCCCCGTTTGTTTCCGACGCCTATGTCCTTAAAAACAATTCGGTCTCCAGGCGAACGTGCTCTTGCAACGGAGCGCTGGTGACTTGCATCTTGCGGAATTCGAAACGATGCTAATAGGACTTACTCGTGTTCGCTAGTCAATTTATCCGCCTCAACGCGCGGGCTCTAATTGCTAAGCATGAGAATCGCTTCAAAGCACCGTGGAGAATCCAAAGGCCTTCTCTGGTCCTTCTCTGGTACAGGGCAACTCTCGATCTCACTGACTCATCCGCACAACAAGCGAAAACCACACAGAAGAATGAGCCGGTTTGGAGTTGCCCTGTACCAGTGGAGCTGGACCAGTGGAGCTGGCATTCGCTGATAGAGAAATGTGTACGTTCTTAAAACATATGATGGCCAGGTTCAGCACGTTGATGAGTAGGTAGAAATCGGGATAACCACAGGAGACTCTTTTAGTTTCCGATTAGATTTTAAATCATGTAATCATCGGATTTTACCGGGTCATCGGATTTTACCGGGCGGTCTCTGAGTGAAATAAGCGGGGGGGGGGGCTCGTATTCCACTAAAAGTAGAATATGTGCGTTTTGCGACATTTTTTTCCATGACAGGCGTCTTCAACATATATTTTTCTCTTAGTTTTGGGCGAACATTATGTTTATATCCACCCGACGTAGTGACTGCTTAGAGTGTTTCAACGAGCCGTGGGCGTACGTCGAAGTGAAATCCACGGTGAGTGTATAAAATCTTCAGGCGCCTATTGGGTGCTTTGGGGAAATTAAATAGAGGAGTATGAGTATGAGATTATTTTATGCAGCTCTCGGACTGGCGGTATCGCTGGTTGCCCTAGCAGGTTCAACTTCGATAGCGCAAGCAGCTTGCGGAGCGATTGCGGTTTATTCAAAAGGCGGCGCTGTAGAGATATCTGGCCCGACAACGATATGCCCCGAGGGTGCGGTTCCAGGAGATCCTGGATGCACTGAGGTGCAACAGGGTGCGTGTTGGCCGTGGTCAAAGAAAGTAATTCATACTTGTCCCGGTGGAAGCAAAGTTTACGCGTTTGGAGATTGCGCACTATGTGTCTCCGAGAAAACGGGAACTCGAAATGCTGGTATCGCCTGCTGCGCTGCCATCACGACAGCTGGTAAAACTGAACGACAGTTATGTGACAACAAGGTCAATAAAACAGCCGATGGTTTAGGCATGCCTTAGGCCTATAGGGCATCATGAAGTCAGCAAAACTTTCACGGCTCTTACGGCAAAAAGAATGCTGGCTTAATCCCAAGGCGCTGGACTCCGATGAGTCCAGCGCTTACTCGCTGCGGAGGATGTATGTACGCGGGCACCAAAACAAACTTTTCCATGCAACTGGCAGGGCTTTCCCTCTTGAGTTTGGCAGGCTGCGCTCGACCTGGAGCGCAAGAAGCTGGGCTAGAGCGCAACAGTGGAACTCTCGGTCAAGACAGTTCGGCGCGCAGCTCCGTCAGGGTTTCAAATGATGGCAGCGTCTTCTCTCAAGAGTTGATAGCTGCCCCCAAGCCGCAGTTTGAAATACCCGAACTGAGTCGCGAGGTGCTTTCTGTTTTAGATCCGTCGGCGAGAGAGCCACTTATAGAGCTGCTTAGTAAAAGTCTCTCATCACCGGAAACGATGACGCCCCACGATTGGGTTGAGGAGATGTCAAATGCTCTCACCGCCGGCGGCATGTCCGAAGGAGAGATCCCGAAAGTGCTCGGCGGCTATGTCGCAAGGGGATTATTTCCGCCCGCTCAGTATGTAGAAACTATTACGATCCTTAACAGACGATATCCCGAGGATGCGGCTGTCGCGGGCGCGTTCGCGAAGGTAGCTCTCGTGGGAACAGATCTACCATCTGCTTCCGTTTTATTCTCCTGGACAAGCTCTGCCGGAGGGAACCTTGGCCTCGATGCTCTCTCGGCGGAGAGATATCAGCGGTCCGATCCTAGCTGGGCCCCGGAAAACGCATGGGACTTGCCTATCAACGTCAACCTTGTTTTTGATGGATTGATGCCTCAATCTGAGGGTAATCCGCAACCTCGCATCTCCCTAACCGGGACGATGGAGGGCTTGTCGGATTCAGGTAAGCTCCTTTGGTCTCGAGACCTAGAGCCGATCGCTTTCACAAATCCGGCATCCGATCATAATTACGTATCACTTCAGATCCAGGGAGAATCTGACCTTCCTGGCGGGCCGATTACTATTCGGATAACTTACGAAATAGCTCAACAATCCCCCGAGGGCTTTGAGGACTCCCGGACAAGTCGATTTCGAGGGGAGCACTGGACGAGGTTCGTGCCTGTGACTGAGAAATCAGCTCCTCCCAAAGAAGTTGGATATCGCGAGGTTCCGTTGGGTCTTCATGGACAGAGATTGGAGAATCCCTCAATCTTATCATCCGCGGTGTTTGACGTCGTTTCAGATATCTTAGTGACCAACCGAAAAAACCTCTTGGAGAGGCTTAGAGCGGAGGAGCAGCGGGAGTTGCTTCGGCATGAATTAATCGGCAGCCCACTATCGGAAATATCGCTCAGTCATGACTCGAAAGGCGCTGCATCAACCTTGGCGCTGCGACGCGAAGGCACCTCCATTTTAGTCTTCGGCGCAACCTGGTGTGGCCCCTGTGGCGCTATCGCTCCGGAGGTCGAGGCATTCATTCAGAGCAAGAGCACTCATCAAGGCCGCGCCGCTGTGTATCGTTTTTCCGTCGATGACCCAGAGGACTACGGAAAAGCAGTAAACGGTAAGTACCCAGATGGTGTGATCACACCGAGCCAAGGTGAGGCTCTCACCATCTCCTCCGTTCCCGCTTATGTAGTCACCAAGGATGGAAGAATCGTTGATTTGGGAGTTTTAGGACCTGGCGACATCGAGCGGCTTGCTGCGCAACATAAGTGATTGTTCCCCTTCTCTGGTACAGGGCAACTCTCGATCTCACTGACTCACCCGCACAACAAGCGAAAACCACACAGAAAAATGAGCCGGTCCAGAGTTGCCCTGTACCATCGGAGCCGGACCATCGGAGCCGGCGCGCTTCTGCGGAACTACTGTCTCCCCTTTTTTTATCTCTGCCGAACGCTCTTTATCCACCCTCCAGGCATGCGCCCGATCCGCGTAGGATTTGCCGTGTGGCTCTAGCTATGCCCGCATTTTTCCGAATTCAGGGTTTTCTGCGGCGGTAAGGTCGTACGACCACTGTAAATTGGCCCATGTCTCAGGGTCTGTTCCGAGTGCGCGAGCAAGTTTCTTTGCCATCGATGCTGAGATGCCTCTTTTGCCCCTACAGATCATGTTAATAACCCCTGCCTCAACGCCGATATGTTTAGCAAGTTGAGATTGAGTGATACCTCTGTCAGATAGGATATCCTGCAAAATTTCGCCCGGATGAATCGTGTTTGGAAGCATAGCTACTCCTTAGTGATAATCCACAATTTCAACGTCTAACACCTGACCCTCAACAAACCGAAAGCAGATTCGATGCTGGTCGTTTATCCTAATACTCATTTGACCTTTACGGTCTCCTTTGAGTCTCTCAAGCTTGAGTCCCGGCCAAGCACGCAAGCTATCTAAGGTGCGGATACTGTCGAGAAAAACGAGTTTCTTGTAAGCCGAATAATGAAGCTCGCTTGGTAACAGCTTCAATGTTCGTTTGCTCTTCTTTCCATAAGCAATCTCCTCCATTTCTTTATTTTTGAAGGACTTAATCGCCATGTATATAAGTATACAGCATGCCTATACACCGTACAAGAATTCAATTTGCATCATCACTTCAGTCAGTTATCGTGAGCCTAGTCATAGCCGTCGGGTTGAAGGGGCAAAGAGCAAGCTCGCCCTGACGTCGGGGCGCGAAATACTAATCCACCAAACACGCCATACGGTGGTAATGGGCGGGTTCTTGTGCTGACTACTGCAGTTGAAAAACCTGTCGGGGTTCGGCCGAAGCTGCCTCATTCAGGTGTCCACCGCCATATAGGCGGGCTCAGCTATTGTTCCCCTCTCTGGTACAGGGCAACTCTCGATCTCACTGACTCACCCGCATAACAAGCGAAAACTACACAGAAAAATGAGCCGGTCCAGAGTTGCCCTGTACCAGTGGAGAACCAGTGGAGACCGACGCGCAAGCAGTTTTAACAACTGACCTGAGGCGTCTGGGTATTTACGCTGCAGGTTCTGCTCGATCCTTGGGAAGAGGCTTTACGTCTTTACACGCGTAATACGGTGCCTCGTTGATAGGCGCGCAGATCTGACCCGCTTTGCAACTAGCACAACCTGAATACGTTGAGCATTTCCCCTTATAGCAACCCTCGGTAGGCCCGCAGCAGTTGTTGGCGTTATCTGCACTTGGACATGGATTGCCACAAGCAGGTGCTGCGGGAGGATCCTGGGGCGGAGGATTATCACCAGCCGGTGAATCGATGGCGCCAGGATTCGGAGCTGTTGGGGAATCCATCGGATCCGGATTTTGGGCAGGCGGCGAGTCAATTGGGCCAGGATTTAATGGCGGGAAGATGTCGTTTTTCGGACGACACTGTCCAGTCAACGGATCGCACACCATATCGGTGCCCACGCACGCGTCCTTGCACGCATCGGGTACCGGATCTGGTAGTGGGTCGGGCTTGGGGTCTGGTGCAGGACTAGACACCTTTACGCAAGTGAAATCCTGTGGGCAGCCTTTTTCGTCTTTCTTGTTTACGCACTGCTCGCCAGCGGGACAGCTGGATGCTCCGCAGGAGCGAAAACTGCATGCGAGACAGCCTGACTTAGATGAGGAGTCACAGGCATACATACAGCATGAAGTACCACCAGAACTATTTGCACATGGCACCTTGGCTTCTCCGGTGCAGAGGGCGCCGGGATTTGATGGTGGATTCCCTGGGTTGCTCGGTGGAGGTGAGGGAGGAGGCTTATCCCTATCGCAATCGTTGCAAAGATTTACATTCTTCGGATAGGGGACTGTTTGAAAGACCGAAGCATCACACGAGGGGTTCAGCCATCGCCTGGTCGCGCGGTCTTTTCCTACGCAATCTATGGTAACGAGCTTATTGCATCCGTATTTAGCCGGGTTGCTGGCTTTTCTTGCCTCTATCTGCGCCTTAATGTCAACGCAGCCAGGACAGTTTTGAAGGGTGTATAACGTGATTACGCAATCAGGCCTTGAAGGGTCCGAACCCACCGCACTAGCCGCGCCGCTGCTAATCACCGGTTGCTGCGCCCTAACACTGCCGCTCACCAATAAAAGACCTATGCATGCTGCAGCGCTGTACCTGGCTAGACTGTTCATTAAATCCCCCACCAAGATATAAATTCCTGGAAGTAACTTCGGCGCTTATACGTAAATCCCTGAGCATTTTTGCCTAATTAGATCGGAGGGCATAACACAATAAAATCGGCATACCTATCAGGGGTATAGCTAATAGTATGAAGCAATGTTCTAGAGATCTCAGACTAGTGGAGAGAAGGTGGTAACGGATCAGCAGCCTTCGCCTAAACGTTATCGAAAGAGGTTTTATGTTAAAGACGCGTTCACTATGTGCACTCATCGTTGGTATCGGGTTGCTTAGCTCTCACACCAGTGCATGGGCAGAAGACCTCAAAGCCGCAGTGACCGCCACCGATGTTAATGCTGTTCACGCAGACTGCATGATCCCCCAAAGCTATTATCTTAAATACAAGTTAGATAGGTCCAAAAAGAAGCTTCAATTTGTCGGACAGAAGAAGAAGCTCAGTCGAAACAAATCAGCAACCTTCGTCACGAGAGTTGTAGATCAGAACGAAGGCGTAGGGCGCTCGATTAGAACGAGCTTCAACCTAAAGCGCAAAACTGTTCAGGTCACAGAAGATGCCGTGAAGTTGGACAATAGCGGTGGTTCGTGCCGCTTTACCTTCTCTGCTCGGCTTAGTTAGTAGTATTCTTTAACCAATTAGCGGTTAATCGAGAGAGGCGCGCACAACACCGTCTGCCGCCTTCTCCCCTGCTATTTTATGAAGGACAGGACGATCGATCGCTTTTTCGTAAGTAGCTGAACTGTAGTAGCGGGCGGATATTTGTTCTGTCGAGATGGGTCAAGCGAGGGTCGAAATGCGAGGTCTGTAGCTCCACGCTATGGTTTCAAGGCTGCAAAGAGAGCGTGGAAGGGCGAGCTAAGTTTTATGTCTGTTTATGTCTGTAGCCGGGCTACTCAAAAATCCTTGGAGTATCGACTGGTTGAGTTCATCTCTGAAGCGAGCCGAGTCTCGAGCAGCTGAAATTATCAAGAAAATAGGGTAGTCCGGCTACAATACAAAACTTCTCGGTTAGATACTCCTTAACTTAATGGCGGTGACCCTGTACCAGAGACATCCAGAGACAACTATTGGAAGTGCCACCGCTAAGGTACCCTGCACCAACAGCGGGAGCACCAACAGCGGGACCCTGCATCAGCAGCGGGACCAGAAGCGGGAGGAAGGTAGCGAGCTGCAAACTACTCTTGAGACAAGCGGTCAAGGACCTCGCTGGTAAGAGTGCCCCATTCGGAGACCATTCCGTTTTCAATTATCAGGTATGCCGGCACGGACGTTAGGCCGAGCGCTCGAAGCTGGCTACTCGAAATGGCACCATCCGGATATCGATCGCGCACCACTTCGGGGAACACAGCTTCGTCGTCATCAATCGATATTCTATAGACGGTGTCCGTTGAACCACTTCCTTGTATTGCCGACACGAAGCTTTTCACGTGGGGTGCGATGCTGGCACACGGCTCGCACCACGACGCTCCGAAAAAAAGTATCGACCGCGTATCTTCGCTAAGCAACAGACGGAACGGTTCGCCGGTTTTGGGGTCGTACGCCATCTCTAAACTGGCGAGCGAGCGACCGAGAAGAGTTGACCGGGCTGCATGCACCTCTTCAGCATCGATAGCGCGTTTCTGAAGAACATCTTTCGAGTAAAATAGGTGCATGCGAGCGAACTCCACCAGCGGGTAGCTCGCTAGAGCGGGATACGGCAACTCCTGCGCCCGCTGCCCAAGGGGCCAAGAACTTCTGGTGCAGCCCAACTCGAAAAACCCCAGTTTTCTTTAATTGTTATAGAGAGTTGATTAGTTGGCCTGCACCAGTGACGGCCAGTGACGGCAGCACCTCATCGCGCAAGCACCCACACTGGTGCTGGAACTTCGACTCCCACTGGAACTGAAGGTCATCGCGAGAGTGGTAGACTATCTGGTAGAGGGAAGAGGCTTCGGGGGCACGTCTTCTGCAGTGTTGGAGCTTATCCTTTGCCTTCTCCCACGTCTAGCGCCTGAGCATACAGGCTTGTTCGGGGAGGTGCGGCTAGTGGGTGTGTTGGAATTAGTGAGAAGTACGGATAGGGATTTAGGTCAGGCTTCAGAGAGAGCCATGTGCCTGCAGTCACGAGAGCCGTATGTGCATGTCTGGGCTCTGGATTTACTGGGAAACGTGCGACTCCCTCTGGGATAACATAACTTCTTGGCGGCGTCCGGGTTCGTTATCTGAGGATTGAGCATAGAAGCGCGTCTTGATACGCCAGGAAAGTGCCGCAAAAACGCGACGGCGGAGTTTTGCCTCTTATCATGCAGGGGGCGCGCCTCATTGTCTCAGCCACTTATTAAGCAGTCCAAGGTATTCTCGCCACGGAAGAACGGTCGCAAGACCTTGCAGCTGAAAGCTTTCGGGCACATCCGCAACGATGTAGCGCGGAACCGTTGGGTGCTCTTCAGCAAAGGCACGCAAGCCAGAGAAATACTGCGGTGTAATGACCGACGAAGATTTTATCTCTACGGCTGCTATGAGTTCGCCCCTGTTTTCAATCAACAGGTCAACCTCCTGGTCGTCTTTGGTCCGCCAGAAGAATATCCTACCATCAATTGAAAGGTATCGCAGCATGCGGTCCGTCTCCAATACGATGAGGTGCTCAAAGAGACGTCCTCGCCGCGTTGCATCTGGAGATGACCGTAGTTGCCGATCAAGGGCATTGAGCACACCGAGATCAAAGAGATAGAATTTTGGAGTCGAACGCAATCGCCTTCGCACACTCTTACTGTATGCCTGCAATTTAATACCGATAAGCGTGTCGACTAAAATATCGTAGTAGCTTTGAACTGTTCTTGGCTGAAGCTGCGCCTCACGTGCGACGTTTGAGAAATTGAGAAGCTCCCCAGATTGTTGGGCAGCGACCTCTAAGAAATGCAGAAAGCCCGGTAGATTTCTCACAAGAGACTCTTGCTGGATCTCTTCGCTTAGATACGTAGTAACATAGGCGGTCAATAGATCGATGCGCTCGTCAGTCGATGGCCTCAAAATAATGCTGGGCAGGCTCCCGAACCGTAGCAGTTCGTCGAGTGTGGTGCGCTCCCCTAGCTCGTGCAGCGTAAGGGGGAATAGGTTTCGCGAGACGGCTCGCCCGCCCAGTAAATTCGCTCCCTCTCGTTTTAGCTTTCTCGCACTCGACCCTGAGAGAATAAAAACCGTAGCATGCTCATGCATCAATCTTTGCACCTCATCAAGGAGCGCGGGAATCTTCTGCACTTCATCTATAAAGAGGATCTCAATTCGCTCATCAATAATTTTCCTCTTCGCCTCCGCGTAGAACTGCCCCGGTGAAGCCAAGTATCTGTGAAACACCGTCCGATCTAACAAATTAACGGTCCACACCCGACGACCGGCTATGAAGCTCTCGATGAGCGTTGTTTTGCCGGTTTGCCGCGGACCAAACAGGAAAAAACTAATAGAAATAGGTAGGTTGCATATTCGATGCAGCATGGATCAAATAAATACGCCCTATTTGATCTAATGACAAGAGAATTTGCAACTAACTGATTATACACCGTTAAATCATTCAGGGAGTAGTACTATGAGGCCTCTCCACCGCCGCACTCCCCCATTTTGGTGAACCCCGCATTGAGAGAACCTTGGCTTGCGCGTGCACCAACGTCGAGAACTCCGCGAGCGCAGCACGCCCGACTGCCTTCAGATCGCTTGAACGAGAGACGACAAGCCCCGGGGTCATCGGTGAATTTCAAGGACGAGACAACGTGCGGGGCTTGCGAGCATGGCGAGCTGCCATCGAGCACGTAAGGCTACAATAAAATTACGAGCTAGCGAGTAATTTCTCACTGTTGGTAACGGGCACTTGAGAAACGAAGGTCAGAAGACTTGAAGCGCAACGCCTCAAACTTCAGCCTGAGAACTGGAACTATAGCCCCATACAAAAGTGATAAGTCGCTAGAGGCGCAGAAGTAGTGTGGGGCCTAAATACGGGTAGCGCTTTACTCACAAGAAGGCGTTCCTTTTGTTTTCACAATCTGTCATTTCGCCGGCGACCCCGATTCTAAAATGTCACAGAGCTCGTCAAGTTGTTCTGATCGGCGACCGGCGGAATGATTGTTAAAAAGTGTCCATTTCATATGCAAGCCTCTGGAGATCGCGTCAAGGATAGACACGATAAGGGGAGTCTCCTCTCCTAGCAGCTCTGACGGACTGTGCTCTCGTAAGCCTTCTCGCAGGACATTCGCACACTCGGCGATCCCTCGGGGAAGTCCTGCTATTTGAAGAGCTGAGCACCCTGCACTTATTGCGTTAGTCGCGTGCACACCATTCTTAAAAAAGCAGGCTTGTAATCCGTGGAGGTGCGATACATGACGCAACATTCGAGCTACATAGGGGCGGGCTTCTTCGCCCAGCGCCGAGAGAAGCCGGCTTATCGATTCTCCGCTCGCTTCATTCAGCGCCGCGCGCGTAATACCAAACACCTCTTCGAGGGCGTATTCGATATGTTTGGTCGCTTGAATTGCAAATCCAATAGCGGTTTGCGCTTGCTTTGCCGGGTCGTGCCGCAAATTCATAATGTGGTCGGGCTTAATCTCTCCCGCTATTATGGCAAGTTTTTCCAGTCGGGCGAGATCGAGCGGACAGAGAGCCACCGCTCTCACAAACATTTGCGCAGCTCGATCATATTGAGCTGGGTTGGGCGCGTATGCCATCCATCCAATGGTATCGAGTGATAACGAGATAGCTTCTCGAAGATCGACTGGAACCGTCTTGCAAAAATCCTCGCCTCTCCTTGCTCGAACATCCCCAAAGGTGGGGAACCCGCACTCTCGAAGAATAGACCAGGCAAGAGCTATCGCCGCGGCTTGTTGCTCTGTTTCAATAGATTCGGAACTCAATAGAGATGTGAGCTCTAGTTGTAGATGAGCGATTTGAGACGGCCCAAGGCTAGCTCGGCCAAATTCAGCCTTATCGCGCGGATCGTGACTTGCCGCTCGCGGTGGTTGCTCGAATTCGTTTCTATGGCTCAACATGGGGGAAATTTAACGTAGAGAATTGGCTTAAGCCAGTAAGAAGATCCTTCTTGTGATGAAACTAGAGCGATCTGCACCTTTGCGACCTCAAGCTGACAGGGCTAGCTGTTATGGATGTGTTGAAGTGCCACGGGCACGAAATATCCGATCTCTAGGAAGTCGTTGGTCGAAGCGTTGTTTAAAAGAAGGTGTCCCGCTGGAAGCAGGAGTGTCTATTACTTTCGATGAGCCACGAGTAATGGCGATTGTGCGACGATTTCATTGCGTCCGTGGGAATTCGCTCCGTGGCTTGAAGGTGGTATCGGGCCTCGCATAGTGGCTTTTATGTATGCACAGGCGCATTCGCAATCAACGGGAGGTCAGGAAGGAGACAGCCCGTCGTTTAATCCTACTTGGGGGCGCCCTTAAGAAATTGAGCGAAACTTAATGCGTAATGAGTTCCCCACGATAACGAGGTCCGACATCGTCATAAGGAGCGCCCCGGTGAGCGGACTGATAGCGCCACTCGCCGCGAGCGGTACCGTGACCACGTTGTACACGAGAGCCCAGAAAAGGTTCTGCTTGATTGTGCTCACGGTCAGTCGTGAAAGCTTTATCGCCGCGGGTAGTGCCGCGATAGATCCACCGGTGAGGAGCACTTGCGATGATTGCATCGCGATGTCTGACGCGGAGCTCAGGGATATCCCCACGTTCGCCTCGGTGAGTGTGGGAGCGTCGTTAATACCGTCTCCGACGAATGCTGCTGGATATCGTGCTTGAATATCTTGGAGCACCAAGAGCTTTTGCTCCGGGAGCTGTTGCGCGTGAATAGCTTGGATGCCGACTGTGTTCGCGACGATCTGGCACTTGGTGAGGGTGTCTCCACTGATTAGAGAAGTTGAGCAGCCGAGGGCGTGTAGTTGCTTTATAACTCCTGTAGCCTCCGTTCGAATGGAATCCGAGATCGTAAAGAATGCGATCGGCGCTCCATTTTTTGTTAAGACGATATCCTCTTGTAGGGAAACTCCAAGGCGAGAGGCGAGGGCCTGCCCCCCACATTCATAGAGATCTCCGTTTGCGGTATGACCCGCTAGGCCAATACCCTTCGTTTCGGTTGTTGAAGTGAACGCGAAGTTTTCCTGATCAGGATCCTGAAGTGTTTTAACGATCGCTTGCGCGATGGGATGTGACGATGTTCGCTGTAGCGCGACAAGGATCGCTTGAGCGGTCTTAGGGCTGAACCCATCGGTTGTGTGCAGTTCTCCGATTGAGAGTTCGCCGGTCGTAAGCGTTCCTGTCTTATCAAAGGCGATATGTTTGACCTGGCCGAGTCGTTCAAGGGTGTCGCCGCCCCGAATGAGTATCCCGTTTCGCGCGGCTCTGCCGAGGGCCACCATGATGGCGGAGGGGGTGGCAAGTCCCATGGCGCACGGACACGCTACAACGACGATAGCAAGTCCCCGTACGATCGCTTGAGCCGGCGTGAGGTCGAAAACGAGAAGTCCTAGCGCTAGTACGAGAACCGATATGGCAAGCACCGTGGGCACGAATACCGCGCTTACTGCGTCGCCGATCCTTTGAATGGACGGTTTCTTTTGTTGAGCTTCCCGTACAAGCCGAATGATGCGAGCTAGCGTCGTATCGTCTCCGATGGCGGATGCCCGCATAACCACAGAGCCGCTTGTTAAGACGGTTCCACCGATGATGCGCTCTCCTTGGTTGTGATCGACGGGTAGTGCTTCTCCGGTGATCATGGATTCGTCAAAGCTACCAGATCCGCGCTCTATGGTGCCGTCAGTTGGAGTTCGATCTCCTGAATTGATCTGTACGAGATCTCCTACAACGAGCTCTCGGAGCGAGATCTTTTCACTCATCTCCCGACCCGATTCGTCACTTCGCAGTCTTACAACTTCCTGAGGCTGAAGGTGTGATAGCTCTTCGATAGCCGAGGTAGTTTTCTGAACCGCGAGCTCCTCAAGAAGGTGTCCGCCTAATACGAACGTCACAATAGATCCGACCGCTTCAAAAAAGATCAGGTCATGTGAGAAGCCGAATATGAGCGTAAGCACGCTCGCGCAGTACCCCGCAAGGATGCCGGCAGAGATCAGGACATCCATGTTCGCTACGCCAGCGCGTAGAGAGCGCAGACCGCTTAATCCAAAGTGTGAGATTCCGATTAAAAACACCGGGGTCATGAGGATGAGCTGAATGATTGGGTCATGAAGCCAATGAATAGAGAAAAACATCCCCACAAGGAGCGGGAGCGTCAACGCCGCGCTGATGGCTGTTTGAATGTACAGCGCTACGTCCCGACTATGGCCATGAGGGGAGGCGACATCCGATACCGAGTAGCCGAGGCGCTTAATGCTCTCAACTATCTCTGGCAGCTTGGTGACGTCTTCTATAAGGAAGCTCGTTCTGCCGCTCGCGTAGTCGACCGCCGGTTTTTCGACACCAACTTTAGTAAGGTGCTTTTCTATAGAGAGCGCGCAGTTCGTGCAGTGGAGGCCCTGTACGTGTAGCGTTACTTCTTGAGCGGGTCTTCGTGGGTCGAAATGGTCAGATTCCATGCCCAATAGGGTAGCACGATGTCGCCGGAGAGGCACCCTTGGTTATCGTCAAAAGCCCCGTGAAGCGGCCGAGAAAGTATAGGTTAATTGCTAAAGCCGCCAGAGGCCCACAGTCCACGCCCATCCTTTTGGCTCTCCTTAAGCGCGGCTTTAAACCGATCGACGTGTTTTACGTTGGGTGGCATCGTCAGGAGTTGAGCATATCCTCGACTGAGCATCTCTTCATTGATCATGGTGCCGTTTGGTAGGTACGCATAGGCTAGTAAACGGCCATATTTGTCACGTTCTCGCACGTCGAATTCGAGGCGAATTTCGGTACCGGGCAGGGCTATCTCTTTCATGGTCTTTGAGGCTTGGCGCCCGAGCTCAATGATCGTTTGAACATCACGATTGCTCTTGACTGCTTGTAGTTTAGCTCGAGTGTTTATTCTGCTTTCGGGGGTATCGATGCCGATAAGCCTGACTTTCTCAATCTGACGATCCACACGAACGGCGATCGTGTCTCCATCGACGACATAGACGAGCGGGGCTGTTTTAGGAGCAGGGACAGCCCATGCCGCGGAGGAGATAGCGATGCTCGAAAGAATGGCGAGCGCTTTTTTAACGATGGATCGCCGGAGTTTTGAAAGGGGACGTGAGTCAGGCATAGGGGCTCTTCGGTCTTTTAGCGATATATTCGTTATGTTTTCTATAGCCTCACATGATGCTCAACGCTAGCGATCAACCGGGCCATCTATCGAAAAAGAGTCCCACAATGTAGTGTTTGAGAAATGCATGTATCTCGGGAGTTACGGTGGGAGTTATTGCGGCGCTTATAAGCGCATGTACCTCAACAGCGAAGGATTTGGTCAGTAAATCAGTATCGGGCCGAGTTCATCCTGACGTCTCGACGTTTGCGTCATTTGCCTACGCGCTACCGTTTTACTTCGTCATCATGATCGGGATGTCACTGTGGGGGGATGAGTCACTCTCCCTCTCGCGGACTTTTCTCATGTTGGTAGTGTTGAGAGGGCTCTCCGATGTGTGCGCTGAGGGATGTAAAATGCGCGCATTCGCTCATGGTGACGTCTCCCTAGTAAGCGGGCTCCTCTCGCTGTCACCTCTTGTTCTGACTATTATCTCTCCGCTCATAACGGGGGACCCTGTGTACCCACGAGAGTATCTGGCTATTGGATGTATCGTGGCAGGGAGTATTTTGCTCGTTCGTCGAGACAAGACGTCCGGAAAGGTGGCTCAGCCAGTGGCGATTCTGTACGCCTTGGGGGGCTCTCTCGCGTTTGCTCTGAATACCTGTTTCGATCGTCTCGCGGTAGGTCATGGTGGACCAGTGTTATCGGCTTTTTCCATGACACTCTGCGCGGCCTTGCTGACTCTGCCTGTGTTGCTTCAACGGCCAGGGGCTATGACTGAGCTACGCACGAACACTCCGCAGTTCCTCCTTAGAGGTTTGTTCGAAACCGTCTTTATGGTTGCGAAAATGTTCGCGCTGGTTACGCTCTCCGCTCACGTTGTTGTTGGTCTTACGCGCATGTCGATGTTGCTCACCGTGATAGTTGGTGGCGTGATGTTTAAAGAAGGGGACAGGGCCCGTAGAATTATCGGGTCCGCGATTATGTATGGCGGACTTCTGCTCCTGGTGTTGTAGGAGCTTTTACCCAAGTATTCGCAATACTATTTCACCTACGGGGAATCTTCGTGGAGTGGCATACGGGCACCGAGGCCGGTGCCCCTCCAAAAACCTCTCGAAAATTCCGGGATAGACACTGCCCTAGTGCCCACGACTACGTTACGCGGAGAATCTATCGAACGGTGCGCTAGCAAACCGTAAGGCTTGAGAGCTGATCCTTGTGCGATTGGTTCCACGGAAGCGCCGCAAAGCGTTCCTCTCCAAGGATGACCCTCTGAAGCATCGCTTGGTATGCTGGTACGCGGTCCGCCCAGGTGTGTTTTGCGCGGCGCGCGTTGATAACGAGCTGTTGATAGACCGAGTGCCTCTTCGTTGACTCCAACGCCCAGTGCGTAGTGTTGGCGAGAGCCGTTGCCGAATAGTCATTGCAAAGGAATCCATTTCCGGAATTGCTGTCGGCTTTATAGTTTTCAATCGTCGCTGAGATTCCGCCAACGTTTCTGCCGATGACAAGGGTGCCCGCTGCCATTGATTCAAGTTGGGTAATTCCTCCTGGCTCAAAGCGCGATGGCATAAAGAAGAACGTACTCCCGAAGATAATCTCAAGAGCCTTGGCGTGCGGAACATAATCAAAGTGTGAGCAGATACGTCCTGGGTACTTGTGTTGAAGATATTCGACCGCGTGCCGGAGGTCGTTGGCTGTTTTGTCCCCCTCGGTCATCGGGCCGGCGATGAGAATCTGCGTATCATCGTGTCGAATGAGGATATCTTCGAGCATTGAATGATTGCCGTGCGCGACGAAGCCAGAGAGGAGCGAGAGGCCTTTCTGTTCTGCTAATCTTCCGACGAAGCTCATGATTCGAGCGTCGTCTCGTTGAACTAGGCCGTATCGAGCTTGAATCGCTCCCTTTGTGGAGGCTTTTGCCGCAAGTAATGAATCGATCGAGTCGAGTGCCTGCGGCTCCAGTCCCGTGAGCGTAGAGAGGTAGCGATTTATCTCTGCTCTGTTGATTCCATTACTAATACCAAACACCTCGCCCTTGCGGTGTTGGAGCACGTAGTCAACTCCATCTCCGCCACCAGTGGATACTATTTGTTGAGCGTACGGTTGGCTGACGGTTAGCAGCGCTCCGGATACGTGTTGAGCCGCGGCCATCGTGAAATTTATAAGATGTTGGTTGTACGGATCCCTGAACCCAAAGAAGTGGTCGGGTCCAAGTCCGAGCATTGGCCAGAGGTCTTCGTTGCTCAGGTTTACCGGAAGACGGCCGTGATAGTCCGCGCCGCCGTTGTGAATCATGTGTATTGTTTTGCAATCCCGGAGCCACTGGACGGATTGATAGCGACCATCCAACGCGGCGAATGCTGGAATGCACGCGGTGGTCCAATCGTTAGAGATGACGGCCGAGGGGCGAATTCCGAAGTGGCTTGTTGCGATCGTCTCAAGGGTCGCGCGCGAAAGAACGATCGCTCGTCGGAGCTGCTCATCCGCGTAGACGGGCTGATACAGACGGTCAAAAACTGAGGAGTTCGCGAGGAGGAATACTCGGAGACTGCCCTTCTGCGCGAGGTAAACCTTTATCGGAACAGCTGTTGGTTGGCGACACGTGTGCGTCGTTCCACTCTGGTAGGTAGGACCAATGTGTACGGTAATCGCTCCGACGTAGATCGGTTTTATCCTCTCACCATCAAGCATGATGCCCTGGGAGAGGGTTTTTTGGGCCGACGCGTGCTTGTTACCGTTCTCGTAGCTATACATCGGAGTAATAATTGAGACCGGTATGCCTACTCGGCACAGCTCAATAGGTAATCCGGAGATTACTTGGGCCAGCCCTCCGGCCGCGGCGTGCGGGCCCTCCGGTGTCGCAAAAACAACCTCGCCGACGCCGTAATTAAGGAACATAGACTCGGTCAGAGAAGACGAGGGCGCTCGGTTTAAGACCTGTAGTATCTCGCGCAGATTCTCTGAAGGGGTTGGGCTCACTTCGGCCAAAAGGGCTCCGAGCCCGATGTGGGGAGCAAGGGTAGAGATATTGTCAATCTGAGCGTCGAGGGTGTGCGGAGTTTTTATGCTGAGGGAGAGGATTTCGCCCGAAAGCTCGTACATCTCGCGTAGCATCTGATCCCGCTCGCTGGTTATCGCTGAGTCGTCGGACGCAATATACATTGCGGCGTCGTCTCTGCCGTGTCGCCCTAACCATACCGGCTCGCTTGAGCCTCGCACCTGAACAAAAACGGTAGCTCCGTACCACCCGTGACTTGGAATGTGGATCTGGTGATTAACGGTAGTAAGGCATGTAGCGGAGCAGTGTTTTGTTGGTACCGGTTCGTCTTGCCATGGCGGGGACAGGTCGTCGTAGCTCCCCCAGTGGAGGAATGTATCGACCTCGAATCCCTCGATAAGGGGGATAGAGAGCTCCGCGCGAATCGTGGCTGTGTTGTCGCTCACGAGAGTCGATACGGGGCTTACGAGCGACGCCCGCTCTCGAAGAAGTAAAACAGCTCTTTCAAGGAGACTCTCTTGGCGCTCAGGGATGATGAGCGTGGGAGAGTCGTCAAGTTCAAGCGATAGAGTAGGGGAGATCGTCGCGATCAGGCCGAGGTCAGAGATAGGTCGTACGATGACCTGACGCGTATTCTTGGTCTGAAACTCAAGGTCTCTCTTAAAGATCCTTAGACTGTCGCCTGGGATCGTTGGTGCGGTGGCTATGATATCTTGTAAGGCGACGTGAAGCTCGCGAGAGGTCTGGGCGCGGAGCGAGCTAGCGAGTACCCCTGTGATGTTTTGGTGCGTTTGACTGCCGGGCCGAACATCGAGGGCCGTTGGGAGTTGATGCCGACCAAGTTTCTGGACCGAATAGCGCTGGGATGTGAGGTCGAGGTGAACTTCGGCTTTGATCGGACGCTTAAGGGAGGCAGCGGAATAGGTATGTACCGAGGGCTCTCTAAGTCCCTCAACGAGCGAGCGATACGCCGCGCAGTTCACCGCAATTTCAAACCGAATAACCTCGGCCTGGTTCATCCCTGAGCTCATGACACATCCCTGTGTTTGGATGATGAACGAGGGGAACTAAACGGTGCTTGTCAAAAGGCTTTCTAACGGAATCCTTGCAAGGTTGGTACAAGTCTTCTGAGTTCTAGAATTTGCACCCTGGTTGGGGTTCGCCAGGAGCTTCGAAATCTGCCTAAACGCCGCATAGTGCCGGGGGTGTTGGTAAGTGTCGTAGGTACCTGATTGCTCACGCAAGGGGCCGGGCCCCTCCCATCACCGCGTCGCTGGTGGTGTTGGGGCGGTTGCTAGGGAAATAGATGGGCTTACCAATGCTGCTCTGGTTTTGACAGGTAGTTTTGAACGTAATCGGTGATGCCCTCTTCAAGCGAGCGCAGCGGCTTGGAGTACCCAGCATCCCTAAGCTTTTGTATCGGGGCTTCCGTGAAGTACTGGTACTGATTGCGCAAATCCTCTGGCATCTCGATGTATTGGATCGACGGCTCTTTGCCCATCGCGCTAAAGATCGCCGTGAGGAGACTGTTCCAGGAGCGGGCCTTGCCGGACCCTACGTTAAATAACCCGTTTGCCGTAGGATTTTGTAAAAACCACCACATGATATCGCAGCAATCTTTCACGTATACAAAATCTCTCATCTGCTCGCCGTCTCTGTACTCGGACCGATGAGATTTGAAGAGTGAGAAAGATCCCGTCTCCTTAATCGCGTTAAATGCCTTCCAGGCTATGCTCGCCATCGAGCCTTTGTAATATTCGTTCGGCCCGTAGACGTTGAAGAATTTTAAACCGACGACTTTTGAGAGAATGTTATTCTCTTTAGCCCAGAGGTCCATGCGTTGCTTTGAGTCGCCGTAGGGATTTAGAGGTTTGAGTGACTCAAGTCTCGCTACGTCGTCTTCGTACCCTTGCGCGCCATCTCCGTACGTGGCCGCGCTACTTGCGTAGATGTAACGAATCCCTCGCGCGAGGCAGTATTCCGCGAGTGTCTTTGAGTACTCGACATTGTTTTCTTGCAGATACTCAAGATTCTTTTCGGTGGTACTTGAGCACGCTCCCATGTGAACGACCGCTGAGATCCCTTGAGAGAGGGCGTTCCCTCGTACCGAGTCGATGAACTCCTGCTTGCCGATAAATTGTCTATACGACTTGCCCGCAAGATTTTTTTCGCGAGCTGGCGATGTTACTTCGTCGACGACGATAACATCTGCTACGCCCTCAGCGTTAAGCTTTGCCACAAAGGCGCTGCCGATAAATCCCGCTCCACCAGTCACAACGATCATATCTGTAAGGTTACCTGGTATCCCTTGTGCGTGTCCAGTTCGGGAGAAAACACATAAAATTGGGGGGCTCGGGCTTGCTCTTGGGCGGCTCCCGGTTGGGCGGCGAAGCTTCGGTGTAGACGACCACTCCGATCACCGACTACCATAGAATCATGCCAAGCTCGTCGATGTCCATTTCGGGCAGTAAGCCCTTTCTGACCGCCCGCTGGGCGAACCTGCTCATGCTTAACTGGGAGGTACCTGCGGCGATGCTTGAGCCCTATCTGCCCCGTGGTGTTGAGCTTGACCTCTTTAATGGTAAATGTTTCGCGAGTGTTGTCGCGTTCGAGTTTCTTGACACTCGCATTCTAGGGCTCGGGATACCCGGCCATCGAAATTTTATCGAGGTTAACCTCCGGTTTTATGTAAAACGAATCGTCGATGGTAAGGAGCGTCGCGGAGTTGTTTTTATCAGTGAGTATGTGCCTTTGTTTTGGGTCGCGTTTATTGCTCGAGCTCTTTATAACGAGCGATATTCTCGTGTTCCGATGACGATGGACGTAAAAGTCTCTGAAGAAGATCGCGATCTGGAATTTGCTTGGCGGGCAGGCGGCTCTTGGCATCGTATTCGATCGAATCTGCAAGGCCAACCGCAGGCGCTCGGAACGGGCTCCCAAGAAGAGTTCATCGCCGAGCATTACTACGGATACTCACGTCAAAGAAACGGAAGAACCGTGGAGTATCAACTTGAACACCCATCGTGGCGGGTGTGGAAGGATGTGCCGCTATCGTTTGAGTGGCAACCGGCTCTTTCCTACGGGGCAGCGTGGGGGGTTGTTTTCTCTGATCCTCCGGCGTTCTCTTTTATGGCGGAGGGGTCTGCTGTCTCAGTCTCACATGGACGGGTTATTCCGTAGCAGCTGTATCTACGGTTGCAAATGCAACGCGGAATTCAGTTGGAGGGCCGGCGGCCCCGCCGGCCGCGACTGTTCGTTGGCGCCCCCTTTACGGTGCAATTTTTAGAGCCACGCCGAGTCGTCGTCTATCTTCGCCGATCTGTCGTGATTCTGGTGAGTGGACCTGCGACACGGTGAGCGTCCCCGTCAGGGTATTGGGCGGGATGGTTACATCGAGCTGTTCCCATGCTCCTGGTTCGGAAAGCTCTAGTGTCGCGAGCTGTGTGCCGCTTGATGAGGATATCTTCACCAATTGGTTTTGCCACGGGCTCATTACCGAAAGCTTGATCGTTGTTGGCGCGGTCAGCGAAGTCCTAAAGATCTTGAGCTTGGTGATTCGACTGTTAATCCAGCAATGCCCCTCGCGAGAGTCCTCGCACGGTAGGACGTGCGAGTCTCTGTTTAAGATTATTTCGAGTTCTGAAGGGGATGTCGCAGCGACTGTCGTAAGAGCTTCTGGAACGACTTTTAGCACCGTGATTGCGGGAGAATGTGGTACTCGCTGTTGCCCCACCTCTCCCGACAGTGAGATGTTTTGAGTTAGAAAAGAGGGCATCGGATTAGGAATAAGATAGGAAGGGATGGCGATGTAGTCGTACCCTGATTGAATCAGATTCGCGAACGATTGCTTTGTGGGGTCGAAGGCATCCACTCCGGGTAGTGAAAACAACTCGGGGCGTACTTGAAGTGCCCCAGCGATCGCCACATCGTTCTGTATAGGCCGTACATCGCGTATCCACGACGCAAGGGATTCTCGAGAGTCCACGCGTACCGCCTCGCTCACAAGAGCGGAGGACCTTTGGACCTCTGGAGCGATGGTCCCCGCAAAAAGGCCCGAGATAATAAAAGATGCCAGGAGGTTTCTTGCCCGCGACCGTGCCGCGTCCTTCCTGATCAGTATCGAACATATAGCCGCGAAGGCGTATCCCGCCGCGATAGCGACGTACGGCACGATGACGACCATGTTCCTGGTGAAGTTGGCTTTTTGAAATACCATCAGAGTCGTGTAGAGGAATGGAAAAATGAGAAAGACGATCGCTTGAGGTGAGCGGGAGCTTAAGAGAAAGCTAACGCCGAGCGCCGCTAGTATCGTACCGAGTAAGCCCACCCCGTCAGTAGTGAGCCAGGAGAGATAAAAGAGCGCTTGCGCTATGCCTGGCTGAGCGGTGTGTCCCTCGTGGCCAGCCACGCCGTAGTGCCACACCTCATATGAGAGCCCGGACCAAAATTCTTTTGGTGTTATCGCCGCATAGGGACAGCCGAGGAGGAATCCGACGAGCGGAAGAACTCCGCACAGAGCGAGCCCTTTGAGAGAACGGTCTTTAAGGATCCACACCGCAAGCGGAACGAACGCGATCGGAAGGGCGTTGTATTTTGACGCACCAGCGAGACCGGCGCACAGCCCGCTGAGAATCAATTTTCGATAGGTGAAGGAGCGCGCGGCGCTCATGGCGAACAGGGTGCTCAGGACGCAGAAAAGCGCCATTATGATATCTACGCCTATGATGTGGGAGTTCGCGAGAAATTCGGGCGAGAATGCCGTAAGGAGCCCGGTGAGAAATATGCCCATCTTGCTCGCGCCCAGTTTCCACGCCATGAGGGACGCTATCAACACGATTGCAAGGCTTGCCGCCGCGCTTAAGGCTCGGTTCCATCGCAGGACGGCTGGGTGCGATGTTGTGTAGGCGTATCCAGCCAGCCCATAGGGATCTCGTGTGCGAATGTCTTGAACGCTCCGCATCCGTCCACGAAGTTTTTCGAACGCTACGCTCGCCGCTACGACAGGTAGTCTGAGATAAAAGTGCAGCGATGGTTTGTTGAAGTAGTAGGGATTGGGATCGCCGCGCTTCGCCATCTCTACGGTTCGGTTGAAGTGGTGGGCGTCATCCTCGTGGTAGAAGTAGGTGTCTGTTGAGAGCACGAGGGGGACGCGAGGCACTAATGCTAGAACCAAGATTTGGCAAAGTACTAGGAGTAGTGCTCGCTTCGCTTCCCTCATGCGTTCGCGCTCTTGCGGAGGTTACACCGATTGGAAAATCTTAGCTCGGGAGTAGCGCACCTTTTTAAAAGCTGAGGACTGATCATTTGGTGACCGATAGCCAAGCGCGCACGCTACTTTCGCGGAATATCCCTGCTCCGGAAGGTTCAAGAGCTCGTTGTACTTAGTAGCGTCGATGCCCTCAAGGGGGCACGTGTCGATGCCGAGCATTGAGGCGGTCGAAAGGAGCATTCCGAGCGCAAGATACACTTGGTGAGTCGCCCACGCTTCGCATGTCCCGTTCGAGGCGAGCGCGTCGAGGAACCCCTTCATCATTCCGCTATAGTCCGAAAGCGCTGATGTCGGTACTCCGCGCACTTCAGAGATGTAGTCGATGAATGAGTCAACATCCGATGGACCTACAGATTTTTGAGCCGCGAGTACTATCAGGTGAGAAGCCTCAACGATCTGTGGTTGATTCCATGAATGCGGCCGAAGAGCCTCTCGGGTCGTCTTGTCTGTTACTACCACGAACTTCCAAGGCTGAAGACCGAACGAAGATGGAGCGAGCCGAAGGGACTCCTCAAGGGTGTTCCAATCCTCTGTGGATATCGCGCGGGAGGGGTCGAAGCGCTTTGTCGCGTAGCGCCATAATAGTTGTTTTTCGAGGAGCTTGTTCATTTCAGTATTCATAGGGATTCCTTTTGATAGTGGTGGCGAGATTCTTACACGAATTACTCGGCGTGGGACAGGACTATGAGAGATCCGGCGGGGAGGAGACGTTCCGTTGACTCCTCCTTGAGAGATAGAGGCTTAATCTCGATCTCTACTCCTCGGTCATTGTAGGTATCCAGGGCGATGTTTCGCACCACATCGGAGGTGCTCGCCGTTGAGTGGTTCGTAAAGAATACGCAGCCGGCTTTTGGCGAGAGAATGCTCAACGTGAGGTTCATAATGTCTGGGGCTTTCTCTTCAAGGGTCCAGGAGTTTGTCTTGGTAACACGACTAAAAGACGGCGGGTCTATGATGACCACATCATAGAAGCTCTCTTTTCTTTGCTCGCGGGCCATAAATCCGAGCGCGTCATCAACTATCCATCGAATCCTATCGTTCGGAATGTTGTTTAGGGATGCGTTGTGTTTTGCTCGCTCAATAGCTCGCTTGGCGAGGTCGACGTGCGTGACGGTAACATTTGGCATCTTGGCGCAGAACGCGGTTGCCAGCCCTGTGTAGGCAAAGAGGTTTAGGACGCGAATGGGTCGAGCGCCGTTGTTTCCGAGTCGCGCAATATGGTCGCGCACTAGGGGAAGATAGAGAGCGTGTTCAGGGAATATCCCGAGTTGTCCGTTAGACATGAGCTCTAGTTCGATCGTGACTCCCTCGATCTCGACGGCCCACGTGGTAAAGCGGGTATCCGAGAACGCCCAGCGGTCTGGGGGTGAGTATGTCGCGTGAGCGTCTTCCCACGTGTGCCCCCTCTTTCGACGGGCCCATGCGCTCAAAGACGATGGACGGTCGATCACCTTTGAGCCATAGCGCTCAAGCTTTCTTCCCTCTCCTGAGTCTACGAGGGTGTATCCCTTTATCTGTGCTGTCATGGTGCGAAGTATTGCACGGGCTCGGCTCTTATTCGACTGGAGGGGCGTAAAATAAGTCGACGCAATGGCATAGGATTGTGGGACCTGGAATTCTATAAACCACTGAAATGACAATAGAAAGCGGTGTCATGGACGGGCTCATAAGGCTTCGCGCCGACGGCTGCTTGGAAAATCAAACGACTCTTAAAAAAGTGCTTTTGAAAAAACGAAGGGCTGTCGATTGCTTTCTTACAGGCAGTAGAGAAGTTGCGCAGTACCAGAAGTAAAAACGTAGTTGGTAGTACTGAAGTAGCAGTACAAGGAGTTTGCAGTGACAAATCGTAGCAAGATAGACGAAGTGCAGTTTTACCTCGATCGTAGTCAAGATTCTTTACTCGCGGTGCTTCGCAGCATCGTCGGGAATCCCCGCTTACAAGGTGACGAGCGTCTTAACGCACTCAAGATGATGGGAGACTTTCATCATGAGGTTGCCAATTTCATCTGGCAGAAGATCTGCGAAGGTGAGAACAGGGGGTATGCCCTTGCGAGTGACGCAGTCGCGGCTGAACGACAGACAGAGACGCACGAAAATCTGTAAGTGACGCTAGTTCGCTTGTAAGGGACCGGAGGTTTCTTCGAATTGTTCGAAGCTCTCGGGGTTTATCCCGCGATGGATAACCTTAAAGCGAAAAACGTCGCGAAACATACAGAGCGAATCCACGACCAAGTTCACCTTGGAGCCTGGTACGTTCGTCCAATTTATTGGCACCTCTTTCACGGCCAGCTTGGCTTTGTGTGCCATATACAGTAGCTCCACGTCGAAGCTAAACCTATCCGCACGCTGCCTCTTAAAGAGGAACAGCGCCGCTTTGCGCGTAAACATCTTAAACCCGCATTGAGTATCCGCGATACTTGGGAGCAGGAGCATATTCACGCATTTATTAAAGATCCTGCCTAATGCTCGGCGATGAATCGAGGTGGTAACCTTTGTCTCGGTCGACGCGAGCGCGCGCGACCCTATCGCGATATCTCCATCCGTCGCAAGCGCCTTCTCGAGCCGCCCGAACTCCTGAATTGGTGTTGCTCCGTCCGCGTCCGCAAAGAGTACTTTCGCCCCTCTACTGTTAAGTACGCCGAGACGAACCGCATGCCCTTTGCCGTAATTTTTGGGGAGCTGAATTAAGCGTACTTGGTGACGAACGCGCTCAAATTTGCGAACGACTTCGGCGGTTCCGTCTTTGCTTCCGTCGTCGATTACTATGATTTCATAGGAGAGCCCCCGGCGATCAAAGTAATCGATCGCGTCGATAAGGGTAGGGGGCAATCTTCGCTCCTCGTTGTACGCCGGTACGACGATGCTGATCTCTATCGGCTCAGAGGTGACCGGCTGTTGGCCTATCCAGGTATCTATATGCTCAGGGTTGCGCGGAGTTTCAGGGGTCATATACGGTCAGGAACAGGTTGCTGTGAAATCATATACTAATACGAGAGCGGTCGATACCCCGCAAGGATTGGCGGCGCCGGATGGGCAGGCCCCGTGGTTCAAAGGGTGCTGATTGGTAGGCGCCCCTTTAGGGCTGCGCCAACTGACTGAAGATTGGTATAAAATGTGGATTGAAACCTCTTTTTAGCGGGTCGAAGGACGTAATGCGTTTGCAGGGAATGGTTGGCCAGACATTTTTCGCGCTGTGTTGGGTGGTTGCTCTCGTCGCCCAGAGCGCCTCTTTGGTTGAGGCCCAGAGCGAACAGAGGATTGATGAGGCAGCCCTGCGGCTTTCCCTTCACGAGTCTCTTGCTCAGGAGGATGGAGGGAATAGCGATCAACCGGAGGCGCTTGATCCGGACGTCATCGATGAGCAGGTAGCGCGAGTAAGGGAAGGCGACATTTCCGTTAGGCGATGGATAGAGGATGCGCTTTCGAGGAATCTGCGGTGGATCGACCCTATATGGGGCGGAGCGTATCGGCCGATCGGTGGAAAAGATCTTGAGGCATCGACATACGAAAAGACTCTCGAACTTCAGGCTGCCTATATTCGCGTATATTCGAATGCGTCTATCCTTTTTCAGAATAACCGATATCGCGATGTGGCTGTTCGGATAGCTGAATATGCTCTTAGAACGCTTGGCGCGAGCGACGGACATTTCTTTAACAAGCAAACTGGAGCGGTTGGCCCCCGAATGACCGTCGCGGAATACTTCACCCTTCGGGAGGTGCAACGGCAGAATTACGCGATGCCTGTGTTAGATAGCGACGCGTCCGTGCGAGCAAATGCTCTCATGGTGCAGGCGTTATGTGATCTCTACACTAGCTCGCTTGACCCACGATTTCTCGACTCAGCAAAAAATGCGATGAAATGGCTGATGACGCGGCACCCTCTCAACACTCGAGAGCGCTCACTAGTCGGCGGGGCGGTGTATAACGAAACGGAGATAGTTGCGGCGATGCTCTCGATCTATTCAGTGACCGCGGATCGAAGCTGGCTCGATGGCGCTCTTGCTCGATTGCTTGTCGTCGCCAGGGGGGCGAAAATTGGAGCCATTGATCCCTCCACGATCGGGAGAGACGTTCGCGTCGTACGAATTGTAAATCTCGCCTCTCATTACTCAGGACGGAAGGATCTGCGAGAGTTCGCTGAAAAGTTGAGTGGTCAAATCCAAGCAGCGTCCGGTGCGAAGCATAGCGACGCTACTGCTGCTATCCTCCTGATGCTTCAAGAGCTTCGGCGTGAGCCGGCGCACATCACCGTTGTTGGAGCAAAAGATGATGGGTCGGCTAGGGCGTTGTGGCTTCGTTCTTTGAGGCTAGGAGTGCCCTACAGTAGGCGGGAGTGGTTAGATCGTCGTGAGGGGCCGTTGCTCAATTCTGATACGCAGTTCCCCCAATTGCCAAAGCCCGCGGCCTTCCTATGTGTATATAAGCGATGCTCTTTGCCCCTCTTTACGGATGCTGAGCTAAGCGAGAGAATCGAAGCGACATTTCCCCATTTATAGGCGGTCCGATGCGTGTTGTAAGCTCTGAAATTCTGTACCAAGGTAAGTTGCGAGCGGTGAGAGACACCGTTGAGTATCCGAACGGCTCTTGTCACGCGCATGAGACTATTGAGCATCCTGGTGCTGTAGTCATACTTCCAATTACAGCGAGCGGGTCAGTGGTTTTTGTTGAGCAGTATCGTCATTCGATTCGTCAGTCGCTGCTAGAGCTTCCGGCGGGTACCCTTGAAAAGGGTGAGGACCCGGCTGTTTGTGCCTTTCGTGAGCTTACGGAGGAGATCGGTATGGCTCCTGGTAGCCTTGTCGCGCTTGGAACTCTCTTTCCAGCACCTGGATTTTGCGACGAAATTCAATATCTCTTCTGTGCCAAGGACCTTCGGGAAGAAAAAGCGACGCCGGACGAGGATGAATTCATAACAATAGTAGAGCTCGATCGTGCGCAGCTTGATGAGGCCATAACTTCCGGAAAGTTAATGGACGCGAAATCTTTAGCTTTGATTCTTCGAGCGCGGCTCGGGGGGCTTTTGTAGGAGGCTCAATGGTTTCAATTCTTGGTGGTTCAAAAAAAGCGATAGGGGTCTTTGGCGGCGGGCTCGTCGTCTTCTGTTCGTTTCTCCTGATGTGGTCAGCTGTGTCGAAGGAGGTTGTGACGGAAGACACGGTGTCTCAGGCGGCGGCAAAAGCGATCGATATTGATACGTCTAAGCCGGACCCGACCGATAACGGGAAATTGGTAGTTGCCGCGGGAGAGCTTCAATCCTTTGAACGGTTAGAGGATGAATACCTAAAGCCCGGGCCGTATCTCGTGCTTTCTCGGCGTGTGGAGATGTTTCAGTGGAGTGAGACGTTGGACCGTGAGGGGGGAGCGCCCACCTACGCTATGGGTTGGTATGATGGCCAGAAAGATTTTTTCTCGTTCGCGACGCCGGAGGGGCATGAGAATCCCTTGATGCAAGTGAAGCCAGAGACTCGCAAGGTGAGCCAGGTGTCTTTTGGGCGCTTCGATGGCGCGCAGGTCGTTGGTCACGTAACGAAGTTACGACCGCTAGCACTTACTCCCGAGCTCCTCAAGGAACCGACGCAGGAGATCGTGGACAATAAGATCATTATTCGTCGTAACGGAGTTGGAATAAGCCCAGCGCTCGGGGATATTCGAATCTCCTACGAAGTACTTTCGAGAGGTCCCTATACCGTTATGGCCGTTCAGGAGGATGAACGGTCACTCCTAAGCGCCTCGCCTCGCTCCGTGCTCGTCATTCAAGAAGGGCTTTTAACAACCGATGATTTCTTAAAGGGAGTTAAGCGAGAATCTGACGAGTCCTCTCAAGGAGCGCTCTTTATGGGAGGCGGTTTGCTGTTCTTTGGGCTCGTCTCGCTACTCGCTCCCCTGAGGAGCAAGCTCGATTTGCGTCCTCATATGAATGTTCAAGGCTCGCTTGCGGTGCTTGTCGTAAGCGCAGGGTTTTCGGTATTCGTTATGTTGGCGTTTACGATACTTGGATTTCTTCAGTAGGAGAGAGGTGGCGGAAATCTCCTCTCTCGGCGGAATTAATGGAAGGAGGAAATGGAAGGGGCTGTGCCGTAAGAACTCTCACCCGCCTTTTGACTCCTGCTCCCCAGGCTGTTGTCGCACGATAGGAACCAACGTGACGCCGCTCTGCTTCCCATCGGCCAAACCGATGTCGTAATTCTCTATTGCTTTGCCCTCTTCAAAGCCGAATCTCCGGTACCACCCCCGCACAGGGTTATCTGCGGTCACCAAGCCCCACACCACTTTATCGCTTCCCTCAAAGTTGAGCGTCTCTCGAAGAAGGATCCCTCCGAGACCGAAGCTATCAACGGTCGGACTCAGGTTCAGGGATCCAAAGTAGGCACGGTCCGACCCATCATCAACGAAGCGAACGAATCCTTCGATGGTATCGTTTATTTTGAGAAGCCAGAAGCGGGTCCTTGGGTCTCCGAGAGCGGTTGTAAAGGCTTTGAGCGCGTACGCGTTAAACTGCGGGGAATATATCTCCACGCCGTTATACTCCTGCATAGTGGCCATGCGCTCTCGATCCTCCTGATTGAGGGAGTCTACCGAGACCTGACAGATGCTTATCTCTCCAATCTTGCTGGGGTCTATGGCGTGGCTACTCACGGCGGCTTTGAAGATCGCCGCGAATACAACGGATTCTCCCTCAACCTGGCGAGCTAGCTCGACGAAGGGTGTGTCAACTCCCTGGGTGTCGCCCTGTCGATCTCTAAGCATCTTCTCCCAATCGATCAACAAACTATTCGCGCGCTCAAGGGTCTGTCTCTCCACTTGTCGAAGGAGCGCCGCCTCTTCTGGTGGCGGAAGATTGAGCTTCACGACGTCAAGCTTTGCTGAGGTCGCCGCGTCAACGATACGGAGGAAGCCCTGTAACGTCGTCTGAAGAGCCTCTTTCGGTAACATAACCGCCAACCCGAGGAGAGCCATCGCTGCCTTCTCATTCTGTGCATATGCGATCATTGAACGGGCAATCAAGGGAGCTATCTCCTGGTGCTTCGCCAGCCCCTCTCGCAAGAAACCTAAGGTCAAATCGTCGGAGTTTGAGAGGAATCGGAGAAGGTGGATCTGGCTCGCTCGCGGAATCGTGTTGAGGTCGGTGCAAAGATTGCGCTCGATGATAGTCCTCACCTCCGGATCATCTAGACACTTCATCACCTCTTTGAATTTCTTCTGATCTCGTCGTTGAAGCACGAGTCCACGAAGCTGCTCTTGAAAATCTGGATCAGCTCTGAACGTCGCCAGAATAGACCTCTTTATATCGACCTCGCTGGGTGTCGCGAGACCCTCCCATGGATCCTCACCGCGAGGGGTGCCCCACGATCTTTCCGGATCTGCTCGGAGAAGGCTCTCTCGTTCCCACCAACCGATTGGAGGCAGTCCCAGGGATCTAAGATCCGAGCTACCAGGAGGTGTTTCAATGCTCTCAGGACGTGTTTCAATGAAGGCGTCCTGATAATGCGCGTAAAAATCCCTGACCAAAGATTCAAATTTAGGATCTCCCAACGCCTCGCGGAGATCGTACTCCGTAACATCTACCGGTATCGATGTGAAGGGAAAGAGACTCGGATCGGTCGCCATCAGGTCGTAGGAGTGAACGTCAAGCATCTGAAGGCGTGACGATACGTTACCTTCCAGGCGTCGCAACGCAGCCATGGTCGAGTCGCGCAGCTCCTGCCATGTTTGATCGTTAAGGTGCTCAAATAGAGACGCGGCACGCTCCATGACAGCACGAGAGGTCACGCCCTCGTGATGCGATACCGATTCTTTGATGCTCTCCTCGCTATCCTCATACCCGGCTTGGAGGCCGCGCAGGCGCTCTTTAAGGTCAGGGGGGAATTCTCCTTCCGGCGCTACCTCTATACCTTTGACGATCTCAACCATAAGGGCAGCTTTACGCGTAACTTCACTCTCAAGGGAAAATTGCTCAAGTAGCGAACTGACCCATTCCCGTCCCTGCCTGTTCCACGTCTTCGTTCTATCTTCCCAACCGGGAGGAGATGTATTCAGAAGAGCGGCAGAGTCGGCGGCGGAGTCCGACGGATCTTTGAAATTCACCTTTTCATCAGGGCGAAACACCTCCTTACGGCCGAGCGAGGCATGCCATTTCTCCTCCTGTGGGGAAAAGCGGTTCATCGGCAGCTCCTGCGGCGGCACATAGTCCCACCACAACCTTCTCTCGCTTACAATCCTCTGCAACTCCCCTTGCAAGTCCTGTTCGAAGCGATCGAGCTTTCTGGCCCATACGGCGTGCATATCTTTGAGCGCGGAGATCCTCTCAAAGGTTATCGAATCAAGCCGCGCATCCCACTCATTTAAAAAAGTCTTGAGCTCCGGAAGTGTGTCGATACTAGGGCACAGGCGGCTCCACATCGCGACGGCCTGCGGAAGAAGCTCCTCACTACTCCCAACGCCGTCGAGTACGTCTCGAGCGAGTGCCCTCATGACCCTCTCGTGCACCCCCAATACCCAAGCGGCTTTGTCCTGTGATGTCGCCCGATCGGGTGGCGCCCATTCAAGAAGGTCCCTTGCTACGCCTTTTGAGAAAGAGGTTTTGGGCGAATCATCCCTTCGGGGCGCCGTGGCATATCCCAATGGACGGAGGGTGCCTCCCTCGCATACCAGAACGGAGTCGCTACTCACCCGTCGAAGAACGGTCGCCACCCCATAGGAGTCGGGGATCGCGTAACATCTCCCCAGTAGCTCCATGTCGGCGCTAACCTGAGCGGACATGCTCTGTCGAACACTACCAAGCGCGACGAGCTCCCCCGGTTCATGAATCGTTCGAACGATCTGAGAGGCCTGCTGCACCGACACTGTGACACCCTGCAGTATCATCTGCACGATCGGTCGCTTCTCGTGGAGGATCATCGCCCGTAGAGCAGCACAGATAACGTGAGCTGACCACGAGCCCTCATTACGAGAGACAGCGCTCTTCGCAAGGTCTCCTCGCTCAAGCGCGTCGCCCCAAGCCGCAACTGTCTTCAAAGCTGAGACGCATCGCAGCCTCTGCAGCAACGACAGCTTATCAAGAAGAGGGGTCATCAAGGTAGCTAGGCGTTCTCCAGCGAGGGGTGCCCCCGCTGCGCGGTCGAAGTTGCCGAGCGCCTCTACTATCGCCTCGTAGATTGAACACGCATGTTGACCTCGGGGAGGCTGAAGCCCCACACGAACCAGGGTAGCGCCCAAATGCTCCATAGGAATGGTCGGATAACGGGTGCCGCCAACCGAGTAATCATCTCCGAAAGCTAATGAGGTGAGAATGTCGGTAGCGACCGATGCGCGCTGAGAGGTCGCCTCGGTCTCCTGCTCCTGGCCGTTCGTGGGTACACTATCCCCCTGCGAAGCCCTAGGAATTCCGGTTGTCCTGCCTGGTTTCTCGATCATATTCCCCCCTTGTTATGAGGGGGATTGGGCGCAACGTGCCGTTGCACAGGAACCAAGGCATGAGTAGCGCTCGGCGAGGAGCACCAGGGGCACAAATACTCAAAAAGAGGGGCTTTTTAGTCCCTACTGGCCTTCGTGAGGCCGGCAAGGACGCTCTCGCGAAGCGTAGCCGGAATAACCTGCGCGCTCTTTACGGAGTGGGGATCTACCCGACCACCTTTCGATATTTCCCGGAAAATGCCGCGAAGATGATTTCCGTCCAAGGTACCGTCGCACACAACACGCTTCAACGAACGAGTTTTTCCCGTACCGGGAGCAAACTCCACGACCGCTCTGATAACATTCCCCGAGGTGATGGCGAAACACGTATGCTTCGATGGGAGAAGGTGACTGTCGAGGGTGAGGTGTTGCCGTGAACGCACGAGCTCCTCGACGAGAAAGCCTCGCGCGCGTTGTCGCTGACCGACACTTTCACAGACCATGATTTGTAGGGGCTCCGTATCGGTCCCTCGTTTGGGGGGCTCCTGCGCCACCTTCGTGAGAACAGCGAGTCCGCGGTCGCGAAGGGCGATATCGAGGAATCGGGTCGCGCGCAGCAGTCGCTCGCCAATTCGAGCATGATGACTGAGGAAGAGCCTACTCCCCTCCGGAGTGAGGGACACAGAGGTGCTTCGACGATCTGAGCTCTGTGCTTTCTTGAGCAGGAGCCCCCGCAGCTGTAACGAATCGCACTCACGGGAGAGCGAAGAGACCGAAAGCGGAAAATGAGTGACGAGCTCCTTAAATGAGCATGCACCTCCGCCCCTCCAGAGATCAAAGAGGATCTGGAAGCACGGCAACGACATTCCGGTATCAGCGTAATTTTCGCTCAACATACCCATGCAGGCCGTCAAACGCTTTAAGGCTGCTACGATATCTCTCTCAACCAGGGCGAACGGACACATATCGTCAGCAAGCGCAGTCACCAACTCCAAGAGGTCGTGGACCTCTTTTGGGGAGAGTTCCGCCGACAACATTTTGACCAGCTTCACAGACACGACCTCTGCCTCAGAGGCCGCGCGCCGTCCAGTCGCGGTGAAGAGAATAAACTTCGAACGTCCATCGTTCGATGCGCGCTCACTTTTCACGAGCCCCCGCTTCGTAAGCGCGGCCAACAATCGGGAAACCCGATGCGGCGGAAAATTAAGGTATCGACTTAACGAGCTCGGAGTGAGGTTAGGAACGCTCACGAGGATTGAGAGCGTCAGCGCGTCAATAGGATCGAGCTCTGACTTGAGCTCAATCCGTGATTTACGATTGCGCCGCTGAAGGAGAAGCAACATCTCATGGAGGCGAGTACCTATATCTTCAGATTCCAAGCGCATGTGATCAGAATACCACGTCAACGGAGAACGCTCTACTGGCATATAGGTGCACTAGCGTTCCTTCGCTCCCCGTCCACGAAAAACTCTACGTAGGTCAGCCAAGTCGGCCCACGGGCTGAGAATACCAATCCGCGTCCGCGAGTAGTTAAAAGCATCATCCTGTGCGCAACGCAGGCATTTTTACCAACATACTCAGCATGTTGCAAATTAGTTGTTGCGATATGCAACTAGGTAGTTGGGATATGCAATACTATTCTCGACGCGTTTAGGAAGTACTGACAGCGTTACGCCTAACTATCAGGGGAGCTACGAGCCGAATGAGTACACCGTGGAGCGACCAGGACATGAGCGGAGAGGAGTTTGTCGCTGAAATACGACGCACGATCTCCCATCTTCTTTCTGACTAGGAGCACTTTACTGAGGAGAGGAAGCAATGGCCCGCAATTTCTTTCAAGCATTAGAGGAGGAATAATCTATGGGACCTGAAAGTGGACAGACCGGTACTACAGATAGAGCGCGTGGTACGGGCCAGAGACCAATGGTGGAGCCTCGTGCTTCTATTAATTCAATATCAGCCGTTCGACCACCGTCCATTGAACTTGTAGAGGCACGCCAGGCACTACTAGACCAAAGCTTCAGAAAACAAGACGGGGGAACCTTCGATCCGGATGGGTTGAGCGCTTCGGCTAAAGCCGACCCCATAGGCCGGGCAATACTTTCGATCCCTGATGGGAGACTCGGAGTGGAGGGCTACTGCGAACTCCAACGACTTTATCCGAATGGCGTCATCCCGGCGGGGACACTCCCCGACCTTTCAGCTCTCACAAGAAGGAAAGAGCAAGCGGACCCCAACGAAAGACAGATACGCATGATTGTGTGCGGGGGACAGACCGGTGTCGATCAAGCCGCGTTACATATAGCCGAGCGATTAAACTATAAGCGCGGAGGTATCGTTCCGAAAAATAGAGCGACGGCGAGTGGTCGCCTCAACGAACGATTTCCAATGACAGAAAATTACAGCTCCAACGTAGATGACCGCACGCAGCACAACTTCACCGGAGCGGATGGAACACTTGCTCTACACAAAACCAACGAAATTGATGGAACGGCTCTAACAATCGTGGGGCCTCTTAAAGTTGGACGACCACTATTTGTGGCAAGCCTCGACGAAACGATCACCGATACGCTGGTAGCAAGTTTTGCTGACTGGCTTAAAGTAAATAATATCCGGTGTCTGAATATCGGAGGCCCACGCCACTCTTATTACGATGACAAACCAGTAAATGGAGATATTCAGCTTGAGGCTGAAACGTTTATCGCGGAGTTACTGAGTAAAGCCGAGGCTAGTTTGAGGACTGCCCCCCCTTCACTGGATGGCGCGACTTTTAAGCCCCGTTCGTCGTTTAATGGTCTTAATATGCCCCCTCAGTTAGTACCAGCTCTGATTAGAGCTTCCTGATATTTTTTCTTCCTAACATAGTCCATCGACCAGCAGATGTTTGGAGCCTCTGGGGCAGGAATAACAACTCGAAGATGCTCCGGCGTCTTTCTGCGCCTCTTTCGACGCAATGCCAGCTTCTCCTCGCGATATATCCGATAGACACACTTGTGGTTCACCTGTACCCCCTGCTGTCGTAGCCTTCGCCATAGCAGTCGATAGCCATAGGCTCGCTTTGCCTGTGCGATGCGCTGTATCGCGCGCCAAAGCTTGCTGTCATCTCGTAACCGCCCCTTGTATCGAAGCGCCGTCAGGGATACCCCAACCAGCCTCGCCGCCCGACGCTCGTGAGCCCCTTGCTCTTCACAAGGAACTCTACCGCTCGCCTCCGTTCATCGGGCGCTGTCGTATTTTTCGAGGAGAGCCTTTAGCGCGTCAAGGTCAAGCTCCTTGTCAGCCACGATCTTCTTGAGCCTACGATTCTCTTCTTCCAGAGTCTTGCGCTTGCGCAGATCGGACAGCTCTAGCCCTCCGTAGCGCTTGCGCCAGTTGTATATCGTCGCGTCGCCTACGCCATACTTCCGACACGCTTCCGCTGGCTTACCGGTCGCCTCCACTTCTTTGAGGATCTTAACGAACTGCTCTTCAGTGTATCTCTTCGTCATTCGTTCCTCCTGGTTAGAGGAAACTCTACATCATTCTGGTACCATTTTTTTTTGGGGGGGGCAGATCATCCCGAACACAAGTTAATTTCTTAACAGCGTAAATCGTACTTAATACCGATCTGTTTTTCATACATCCCTTTGTTGTACCCAGTTAATGAATGCTTACTATTGGAATTTAGGACAAAGAGTTGCGGCGCCCGGAGCCTAAGAGAAACGCTTTGAGGCTCCAGGATGTGCCTGAGGGCGACACTCCCATCGCGCTCCCTTCACTCACCAGCCCCCTTCCGCGAGCTAAAGAAAGCCCCAAGCGCCCCCTTCACCCCAGAGGCACCGGTGACCAGATACATCGCAACGAAGTGTCGGGAGGCTGCGGACGGCGCTTGGGTTATCGTCTCTGGCCCAAACAACTCTGGCCGTGATGGGTCCAGTCGCGCTTTAAGATACTCCTGCATGCCGTGCGCTTGAGTCCAGGTGGAGCGTTTGGCACGAGGCACTCGAACGATTCGGGCGCCCTCGCCTGGATGAACTACTGACCACGGCACATACGGATTACACACTGCAGAGAGTGACAATCGTAACGCCAGAGGAACCTGCATAGCTGCCTCTACCTCTCGCTGCTCCTCTGGCGAGAGGCCGCAGCGACCGACTCCGAGATAGTACGAAACCGGATCCCCGTCGTTCACGTAGTGAATATATGACGGCCCTGACGGATAGAGCGCCGCAGCTCCTCCAAAGGTCTCCACAGTGACCCCTCGAAAGAACCGTTCGAAGCCCTCTGGCGTAAGCTCGTTTTTTAAGATCCGCATACTATCGAACAACGCCCGCGAGATAACTAAGGCTCCTTGACTGTGCCCGACAAGATGAAGCGGCGCTGCCTCTTGCGCGGCCTCGAGTATCTTCTCGACCAAGGCTGCGGTCGTACGATTTTCGAGGATATTTAATCGATCACTTGAGGCTTGTAACGTATCAAGGAACATTCCCTTCGAGAGATTGTAGAGGGGCAAGACATCTCGACGCGCAGCCTCTGCATACATCTTGGCCCAAACAACGAACTCCTCGGGCTCTTGGTTCATTCCATTGACGACGATCGTTCGCGTCTCATCGCTCTTGTTCCGGCCGACGCATATCGGCGGTATCTCATCGAGTGGAGTACTGGGGCACACAAAGGTAAGATTGGCGGGTGCTGCCTCTGTACTTGTACTTTCGGCAATAACGACAAAGGTACCATCGACCCTTTCGATTCCGCGATCGCCGCTCCACATAAACATTTGGGAGAGCGACTCATCCGGACGGCCTCCGTTTATTAGATGCGGGACCTGCGGATAATCCTCTTGGCGCGGCGATGTCGATTGAGTACTCGTGATACTGCCCATAACGATACCGATACTAGCGTCACCTACTTCGTAACGCTTCTCTAGGGTAGTATCCCTCCGGCTGTCCCCCTAATCAACGAAAGTCGAGTCCACGGGTCTTTAACAAGCAGACCAGCACACCAAAATGCTGGCTAATCATAGGAGTTTCGGCCATCTTCGCAGTAGTAGTCCAAGGGTTAATTCTACATAAAGTAGAATTAAAACAGTGCAGGCGTTCCACTACTGATGGGACGAGTGCCTCACTGCTGGTCAGGCATTTTCTAGGTGCTTTTGGTAGTTTCGCTGCCTGCATTAGGCAACTTACGGACTTACAGAATTATTAGGTAATTCTTTGACTGAAGCACAGCTATATCGCTGATTGCATAGAGAGAAGTGTCTCCCCTGCCTTTTAGGTAAGGACCTTCATGATTGCCCCTCTTTGTAGAAAAAGAGCGGCGGGGGGTGTATCCGTTTTTGAAATCGTGACGCCGAGCTGATATTTAGTATGCAGCTTTGCGGACTATTAACGCTCCGTAGAATGGGTCAGCAAAGCGGTCCACCAAAAAAAGGTTGGAGGTAACGATGTGAATACCGCGAAGGGAGATCCCGCCCCACGTATCCCTCACATATCCGACTCTATAGGACTGAAGAGCATGCCTTCCGGCCTCACTAATCGTGAGGTCAAGCTCGCGAAGCAGAAGATTCCTTACATAGGCAATATGCTCGTCTCTATTGGGAAGGCGGCCGTTTAGCTGACGAGCATATGCTGTCTGCTGCGCCCTTCCCAGACCGAACGTATCATCAGAGAGGATGGTTTGAAAAAATCGGTTGTTTATTCGCAGGTGGTCGACTACGGCGTTAGCCCCAAGATGAGTCTCAAAGGTTCCGCCGTAATTTCGAAAAGGGCTTTTAAGATGCTGAAGTGAGCTCTCGCTGGCTTCAGGAACTCGCGGGAGATCTCCGGGTCTCCGATGAGAGGTGCGGTCGGATGTCATAGGATGCTCAGCCTTATTACGCGCGAAATGAAGTTTAGTGTCAGGGTCCCGGTTATAGTGCCGCCGGCCTTCGACTAAGTTTAGATCTCAAAATCCTATGGTATTCCCATCCCGGATCGCTAGTCACTCCCACACCGCGTAGCTTCCACTGTATGTGGAATGTGAGGCGAACGGTACTGAAGCATCTCACACAAATAAGGAATACCTACTGGTGAGTAACGCGCTACCCACCAGTAGGTAATCCTTAGCCTTTAGGGGCGAACTTTTCTCGGAAAGTCCGGCCTATATTCCACTAAAAGTAGATAAATGCCCAAAAACGTCACCTCGGCTTACTTAGCTGTTTGCATTTTGCAATAATTAGCCTGAGGTTGTTAAGGCGGTCCCATTGCAGCGACGTTGGGGGTAAACGAAATGCGTGTCCGCTCCGGGACGTCGAATTCAGAAAGCCGTAGTGAAGTTGTGTCTAAAGGGGGATGTATGAGTGCAGGAATGAATAGGAGAGATGGTAAGGGGTTTGGCGTTACAGGACCCCTTATATTGCTGGCGGGTTGGATCAGCGGAGACCTGTATTGTGACTTAACAAAAGGCCCGCGAGATGGAGACGTGGTGGCGAAGAGCAAGCTCGATCAACAGCCACCTGGCGATCTGCAAGGTGCCACCTTACCAGGAATTCCTGAAGCGACCATGAGGCAGCTCGCTCATGCAAATACTCCACCCCATCGAGATATCCTCGACCCGGCGAACTGCCCGAGCTCGTACAAACCACTTTTAGCCGAATGGTTCAAACAACAGATCGAGGAGTTGAAGTCGGTGCCGGGTAATCCGATACCACAGCCCGCGGAGTATGTGGAACAAGGAAACGACAAGATCCTGGCTTGTTGCTTCCGAACAACGGCGCCCGAAGATTTATACTTCGCGAGAATGGTTCAGAAGGATGGATATCAAGAAACAGAAGAAGTTTTGATCCCAGCTGCCTTTGAGCACCCGACCCGAATCGTCTCCGAGATAGCAGAGGGCCACAGGTTGCCACTCATTACATTTTACGAGGCGAAGCTTAACCAGTTGCAAAATGCAGCTAAACCGATTGATCCTGTTGAGGCCAGCCCGAGCGCCGATTAATAATAGGAAAACCAATCGCTTTTTTGCACGTAGCTGTTCTGGGGTCAGCCGCTGTCTCTGGAGCTTAAGAGGATCGAAAAAAGTCCATCGCCATTAGTGAATCTTAGGCTTTAAATCCTCGTCGTCGCGGGAGCCTTTGACCACGCGTAGGCCCGAGCGATTTTTGAGGCGCTTTAACTTCCAGTTGTAATAGGAGAGTTCGATCTTGCCCTTAACCTCTGTAAGATCAAACCAACGTCGACGATACATATATGAATACGTAAAGAGCGCTGCGAAGAGATCTGGTAGGACGAGGAGGAAGCTACTGAACACGCCTGTGAGGACAACAAAACCAAGACCAATCAACGCGAACGTTTTGCCTTGTATCGGCGCCCCCCAAAAATTCAGGAGTTGTCCCGAGTAGGCGGCTCGCAATCCGAACGCGATCCAGATCGTTGTAATGAGAGAGGACGCGCCGTGATAGGGGACGTCGTAGAGTCCCGGGATAATGGCGAAGAATAGTAACGTGAAGAGCTCCGCGAGGAGCGGGATGCCAAGAATCACTTTGAGGAAACGCTTCCGTCCCCACGATTGCTCAAGCGCTCCGCCGATGCTGTAGATAATAAGAGCGCCGAAGATGATCTCCATCGGACTCACCGCGACCAGAAGGGCGGTAAAGGGTCGCCATATCTCCAGACCAAAGAGTGTGCGACTCGGCACTAAGAGGAGTAGGGTGTTATTCAGGATCCCTTGGATAACTGATGCCCCGACAAGAGCGATGGCGAGCTTGTGGGCGGAGCTGTACAGGGAGAGAGAAGGGAGGAGCGAGAATCGTTTCATACGTCCCCTAGTATAGTTGGCTACCCTCAGGTGGTGCCAGCTACAAATTCCCGTTCATTAAAAGTATCGGCAGGTTACTTTGCGTTTTCGCGTAGTTCGCCGCAGTAAAGCAGACACAGCTTTGAGCATAATTGGCTCACAACCGCGTGGTCCGAAAGAGGCATTCCAAAGATACGATCCTTCATGGGGGGGAATAGGACCATGGACTGGGCAGTCATACCAACGGAGTAGGTATTGGCGGTAGCGATGAGCCCGATGTCGTGGGTGGTAAGGTTTCCGTACACGGTCCACGATACGTTCTTGAATTCGGGGAGTTCAAATTCGTAAAACTTGATCGCCTTACCCGTATTCTCGGCGGCAAGAAGATCTCTGGCCACGTTTTGTTCGATTGAAAGATGGTTCAAGGTGGATGGTGTCATTGTGGGGATTATATAAGAAGTCGATGCGTAGGCGTAGGGTGAGGGGCTTTTTAGTCTAAAGGACTCTAACTGGCTGGCGGCTGGCACCGGGGTAGTTTCACGGTGTCGGTATTGGTAGTGCGATCTTGAGATCCAATAGCGGCGGTCAGTGAACGATTGCGTCCATCCTACTTCATTAAATCGTCCCCAGGCCCTTAGCGCCGAGTCGACGATAGCAAGTAATTTCGGCCGCCCCGCACTATCAATTATTGTACTTAACTTTGAAACGTAGAGTGCCCCATTCGGATATACCGATCGGATGAAGCCAGTCTTGATGAAAAGCGGACCCCAGCGGAGAAAAAAGCTTTCTCTACGGCTGAAGTCCGCAAGCTGGTGAACATGCTTCACAAGCGATCAGGACGCGCCAACACCTACATTGATGCTCTGCGAAGGGAGTGATTTCTCAACTCTTAGCCAGCAATGTCTGTTGAAAGAACGGTGAATTTGTCGCTAATGGTGGTTCCTAGATTTGATACCGCGGTGATACACGCAACCGCGATCAGTGCCACAAGAAGGCTATACTCAACGAGAGAGGCGCCTCGCTCTCGATTCCCTTTAAAATCATGTGAGTTGTCAGAGTTGGAATTAGCAGTGCTTTCATTCAACATAACCTTCTCCTTATTTAACCTCTAGACACAGGAAGATCGCTTTCTCCTGTACAGAATAAGGTTGTGGCATCCCGTCAAAAAGTGTGCGCTGAGCGAATGCTTTTTTTCGCGCTCACGGTATGCAACACCATCTACGCCAAGGAGCATCTGGCAAATCGATCGCTAATACTCCCGTTATGTGTGGCTTTTGAGGAAGCCTTCCGATGTACCAACACGTTGGTGACGGATAGTACGATAAAGACACTTTCTATAAATGGCTCGTCTGCCGAAGCAGAGGCTGAAGGAAGGCCCCAAGGGGTCGTTTTTTTTACGACTGAACTATCATGCCAAATAAAGTGTGAGTGTTGGGTAGGAGCGTTGGTCGAGCTGGTCTAGAGCGCGGGTAGATAACAGTAGGCGGGCGCGCTGTTCAGAGCTTTGGCGGCTGGGTGCCTATCCCCCTAGATGTATTGATAGTTTTGGGGCTCCAACGGGGGGGGGGAGCGTAGAACGTCGAAATGCGTGGTAGGAATTATGTGTGCGCTTTTGCATGAGCGCACATCCGCAAGGAGGCTTTTTGGGTAAGAATTGGACTCAATTTGCTAAGATCAAATGGTCGTCAGGGGGCTAGTGTGACGGGTGATCCGTATCAGCTGCGACATTTTGTCGCAGTGATTTTTCTTAAGAGGGCGCTTACGATGCGCGGCACAATAAGCAAAGAAAGTATGGTGGCCTCGAATGTTTTGTAAATCTTCATCCTCCCCACAGGATAATTCTTCTGCGGGAACCGCTCCTTCAAGTCCGTTGAGAGGGGAGTCTTATGACCTCTCAACCTGGTCCTTTAGCGATCGCTTGAAAAAGCTTGCGGTAGTTGGAGGAATCGCAATGAGTCCTCATATCTTGTGCCTGCTCGGTGGCGGAGGTTTAGTAGGAGGCGGATTCGCCGTGTTAAACTGGTGCGCACATCATTCTTCAGAGCAAAAAACTAGCGTCGCCCTCACTCGAATGCCTAAGATACCAGTTGATTTTGCTGATTTCTCCGAGGCACGGAGTCGTCAGGCCGCTACTTGTCTTATTACGGCAGAGCCGGGGTTTCTTCGAATCATTGCTTCTAAGCAGCGTGAGGCTGACGGAAAAGAAATTAAGCTAGCGTTTCTCGAAAACAGTGAGGATGGCCGAGTTGCCGTAGTCGTCTGCAAAGAGGGAAGTTTGTGTCCCTGTTCAAAGCCGGAGGCTTTTGAGGTGGGGCACAAAGTAGACCTTGCGGCTCCTGAACGATTTCAGGGACAACATGCAATTTTGAAAGCGCTGTACGGTAGCGAATAGTGTTGATTGTGAAGTGATGGATCGTCGAAATGAAATAAGGTTGCTGTGGTTATCCCGCATTCGATGGGCGGCGCTCGCGGCCTATTTCATTGTTTCCGCATTTGCGGTGTTTTTCTTTGAAGTGGATATTCCGCTGGTGCCGATAGGTCTAATTCTCCTGCTTGGTGCCGTGTCGAATGTGCTTCTCGCTCGGATGCCGTTGCGCTTGAGTGCAATGAGCGACTCGTTAGCGGGCGCGATGATCTCTCTCGATGTGCTGCTCCTAACCGCGATACTTTATTTCTGTGGTGGCTACACCAACCCGTTCTGTATGATGTTTCTGGCGCACGTCGCTCTCGCCGCGTTTTTTCTGAATGCGCGATGGACCTGGGGGGTTTTCGGTATCGCCTCCGCCGCTTTTATCTTTCTCTTCTTCTTTCATGTGCCGGTCTCTCAGTTCTCCATGCATAAGCACCACGGTATGGATAGCGGCTTTTCTCTCCATCTTCACGGCATGTTTATCGCGTATTTCGTGATCGGGCTTATTCTGGCCGCGTTTCTAACCCGGATGAGTGAGGAGATTGACACGCAAGCGAGGGAAATTGACGAGTTGCGGAGTCGCGAACAATTGGAACGCAATTTAAGGGGATTGGCGACGTTAACGGCCGGAGCCGCTCACGAGCTCTCGACGCCACTCGGGACATTAACTCTTATAGGCGAGGAGCTCTCTCGTGCCCTCAAGGGCAAGCCAGAGTTCAACGATGATATTGTGATGATGCAGGAACAGCTTCAGCGATGCGCTTCCATCCTTCAAAGGATGAGAGGACAGAGCGCCGAGCTTCAGGGTGAGGCTCCGGTCACGGTGTCGATAGAGAGTGTATTGCGGGGGGTAGTTGAAGGAGTGTCGAGCCCGTCGGCCCTGGGGATACGGTGCGACATCACGGCATCTCGACAACTTTACACGCTTCAGGATTCGCTACTCTCCTCTCTTCGGGCCCTTGTCAATAACGCGTTTCAGGCCTCCTCTTATAGTGAAACAGTGGAACTGGAGGTAGCGGAGGAGGGAGAGAATGTTGTTTTTCTGGTTCGTGATTCCGGAGTGGGTATGTCTGAAGAGGTCGTTTCGCGATTGGGGGAGCCGTTTTTTACGACTAAAGAACCAGGTCAAGGAATGGGGCTTGGTATATTTCTTGTGAAGCTATTTGTTGCGCAGGTAAACGGATCCTTTTCGATTTCGTCCCGGTTGGGTGAGGGAACGGAAGTGTGCATGACGATCCCGAGGAGTTTTCGCGTATGACCCTCGCCACTCTGAAGCGGTTTCTCGTATGTGATGACGACAATGATTTTCGCCGCCGCCTCGTGCGCTCTCTCCGTGACCGAGGCTACGAGGTTTATGAAGCGTTTGGAGCTCAGGAAGGACTGCAGAACGCGATTGAATTCGATGTTCAGGCGGTGATTGTCGATCTGCGGATGCCCGGCGAGTCGGGGCTTTGGTTGGTGAAGGAGCTCGCGGAGAAGATGCCAACGTGTAAGACCGTTGTTTTAACGGGGTTTGGGAGTATCAACACGGCCCTAGAAGCCGTTCGCCTTGGGGCAATAAACTATCTGACTAAGCCGGCGCCGGTGGAGAAGATTCTACTCGCCTTTTCTCCTGATTCGCGGGCCGAGAACCTAGAAGCAACAGCTCCCTCACTCGCTGAAGTGGAGAGCGAATATGTGCATCGTGTCTTGGCCGAGCAGGAGGGAAATGTTTCTTCTGCCGCGAAGATCTTGGGGGTTCATCGGAGGAGTTTGCAGCGCAAGTTGCGCAAGTAGGCGAGAAGACGGAGGCGAAGCCCTCTTCTTCTAGATGCAACCTAGTTGCGATTAGAGGGGCGGTCGGGTATGGTGTTGTCGATCTTGAGGTTAGTGGCCCCTTGGGACGCATATGTCTAAGTAGTCACAGGGTGTAGTGGAAGTATTGTTATGTTACCAAAGTTAAAAACCATCGAACTGATTCAAAAGAACCCCATAGAGAGGGTGAATGATGTGGAGTTGCTTGTTGTGGGGGGTACGCTCGGTTCGGGGAAGACTACTTTTATAAAGTCCCTGTTCGAGTCTGGACGCTTTGAGGGGAAAAAAGTCGCTATCGTTAATGGCGACTTCGCCGGCGCGAATATGAAGTGGGAAGGGGTGGAAGCTCCCGACGTTGATAGGTTTCCGTCATACGCGGAACTCTCAGATATTAAGGGTATTACGAGTGGATGTGTTTGTTGCAAATCTCAGGATGAGTTGGTTCAAGCCGTCAATCACTTTCTCGGACAAAAAGTCGATACCATCGTAGTCGAATGTTCAGGGGTAACAGATCCGCAACGTGTGCGCCTCGCGCTCTGGGAGCGCCTCCCCATAAAGACGGTACCTCATGTTGTTGCTCTCGTGAATGCGCAGGTATTTGATCAGGGCACGCCGATGGCGCAGGAGGTCTCGATCCTGTGCGCAGCTTCGGCAGATAGCGTTGGGATAACTCACGTTAATGAAAATACGAAGGACGGAGAGGCCCTCATTCGAAGCCACGCCGCACAAGGCGTCCGAGTGGGATTACTTACTGCCGTCGGCGACGTAAGAACTATTGATAAGGTTCAGATCGACGAGGTGCTCGGCTCTTTCGGTGGAATAGGGAGCCTCTCGATGCCGCGTTTTGTGGATAGAGAAAGAGATTCGGCTTTCGGGGCCCATCGTGCCAATTACAGCCAACTTGTGGTCGTGCTTCATCCCGGTATCTCTGGTGATGAAATTCAGAGAGGGCTCGCGGAGGCATCCGTTCAAATATGTCGAGCAAAGGGGGTAGTCTGGGACGATCAGAGGGAATGTGATTTCGATTACATAAATGGCCGCATCTCCGTGTCTCCACGCCATGCTGCAAGCGCGATTCTGCCAGGTAGAAGCTGGTTGCGAATTGATGCGGCCACCGCAGATTTAGAGGAGAAGCATGTAGCCTCAATAGGTATACCGCAGTTTTCGCTCGAGTTTGTTGAACGAGTAGGGGAGGCGTATCACTCGGCGGTTAGTAATCCTTATCAGGCAGCGGAGCCCGAAGCTGATATCGCCTTCTTTCGAGGAGTGGCGCTCCTAAATGCGCTACCCGCTATTCCAGAAGCGTACTCCGAGGTTCGACGAGACGCATATACAGGCTTTCTGCTAGCGACCATCGGCTATTCAAAATTCCGGGTGTTCCAGGCGCAGCGGCTTCAGGGAGAGGAGTACGCGAATGATGAGAGGGCGCTTCGAGCGCAAGCGCTTCTGGGGGTCGATTTGGCGCTTGTTGATCACTCGTTGCCAGCCGAGCCAGCCGAGCGAGCCGCTCTGGAGGATTACTTCGGCCATCTTCAGGAGGTGTCGGCATCCCGATTGTTCTTCGCTGGGGCTCGTTTATTGGCAGAACCACCCTATATTAATGGAAAAGCTGACCTTGGCGATGAAGCCTTTGCGATCTACGCAAAGCTGATCAGAAACGGCATAGAGGAAGGATTGGCTCGTCAGCAGATCGTTGAAACGATCGAACATCTGATAGAGCGAGGTACGATGATGAAGGCGTTGGCGCACGCAAACGCGGAGCTCTCGTGGGCTCAGCGAGGAACTCAACTTTTGGATCTATCGAAGTAGGTTATGCCCGGCGATCTCTCTCAAGGATGTGGCGCGAATTGTAATTGCGACCTCAAGGCGGAGACGATGGGCAAGGTCGCCGCTGAGATAGGTCGAGGTGCTGATGCCCTCGCCGTTTTGAGCAAAGCGAAAAAGTTCGACTTCGGAAAGCCTCCGGGACCGAGCGCTGGAGCTCTTTCTGAGATGGCTAAGTCACCGCCGGGCTTAGGCACTGGAGGCGCCGGCCGGTTAGAGGGCAATAAGGGTCCTGTGCAAGGCCCTGCTGCGGCCTTCACGGCAGCACCTCCGGTAAACGCAAACTTTCGAACTGAGTCTCCTCAACCGATCCAAGCCAAAGTGATTGCGACACCGCCGCAGGGATCCAGTATGGATGCAGGCAGTAGGTCGCAAGGTGCGCCTGTGAATCGTACAATGACGCCACCCTTGCAGAGTGTGGCGAACGCCGCGACTGGAGCTGTTAAAATAGAGGCGCCGCTACCGTCACAGGGTAAAGGAGGCGCGGTCTCTCAGCAGGGAGTAGGTCCCGAAGCGTCACCTATCAAGGCTTCTCCTTCCGGGTCCCGAGTCGGCGGAGGTGTCTCTGGGCATTCCTCTACCACTCCATCACCAGAGCGATCCGCTGCTCGCGGCGGCGAGGCTGCGTTGCGACCCGCAAGTTTGGAGACATCTGGGGGAGTCTCTCGGTCGGAAACGAAGAGTGTTGTTTCTACGGCAGACGCGAAGCGTGAGGGTTCTTCAAAAGGCACGGCGATCGGCGAGAATGTTCGGCTTTCGCAAGACTCCCCGTCTTCGTCGCGTGCGTCACCTAATGCTGGGGCGCCTTTGTTGGAGCGAAAGACAGGGTATATAGGTTGGCAAACCGATCGAATGACGACAGGCTCAGAAGTCGCAAGGACGAGTGTGGGTGATCGAGGGAACTCCAGGGAGGCTGTTAGCTTGAATGCATCGACTCCGGATTCTCGTCGAACCGTCAGTGCTAGTGCGCGTGCAGAATCCTCTACGTCTGCGCAGAGTAGCCGGGAGGCTCGAAAGCAGGATGTTTTAGAAAGGGAAAGTTCTGGGTCCCCGAGAGGCTCGTTGCCTCGAGAGCAAGGAGAGCGCTTGTCGGCGTCAAGAGTACCTGAATCTCGCCGAGTAGAGCGAGGAGTCAATGTGGAGCGTGTTTCGGGAGCTCCGACGCAGGGGCTAGAGAAGGGGGGTGTGCCAACAAAGGTTGTGGGTGCGACCCCTTCAAATCAGGAACGTTTGGTAAAGATAGGTGTCACTACAGGTTCATCCCAAGAGAGGGGTGCTAGCGCTGCGATGAGGTCTTTAGGGGGAGCGGCTCCTCGCACGACGCCACAGAATAGTATTCAAACGGTGCGTGGCGCATTGGGTGCTGGATTCGAAAAAGCAGCTACTCGTGCGGCGCCGTCGACTGAAACAACACCGACACGCGCAGCTTCAAATCGAGAGCAGGTAAGGTCGCAGAGAGATAGTGGCCGCAGTTTTGACAAGGGGCGCACTGATTCCAGGTCGGCTGAGTCCCGACAGGGTGCCAAGGAAGGGCTCAGAGAATCCTCTGGTCTAAGGGGGCGGTTTCGTCCACCGGTTGAGGCTGTCGCTCGGCGAAGTAAGGGAGGTCCAGGCATCAACAAGGATCGATCGGCCGTTCGTACTAAAGTTCGAGAGTCGAGGCAGCGTCTTTCTTCCAAGAGAGAGACCCTCGAGACGCGGCGGCTATCGATATTGAAGCGAGTTGACAAAATTCTCCGGAGAGCGATTCCGAACATCAGAAAATCCGGCCTTGAGTCTCATCTTATGCAACTTGACCTAGCAACTCGCGTCATGGAGCTTCTCGAAGTAGAGGATTTTCCTGGTGTGTCAGGCTTGCGACCCCGTCGATTTCGTTATCCCGTTCGAGGAAAGGGGCAAAAGCGGAGGGATATAAAAGCAGAGGAGCAGAAGGCTCGAGACCTGGCACGTAAAGATAAGCAGAAGAAGCAAGCCGGCGTAGAAAGAAAAGGTATCGAGATCTCGGCAGCTATTGGTTCTAAGCTCGGATCAAAAACGGGCGCCCAGCAAAAAGGCACCAGTTCTAAAAATAATGAGCCGGTAAAGCGATTGGATATCTTTCAGTCGAAAGTAGATGATGAAGACGACACCGACAAAGATGCTCTGGGAGAATCTTTCGCGAATTTCTAGCTCTGAGTAGGGGAGTCGTGTTTGCTGCCCGTTGGGGCGAAAATACCAAAGCTGCGGTTAACTCTCATACGCCTCGGCAGGATCCTCCCCGTTCAAGAGCGCTCGTATAGCGGGCCCCTTGTTGAAGTGACCATCAAGAACGCCGGCAAGTCCGATAGTCACTCCGATTACGAGTCCGATGGCGACCACAGATCTCCAGAACCATCGAACCCAGGAGCGACGGCTGAAGCGGCACGCGAACCATAGCGCAGGCAAAGATACTACGCTAAAGACGGAGATCGCTTCAAAGAGATACCGGGCAGCAGCGAAGATACAGGTGTGGAGATACGCCAGAATCGTAAAGCCAATAGCCAGACAGGTACCGAAGAAGAGTTTCGCGTTCGTAGGAAACGCGCGCCAGTATATCAGTGTCGCAATGAGGCCTGGAATGAGGAGCGGAGATACCGCGAACAGGCCCGTCACGGCGTCGGCGCCAAGATACGTGAGGTCAGAATCTATAAGGCTTCGGGGTGGAAAACGTTTGAAAGAGAGGTACGGAAATTCGGCGACAAGATATGGCGGTTGTAGAAGAAGATACCATGCTTGCACGGAGAGGAGTCGTGGCTGATTGAGCACGTTCTGAAGAGCGCAGAGAGGTTGTTTTGTGAAGTCATCGAGGCCTAACTGATATGAGAGGCCAAACTCAAAGATGCTATCGAAACGCGCGTAGTTGTACCAAGCGAGGATAGCCCCTCCAAGAAAAAGGGGTGCCGCGAAGGTGGCGATAGTTCTCGGCGTTATTTTGCTATCCTTGACCGTAAGGGCGGAGATGCACAGGAGGAGTCCTGCACATAGAGCGACTAGCATGTGAGTTGGTCGTGAACCGATCGCTGCCAAGGCTGAAACGCCAGCGAGAAGCGCGTACCCACGCGCTGGTCTCTGCGCCGTGAGGCAGCGAATAAGAAAAAAGAGAGTAAGCAGTTGAAAGAGCATGCCACTTAACGCGGCTACCACATACATTCCTCCTCCGAGTTGGAGAGAGAGGCTTGATCCAAACGCTACATAGAAAAACCATGGTAGAAGGCCTCCCGGGGGAGAGAGGTTCAATAATCGGCGAGAGGCGGAGAGGCATGTTGCGCCAAGAGCGACGATGGCGAGGGTCGACAATAGTATGATTGCAACGTCGTCCGTCAGAGGGTGATGAAATAGGACGAGGCTTGGAGCGTAGAGGATAAGCGCCGGGATCGGTCCGAAATAGAGAAAATATTTTTGATTGTACCAAGAGGCATCCCAGATAAAAGATGGATAGCGCCGAGAGTATGGATTGTACGGATCTGGATTTTCGATCAGCTCCTGCTCAGGGACCACATCGAAATGGAGCTGTTGTTTCAGGAAGGCCTCAGAAAGCAGAACGTAGTTGCTCGGGTCTTTGCTTGGTTCGTATCGAAACTTCGCGAAGGTAGAGCTCATCCAGAAAAGAAAGAGGGTGCTACTTACGGCTAGGAGCCAGATCGCTATTTTAATGAGATGTCGTGCGTTCATCCGGCCGATACTTCCTCAGTCTCCCGTCATAATGCTCGAAAGGGGTGTATGAAGCCCCTCTCTAGGTATACGAAACGTTGCGCTGTTTTTCTATTGGGATAATGCGGGAGGGCGCGATTAGAGCAGTTGCCGGATAAGGTTGATTCGCTCTCTGAGTTGCTTTTCGGTGCATGCCGTTTGGCTCTTTACCTTTTGTTGAGCATTTATCTGGGAATGGATCTGGGCGTGTGTGCGGCCTGTCTTTTTGTGAAGCATGTTAACGAGCTTTCGCACCTCAACGGTGAGGAAAGCTTTCTCCTCGGCTCGGGTGCGTTTTTCGTCGAGGCGCGCTTCGACTTTCTGCGTGACCGCGGAGTGAAGTTCTATAGGTTGGTCTCCCGCAAAGAGGGAGAGTTGATTTCCGTGTACGATAACGGAGTTGAGGCCGCTATTGTGAGAGCTCAGGGCCTCCCATGAAGGACGGTCTGGTTTCTCTGTTTGCCGCTCTTCGGCGCGATCGAAGATGTCGTCGTTTTCACCGGTCGGCCGTATGCAGTGTCGAATCTCGTTCTCGATCTCTTCGGCTAGTCGAGTGAGCGTTGGATCGGCGGGGAGATAACAGTACGCGACCTGAAGGCATTTGAGGGTTGGTATGCGGCGAACGATGCGGCCGAGAAACTGCCTGAAGTACATCTTCGTTCGCACAGTCGTTGCGTACACACCGACCCGTAGCCGTGGTATGTCGACCCCTTCGCTCACCATGTTGCATGCGACGAGCCACGGCTCTGATGAATCCCGAAATCGCTTCAGCTTACGGGCAGCCTCGGTCTCTTCAGAAAGAACAACGACCGGAGAGGTTTTTGATATTGAAGCCAAGAGCTTCGCGAGCTTTCGGGCTGATGTCTGGTCCGCGGCGACGAGAAGTCCTCCCGCGTTTGGATGCTCTCGACGAGTCGTCATGAGCATGTCATGGGCGTCTTTGAGCATCGGCGTAATCCAGCCGCTGTCGCCATCGAGCGCCGCTCTGAGGCGTCGTGATTGCCCGATGTGGTCGAGTTCATCGGAGAAGAGGGCGTACGCTTCTCCCGCATCGTCTCGCCATCCAACCTCTCCACCATAGGTAAAGAACGCGGTTGGTCGGCATACTCCTTCCTCGACGGCGCGGCTGTATGAATAAGAATAGTCTGGTACTCCAAAACCAAGGTCGTCGTACGAGACGAACGGTATAGGCGCGTTATCGCTTCTGAAAGGGGTGCCGCTCAGGCAGATTATAAACTTGGCGTCATGAAACGCTGATCTAAGTCCGTCTCCCCATGAGAGGCCGTCTCCCGCATGGTGGACCTCATCAAGGATGATGCAGGAGTTTTCGGTAAGGCGACGGAAGAGCCCTGGTTTTTGAGCGACCTGCTGGTAGGTCACAACAAATCCGTTAAAATCTCCAGCCAATATTCCCGTTCCGTTCGAGAAGGAGCTGTCGAGGTGGAGGTCCATCGAGAGAGCTGATCGGGCCCACTGACCTTTAAGATGCGCGGTAGGCACAACGATACCGATCCGTGATGCCCCACGCTTTCTCATCTGATGTAGGGCAAGTACGAGGGCGGCCGTTGTTTTTCCGGCTCCGGGAGTCGCTTCGAGAAGGAGCGTTTTTTCTCCTCTGAGCACGCAGTCTCTATACGAGCCAAACGCCTCTTGTTGCCAAGGGCGAAGCTTGATCTCGGATCCTATCGATTGTGGAGCGATCTGTACTGCTGGTGCGGCGGTCATGGAACTCGAAACTACTTCGGACACGTAACGAAGTTACTGTGGTAATCAAACCACCGCGCTCTGTCGAGGGGATAAAAGCGAACGAAAAAAAATTAAAACTCTTGCGTGAGGGTTGGAACGCTGCATCCCATGGTGCGGGGGCGAAAATAAAAAAGGCCGGCAACTAGGCCGGCCTTGCGATAACTTTCTATCTATGCAGATAGAGAGTTGTTGTCCTGTTAGCAGTCATCGTCCTTCTTGATCTTGTCAGCGGTGTTTGCGCCGTTCAGGCCGTGGCCCTCGACCTCGATACACTGTCCAGCGACCAGACTTTCCTTGGTAAAGTTTCGCCCCCTAAATACAGTTTGAGGGGTTACGGTAAAAGTCTTTCCACCTACGATGAGGATGGGATCGACAAAAGAGGCGATCGTTCCCTTAGCCTCTACCTCCGTGCCATCAGGATTGCCATCTCCGTCCCCGTCAGGACTATCTTCGAATTGATCATCGCCATCATCGACCCCATCGCCATCAGAGTCGATGCTACAAAGGTCGCTGCCTCGGGCTCGTTCATAGAGGTCACTTGCTCCATCGCTATCTGAGTCAGTCCCGGACTTTTCAAGCGCGGCTTTAAGTTTCTCGCGATCGGCCGCGGAGAGCTTCGCGACGAGCTTTGCGAATTTTGTCTCAGCTCTTGCCAGAGTCTTAGCCTCAGTACGTGCCGTTTTGTAGTTCGGAGCTGCTTGCGCGGAGGAGCAAAAAGCGGAGACCGCTAGCAGAATAAAAGCGATTCGTTTCATATCGTGTGGTTCCTAAAGAAGTTGATACGCCTTCAACAGGATACGTGAGCTGTTTTGCGTTCACCAGAAATATCTCCGCGTTTATACTCGAGCAAAATGACCGCCTTAAGCTGCATGGGGTAGAGGGCCATTAAATCAGGTGGTTAGGTGATGGTGCTGGGGCGGTGGAAGGGAATCGGAAAGGCGTCGAGGGGGAGTACGGAGGAGCCTTTTGCTATGACTTGAGCAGCCGCCTCGCCGACCGCGGCGGAATGTTTAAATCCGTGCCCGGAGCACGCCGAGATCGCAAGGCACTGCGGCAGGTGAGGCAGTCGTCCGATCACGAAATCTGAGTTTGGTGTGACGGTATAGAGGCAGGTCGTATGTCGAATGCACGGAAGAGAGAGGTGGGGCATTCGGTCTTTAATGTAGTCGTTGAAGAACGTTGTGGTCGCCAGCTCAGGGACTATTCTGTCAACGTGGTCGGGGTCTACTGAGGATTCGTATCGCTCCGAGGCGAGCTTGATTCCTCCACGTGGCCCGTCGACTGCGGGAAATCCGTATATACCATCCTCCCTATCGCTAAAGGACCAAATGAAAACTGGACATCGCTCCGGAGTGAAAAGCGCGTGATGCCGCCCCGTCGGAAACCAATGTAAGGTTTGTCGAGTCACGCGGAGAGCTGGAAACGTATCGGGAAAGAGTTTTTGGATCCATGGTCCTGCTGTAACGACGATCTGTTCGGCGCTGTAGGTACCCTCGTCTGTGATTACCTCGATCGTTCCGAGAGGGGTCTGTCGAATACCTGATACACGTTGGTTCGTTTTGATCGTGGCGCCGTGCTTTTGTGCCCCGTGTAGCTGCGTTCGAATACACTCTTCGGGGTTGAGGTATCCGGCTTCATATTCAAAGTAAGCGGATTCATTCGGGGCCACATTGAATTGGGGGAACCGTTTTCGTAGCTCCTGAGAAGAGAGGATATCGTGCCGAATGCCGTGCTTCTGGGCCGCGGCGATGGTAGTGCCGAGAAAGTCTGGCTTGTTGTGAAAGAAACCTCTCCGCGAGTTGTCTCCGATAACAAGGCCGCCTACTGGAAAGAGCAGCTTTGTGTTGTGCTCTGTTTCAAGGTCTCTCCACAGTTCGTGAGAGCGTAGAGCGAACGGGGTGTACCGTTCCCCTTCGCCGATAGCGAGTCGAGTAATTCTAGTTTCACCATGCGACGATCCATGAGGATGAGGTGGCGCGAATTGGTCGATGCCGAGCACGCGTATACCGGCTTTTGCCAGGTGATAGAGAGTCGCGGACCCCATTGCACCAAGGCCAATAACGAGAGCGTCGTACGAGGATTCTTTGGACATACGGTGTGTGTATCACACCGTGGGCACGTCAGCACCCTGCTAGCGGCGTTATGCTCGGATGGCGGGGTCGTTTGAGGTCTCGAAAAATCTTATGAATCTGTGTAGTGCTCGCACACTCTCGGCTGGATCGGGATGCGGACTCGGACCATACGGGTGATATCGGATCGTGTTTGGAGAAACGAAGATGTCTTGGTCGGGGCTGTGTTCGGCGTATCTTGAGAACGGCAACCCGTCGGATGGACAGTACGTAATGTGGAACGATTCAAGATCGTCCCGTCGGGAGATCTTGACCCAGACGTCCCGATATCCACTTCCATCGTCGACCCTTCTGGCAAGACCTCCGGGAACCTCTGGGGTTGCGGAGAGTATTCTGTTCAACGTATCGCAGGCGGAACGCGCCTCCTGTTCTAGAGAGAGCGGTTTTTGGCTCGGGGAGGTCTTCGTAGGCAATTTTGGGAGCGAGTGCTCGGTTCCCGAGGTTTCAATCAGATTAGAGAGAGGCGTTACGCTTCGGCCTGTCTCATACGCGATGTCTAAAGGCTTGCTGAGTTTCTGAAACGCCTTGTCGCCCTCTCCGATCATTTTGTGAAACTTTGCTCCTTGAGGATCGTCTTCATACGATATCCCGTGGCGATCAGAGAGGACTACACTAAAAAGCCGCTCGCCTGTACGGGCACGTCCCGTGAGACCTATCTTGTCAGCACTGAGAGCGATGACCTGTAGGTCTAGTTTGTTAAGCTTGATAGAGCATGTACCAAAGCGTTCAATCACTTTGTCCGCACGGTCAAGAAGGTTGCGCGCGTCACGCGTAAGGGGGATGATAGAAGTGTGAGCGGAAACTGCACTCATATGAAAAATGGAAGAAATGCACTGAAAGATATGTAATCCTGAAGGAGTCCGGCATATGCAAAAGCTTTTTGAGAGCTAGAGACATATGCCGGACTCTTGAAACTGTTGTGGGATTAGCGTCGGAGAAAGCCACCAATGACATCCGTCACGACTTTCCCACCTGCAGCACCACCAGCCATCCCGAGAGCCTCTTTACCGACGTTGCGTCCAGTAACGGCTCCCAAGATTGCCCCCTGCGCAGCACCACCAGCACCAGTCACGACCACGTCCTGCACATACTTGCCGGCACCATTACTGGGGGCAGGGGCAGGAGCGGCGACGGGCTGCACATACTGCACAGCGGCAGGAGCAGCGACGGCAACGGGAGCGGCAGCCACAGGGGCAGCAACAACCGTTTGCACGATCGGCTCCAACACCACGCGGTGAGGACGACCCTGATACTGCACCACTTCTCCCAAGACGAAGGTCTGAGGAGCAGGGGCAGGAGCAGGGGCCGACTGTTGCGCGAACGCGGTGGCGGTAGCGGCGATGATAGCGATAATGTATTTTTTCATGTTGTTCTTTCTTGTGACTGTTACGGCAAGCCTGCTCTTAGAAAACGTTTCACCCAATGGTGAGCGCTTCCCTTGATGTCAGACTCTTCGTATTTGTCACTGACCGGTCTGGTCCCACAGGAGACCTTGCGAATGGATCTCATGTAGGACCAGGCCGAGCGAGAGAGACAGACATTGATACCTGATAAAAACCTTAAAAATCTTTCAGTGCTATTTCTCGTTCGTGTGGCGTGTCGTCTACACCAACGAGAAATAGACACCGTACTCTTCTACCCAATCCAATACTGTAAGAGAGGCTCTCCGTGGATGTCCATGGCTCTAGCCGTCTCGTATGAGTGTTATCTGCACTTTTGGGATAAATGCTTCATTAAATATTCGACAGCTTTTGGCTAGTTGTTTCAATGGGTTGGGTCGGGTGTCGGGCCCGCGATATTCGTATGATTCGCCCGAACCCGCGTCATTCTACGATTCGCCCGAACCCGCGACGGTTGTCCCTGGAGGGCCGGCGGCCTCGCCGGCTTGTCGCAACC
>CAIXKI010000170.1 GCA_903920005.1 uncultured delta proteobacterium
AGCTTCGTCTCTCGCCTGGATGGGCTGTCGAGAGGGTTCCAGCGGCGTTGAATTCACGTGCTGAATCGTTTTTACTAAGTGCATGATTCGTTGCGCGTTCGAAAGCTTTGCTTCCTCGGCGACGCGGAGCGAAGCGTGGAGTCCAACGGCCTCCCGAGCTCCGCCTATGAGAGTGCGAAGGATTGCCACGAGGCCGTCGGGAGAGTGAGGCGAGAAGAAGATGGTTCCAAGACCGTCCCGGTGCGTGTGGTGCCAACGGCTTCGAACAACCGGACAGCTTGCGGCAAGAGCGACGTGTGTCCACTCGCCTTCCTCTTCGCCAAGTTGGGGCATGACAAAGGCTTCCGCCGCGGCGAGTGTAAGGATCGTTTCCTGAGACTCCTCTGAGATGTGTCGAACGGGGATGTGCTGAAAGAGCGAACGTACCGACTCTTCAAGGTGTATGGCTCCGCCGATAAAGACGATTCCGAGGCTCCCTATTTCTCTGAGGGCGTGCGCCACGATTTGGAGGTTAGCGTTGTTGAGTGCTGGGGTGCGGTCGCCGGCAAAGACAACGAAGCGTTCGGCGAGTTTTAGCTTCTGTCGCGCGGATGCGCGTTCTTCCGGAGGGAGTGTTGCCAAGACCTGGCGAAGTCCGTACCACATTGGGGCATCGATGAACTTGGAGCTTCCGAGGTGGTGATATCGGTCTTCAAGGACCTCTCTAATAGCTGGGGACGCACACAGTACGAAGTCTGCGAGGTGAAATGAGAGTCCTCGACTATATTGAAAAGTATCAACATCGAGTTTTAATAGCTCGGGAATGGCGGAGGTGGCGAGCACCACGCTAGGAACGCCGAGCGCGGTAGAGTCGCCGGTTGAAAGGAAGAGAGAGGCCCCAAGTTTTCGGGCCATCACGCCGTTAACCTCACGAACCGAACTGATGAGGTCGTTACTGAGCGGCGGGGCGTCGTATGTGATGAGTGTGTGTGGGCGCTCGGTAGAACCTGAGCGATCGAGTACGATTACCTCGCTCTTAGGGGCGCCCTCTTGCCACTCCATGAACACTGAAAGCCAAAATGACGCGTTCTTGGAGTTCTGAGCGAGAGCGGCGCCATCTACGACAATGGGCCCCGATGTTGGGGCATCGCATGCCCTTTTTGGCGCGATTCCGGAGATGACTGGATAGGCCATCTCGGTTTCCTCACGGTGAACGGCTCCCTCGCGATCGCTCTGATGCTTGCGCGATCGGTGCATGTGAAAACAGTGGATATCTAGGGAGATATTTTGAACTGAATATCCAGCACGAATCATTCGACCTACGAAGAGACTATCGTTGTCAGGTTGACCGACCTCGATCTCTGTGTTGTTTGCTGTAATCGGCGCACGAAGTGCCCATGAGTCACTTGTTCGTTGGCTGAAGGACCACGGAGCGCTTCCGTCAGTTTCTAGTTCTCGACGCGTCATCGCAAAGAGTGTGTCGCCACGAAGGAGGCGTGGTGTAAGCGAGATGGTATCGTCAAAAAATATGTCGGAGTGTGAAAAGACGACGACCTCTTCCCGGCAGTAATGGTTCGCGATGGAGATGAAGTTTGAGTACGTTTGTCTTCCGACCGGTACGACGAGTGCCACAACTTTCGGGTGTTTTAAAAGTGGCTCGAGGTCAGCTCCTCGTTCAACCAAAACGAAGATGCGGGTGATGTGTGTGTTCTCGATGTTCCGGCGGAGGCACTCTCTAAGCTCGTCTTGGCGAGCCGAGTCGTAGTCAACGTAGAGAGTTGTAATGAGGTTGATAGGTTCTGACATAGCAACGTTAGCCGATAAAGGTTGTACTGCGATACGTCAGTAAGAGAGTCCGTTCCGCACGGGGGACGTTGGTAATATCGACAGTTTTTCGCTGTTTCCTGAGGGGTTTTTGTCCTGGAAAAACCTTGTAATTCATGGGGTCTGCTGGCCCGGAGCCGTGCGGGCTTGCCACAAACCTCAAGGAACCTGGAGGGCCGGCGGCCTCGCCTGCTTGTTGGAACTCTC
>CAIXKI010000171.1 GCA_903920005.1 uncultured delta proteobacterium
CCTCTGTTTGTCGTGAGCGGAAAGTCTGAAGAGCCGTTGAGAACTCCGGATACTTTAATCCAAGGATACTTGCTGCCAAAAGGGCCGCATTGATCGCGCCGGCTTTGCCGATCGCTACGGTCGCCACTGGGATACCGCTCGGCATCTGAACAATAGAGAGGAGGGAATCTACCCCTTTGAGAACTTTTGATTCTACCGGAACTCCAATTACAGGAAGGTGGGTCATAGAGGCGCACATGCCCGGCAAGTGGGCAGCTCCTCCTGCGCCCGCAATAATAATCTCAAGACCACGTCCTGCCGCCTCGGACGCGTATGATACCAGAAGTGCCGGTGTACGATGCGCCGACACGACCTTGGTTTCGAATGGAATCCCTAGCGAGGTAAGTGTTTCAGCGGTTGATGAGAGGGTGTCCCAATCAGATTGGGAGCCCATTATAAGTCCGACGAGAGCTGATGCAGTGCTTGCCATGGGGAGAGGCTACCCTTCATCGGAAATGCCAGTCAATCGTAAGGTTCTCGGCCATGGGCAGAGTGGACCTTATGCGTAAGCCGTTACGTTAAGGGCGTGTGATGTCAGGCGCGTAGGAGCGTAAGCATTGGTCGAGAGAAACGCTCAGGGCCTCAACTCCCTCCGCGGAGATAGGGCCCTTAATGAGCGCCGCAGAGAGGGCAGAGTCGAAGTTGGCTACGCAGCGTCGGTCGATAATTTGAGGGCCGAGGAAGGCAGGTCCCTCAAGGTTGTCTTGCGCAGTTGATGGGGCGAGTTGTGTTCTTTTCGAAAGGAGGCTTCCAAATGTTGCCTGAGAGCAGGCTATTCGGTTTAGGCACGTTTCGCGGGCAGTGCCCGAACGTGTAAGGCATTCCTTTGCTTGCTCTTCGCACGGAGGCCCTTCGGCTAAGCAGGGACGCGTCGCAAGGAGTAGCGCGCATGCGATGAACGCGGAACAGAATTTTGTCACAGTTTTGAGCATCATAGCTTTCCCCCAGCGGCCACCATGATACCAGTTTCGTGATCGCTTCGCCAAATTATTTGCTGAGTGAATGGTCGCTAAGGTGTCGGATATTCAACTAATTCTGTCAGTACCCCACAAAACGAAGAGGGGTGAAGGAAGGCGATCGAGGTACCGGCTGCCCCTGGGCGCGGGGTGGCGTCGATGAGGGTGACCCCCAGTTTGGAGAGCCTTGATAACTCGTCTTTGATGTTCGATACCGTATAGGCGATGTGGTGCAGGCCCGGGCCGCGGTTCTGAAGAAAACGGCTAAGAGAGTTTTTGGGATCCAACGTTGAGAGCAACTCTATCTTTGATCCGCCAGTACTAATAAACGCAATCTCCACACCATGTTTTTCGAGGCGTTCTCGCAGAGTGACCGATGTGTGCGCGAGTCCAGCGTAGGTTGCGATCGCTTCGTCGAGGTTAGTGACGGCCAAACCGATATGATCGATGGACCACGTAAGGGGTGGATTCATAGCTACTGAATAGCATACATCGATGTGACGGACACTGTAAGATCCGTAGGTTTGGCGTCTATCGAGGGAACGCCCGCGGAAGCCTCAGGGATTGAGCTCAATGCGGAGAAGGCGCGACCTTGCATGGGGTACGATGGTCCTCCGTCGCCTCGCTCACTCAGCGATAAGAGTTTCCCAAGAGTAACGCCGGCGCCTGCCGCGAGTCGGAGCGCCTTTGCCCTTGCGTTTTGAGTGGCGGTTTCCAGGCATCCTTCTCGCTCGGCCTTGAGCTTTGCGGGAGATACGAAGGTTGCCAGGTCAGAAACATCCTGAGCGCCGTTCTGAGAAGCGACTGAGATTATCTCTCCAAGGCTAGGAATGTCTGATGTCTCAAATCTGGTTCCAAGAGTTGCCCGATATCCAGTGCACGTTCTCTCTGATTTTGAGTTGTAGGAGCACTCTTGGTTCACGGAATAGTTCGCGGTGTCTACCTCCATGTCAGGTAGTTTTAGGGCGCGAATTTCGGCTTTGAGTTTTTCGTGTGCCTTAATCACCTTCTCGGAGGCTTCGCGTGGCGTTTGGAGGACGAGGGTTGAAGAGACTGTCACAGCGCCACGGTCTTGCGTTACTTTCTTTAAGCATTCTCCGGTCGCGAGGATTCCTCGGGGCTCTTCATCCGAGAGAGCTACCGTGGGCTTAGCGAAAATGGTGAGCGCCAGAGAGAGGTAGAGAGTTTTTGAGATTTTCATGACGAGATAGCCTTAATAGCCCAGTACGCATATGTCTACTCTGTCTCCCAGGAGACCACAACGGGAGTATGTTCGACCTAATCTGGGTCAATGTCCGACCAGTTTCACGTGACCCTTAATAGGAAGTCGATTATCGCAGAGCGTTTTGATGCAAGCGGCATGTATCAAGAAATTCTCGAAGGAAAGGGAGGATCGATCGCTTTTTTGCTAGTAGTTGGTTCATGCCCGAAGAGCAGTTATGTCCGTCTGGGGAAGTTAAGTTAATGGGGCGATACCAGCGCTTGTTGTCTTCCGAGAGTATTTCCGCCCCTCTTCAGGGCGGAGCTACTTGTGACCCCGCTGTATGCGATTGATCTTTTTGGACTAGTAGCGCGGGAAGGTGGCCACAACGCAGATTTGGTTTTTCTTACTATGAAAACGCTCTTCGCCTCTCAAACTTTTTCGTTGTCGATGCGCATCATAGTAAAGAAGCCTACCTATATCCCGCGGGCTAGTCGATAATTTCTGCCACTTGCTAGCCATTAGGAGCGCTCCGTCAATGGAAGGACCATAAAGTACGAGTGAGGTAGCGCTTTATGATATTTGACGCGGATTCAAAGTGCGCGGGCGGGGAGGTTGTTCCGATGGCTCTGATATTCGCACTACAAGTAATTCCCGCCCTTCTTGGGGGGATAGGGGCTTTGGTAGCTATCGGGGCGGCGTCGGTCGGTTGGTTGCTGAAATGGCCTAAAGCATGCGTTGAATTACTGATCGTAGGTAGTACCCTCTTTGTGTGGCTTGTATTTCTTGTGGCAGTCGAATCGCTATTCCAACACGGTCATTGGATGGTTGAAGAAGTACACATAGTGATCGGTTTTTTAAGTTGCGCCTACGGGGTGCGGATTTCATGGCGGCGGTATCCGACGGCGCTAGGTGCGTCAGTATTAATCGGAATATTATTTTTGGCGTGCGCTACTATAGCGGTCGTCTACGCCCCTTGGGGGAATAAAGATGAGGAAGGAGCTTATCGCACTGGAAACTCCGACGAGAAGTGCGCGATGTCAACATCTTCTTACCAAATAGCAAATCTATCCTCCGCTATTTCGGGAAGCCGTATGGGAAAGGGGACGCTACTCTATTCCTGCGATGCCGCGCGGAATCCGAGCCGATGTCAATTGAGTAGGAGAGCGATGCCACTTTTTTGACATTGTGTTCTCAGAGTTGGTGATTTTAGTAGCGGGCTTGTGTTGGAGTTATGCATAAACTATCCCAAATTCAAGCGACTGCTTACTAGAGGTGTGGCGTAGCTTCACTTCCCCTCTTCTTTTTTCTTATGGCACATACATTGCCTATCGAGGTCTGCTGATGCCGCTTATGCCGTGCCACAGAGACTAAGGGAGACCCTGACAATGAAACATTCGATCTGTTCGCTACTTGCTGTGCTTTTTTTGGTTCCCGCCGTGGTAGCAGCTGATTCTAAACCTCTGACGTGCACGGTGATCTTACAGCAATCCTCGAAATCTATGCCTAGGACACTAAAGCCACGCACCGAATTCGGAGAGAAGTTTAGCTCCTTCTCTCTCGACTTACAGAAGAACCCAGACGAAGCATGGCTCCACCAAAATCTGTGTGTGAACAAGAAAGATTTTAGAGGAGGGGCCTTTGAGGGCACGCTGTGTCTGGTCGTAATGACAGCCCGTGAGCTGCCAAGCGCTGACGCTGCTCCAGCGCTCTATGTGGATGTATCGCGTCAGGGAGACTCCAGCGCTTCGCGTGGAAAGGGGCTCCGGTCGGGTATTAGCAATAAATCTCTCGGTAGTGTGCATGCCGTTGTTCCGCTTGCTACTGATGGAGCGACGGTCATTTACCAACAAAGCTTTGCTAGTAATGGATCGAGAGGCGAGCTGGCACAGCTCAATTTTGAGTGTAGTGCATCGTAGAAACTCGTGTCAGTCCCTCTACTATTTCTCTCAGAGACCGCGCAGTAACAAGCCGGAAGCCGTATGATTTAAAAGCGTATCGGTAAATCTCAGAAGACCAGGCAGTTGCCTAAATTACCTGGTAGCCAATTCCTATGCGACGCTTCAGTTCACAATTAGCAGCGGCGCAACGTCCGTAACCCTCCGGTTCCGCTTAAGCGGGAAGATGATTTTAAATCATACGAGACTCGGATGTCTTGCCGCGCGGTCTCTGGAGAAATAGCTTGATAGCTTGGAGATAGCTTGGAGATAGCTTGGCTTGGGCAATAACGTAAGGGCGACAATATCCCTCATGCGAGCGTACGGAAGCGTCAAGGAGTCTCCAGGCGAGATCTTCGTAAGTTGCGGTTTTATCTTATGATTTGCTGCGATTCATAGCCCGAGGTGGATAAATCTTGACCCGTCATGACTTGTCATGACATCCTATCACTCATGGACACCACCGATAAATTCAGTACAAAGATGAACAAAGAGGTCCTCGCTAAACTGCGTGAGTATGCGCAAGCCTCAGACAGGTCGATCTCTCTTATCGTCTCAGAAGCGGTCGCCGAGTACCTCTCGCGCGTTGAAGTTCGTCCGTCATTCCGTAACGCGGTAGAGGATGTCATTCGCGAACATGAGGAGCTGCTCCGAGAGCTCGCCAAATGAAAGAGACCCTCTATCCCACCCTCGAAGAGGCGCTCTACTTGCACGACATCCTCATCAAACGATTCGGAGGTGCAGCCGGTGTTCTTGATAAGGGAAGCTTAGAGAGCGCGCTCGCTCGGCCCCGATCGGGCTACTATAGATCCCTGTCTGAACAGGCTGCCGCCTTGATGCAGAGTCTCGCAATGAACCACCCCTTCGTAGATGGCAATAAGCGCGTTGCGTTTGCTCTTACCGCTATCTTCCTCCACCTTAATGGGCTCGCACTCAAAGTCGATCCAAAAAGTGGGGTGCACTTTGTTGAAGTCACACTCATTAAAGACCGAGCGTCCTTGGATGTCATAACTTCATGGATTGAGAAGCATGCTCGATAGATCGCGCTAGAGATTAAAAAGGGACGCTACCTTTTTGCACAATTAGAGGACGGGGATAATTGGTAGCGTCCCCTTTTCCTGTGGGTAGCGCTTTACTCACAAGTAAATCTTCCTCGGGCAGGAATCAATAAATTCCTCGGCCGTGAGACGGGCATTGGTGAGATCTTGTACCGACTCAGCGGTAAGTACCGGGATGACAGCCTCCGCTAGTTTGACGAAGTTGCTCATTCCGGAGGTGAGGAAGGGGCGGGCGATCTCAAATTTTTGTACCAGAGCCGTTTGGCTCGTCTCTCCGCCTTGTCGCTGGTAGGTGGAAAATGCGCTCATCACAGATCGTACGCGACCCTCATCGCGGATGATGTATTTCGGAACGCCAGCGCGGAGCATCAGAGAGTCAACGAGCACTTCTTTTTCCTTAACGAGTGTCATTGGTTTGGGCAGGGGAGTGGCAGGCGTTTTTGTCCAGGCAGGTACGGGGCGATCAACAGTTGCCCGAAAACGTCCCTCCACTGGGCGCGGTTGCTTTTCGGAAGGGCTAGCCGAACGAGCAGCTTTCCGCTCGCACATAGGATTTTCTTTCTGAGCAGGTTGGAGGTCGCGTTGAATGTACGAGCGGCGCTCCGGCATAGCGAGCGCGCCGAGTGAATCGCCCGCAGGGATAGGTCTGGAAGTCCCTTTGTCAGGCACGTTCCATGGAGCTATCGGATCTGGATACCCGTGTTTACGAGCTTCGAGACATGCGAGGTGATAATCGATTCTCTCCTGGATAGGGTCTTTTTGTGGAGGATGGATGGACGATTGCATGTAACTCCGTAGGTACAAACTAAACTTGGAATAATGCGATACAAAAAAGCCCTTAACCCTTAGCGCCTTTGAGGTATGCATCGAGGTCGGCGACCTTGAGGCCCTCCGCGAATTTCTTGAGAGCTGGTCCATCAACTCCCTCACTCGTCGAGAGCTGGAGAAGCGAACCGCTCTCAAGGAAAATACTAAGCTCCGGAGTTCCACTTGTGCTGTCGAGATTAGCTGTACGACCCGCGATGCGGAATTGGTCTTTGCCAGCTTGAGTCCCACCCATCATCATTCCCATTTTAGCGATGCCAGCTAATCCTCCCATCCCCTCAGCGCCACCGGTGCCGGTTATTGCCACTCGGACGCTCTTCTCGCCATTAGAATATTCTCGCTCTATGTTCGAGAATCCCATCACCTGTTGAACTTGAGTGTCGCCGCCTTTGAAGCCGTCTATCTCTCCAGGTAGAAGCTCGGAGAGTCGCGCCTGATGCATCTTCTCAAGCTCTTTTTGGGCCCAGCCCAGTTCCTCCATCGCCTTTGGATAGTTCTTTTGCTGAACGTACTCATTCACCTTCTTGAACACCTCGTTGATGTCCTCCGCGAGAGCGGGCTGGGAGAGAAATAGAGAGGCGAGAGACGCTGCAAGAAGAGTTCGATTCATACGTTCCTCCAAGGAGATTTAGTGCTTTGAAAAATAGCGTCCAAATGTATCCGTGGCAAGTATTCAACGATTTTAGAAGAAGGTCTGATGCTGAAAAATCAGGTCCCCCTGAGTCCCGTCAGGATGAAGGCAGTGATCGAAGTGAACCAATCCATTGCGGGCAACCTGTTGCAGTTGCGGGGGAAGCGCTTCCTGCAAGTGCTCTAGTCGACTGCGAGAAAATACGGGACAGAGATGTCGAGCATAGACGAGGTCGAATTTGCCGTAGTGCCCATGTTTGCGGAGATTATCCGTAAGCTCGTAGTAGTCGATACCGCCCTGAGCGTTGACGCCATAGAGGAGAGCCTCCACCTCATCATCGATTCGAGGTCTGACATAGAGCCGGCACCGATAATCGAGTGCGTCGATATCAAAGTTCCGACGCTGATGATTTAGGAATTCGGCGAATTCTGGATCTATCTTGCAACTCCGAGCAATCAAGCTAACCGGAGTTGCCGCCAGAGTCCCTGGAGTCTTCCACATGGATATATCAAGCCCCTTTGGTGGGCGATCGTCACGGTACTGGTGGTGTACAAGGAATCCGTCGGGGGCAACTAAAAAGATGTCAAAACCGGCCTCCCGATCGGTGGCAAGAACTCGCACGGCTTCTGGAAAGGCGTGTTTCAGGATTCTCGCGAGGCCGGGCACTCCAAAATGCATATCGGATCGTCCCCAGGTTGTCCCCGCGCCGATCTCAAGGAGGGAGACCTTATGTTGGCGTGAGAGAAGGTCAACGACGTAAGATGTAATCAGAGGATCCATTTCTCGGGACCATCCGGATGCCATGATTGGAGTATTAGGAGAGATCGCGCGGGCTTCGAAGAGGGTGTAGAGCCTTTTTTCTCTATCGAGGGTGTTCTTCGCCAGCTCGGTAGTGGCGCGAGATAGTAATTCCTGAGTGACCCTTTCAGGTCGGACGCTATTACGGGGGAGGATGGAGTTTGTAAGCATTGGAGACGTCCCGGCGCGAGTTAGTTTTGATAGCCGAAATATCCATTCCTGTAGGCTTTGATAGGATGACGGATCGCGAAGAGTAAGCGATTGAAACTCCTTCGACCGAGTAGGTTCTCATGGAGGGCCACCTGCTCCGTCATAGCGGTCTGAAGGGTGCTTTTCATCTCGTCTTCAGACGAATAGCGGCCTATGAGATGCGATACTTTTGTATGAAAGATCTGGGCGATATTGAGGGCCTGAGGCGGACTGACAACAATAACATCGTGGGCGTTCCATCCCCCAATCCGGGCTATCTCTCGGGCCATCATCTCTGATCGCCAAGCAGCCGAGCATTCTACTTGATTGTTGTAGCATCCTTTCGGAGACTCAAGCCTGGAGCGGAGATATTCATTATCCGACTCGTAGAGAGAACGGTCGATTGTATTCGGGGGGAGTTTCGATAGAGCTTCGATATTGCGCCCGATCTGAGTATGTAAGTGAATGTTTTTTTGTGAATGGCGAATGTCCGCGCGCTCAATAGTTATGGGTGAAAGTCCGAGCTCCTCAGCAGCCATCCGAATAGCTATCGGGGAGTCCATACGTTGAGCACAAAGTCTTTGGGCCTCGGCGGACATTGAGAGGGCGTTATCGTATGCCAGCCCGACGCGGCTCCCTTTTGGGATTGAGGATAGAAGCTGTTTAACTAACCGTAGGCTCTCGATGTTATGTTCGGCACCGATGATCATCGGAATCTTCTCTAGGGTAGGGATCGTGCCGCGGGGAGCGTTGGGAAATTTGAAGGATTGCTTTAGGCGGGGAGTAGGGAACGACTCTGCCGAAAGATCTACGGCTAGAG
>CAIXKI010000172.1 GCA_903920005.1 uncultured delta proteobacterium
AGCAAGTGGATCTCTGGAAGCGTTTTAAAGACCGACTGATATTCGACTCGGAGAGTGGCTTCTCACTTGATACAAGTCGTCTCGCTTACGATGACGGATATCTCGCTCGTATGGAGCCCGCGATGCAGAAGGCCTTCGCGGCCATGCAGAGTTTGGAAGAAGGAGCGATCGCCAATCCGGACGAAAATCGGATGGTAGGACACTATTGGTTGCGAACACCGAGCCTCGCTCCTCAACAAGATCTGCGGGAAGCGATAACTGGTACAGTGGCGAAGATTAAAAAATTCGCCGCGGATGTTCATTCCGGCGTGTTCGCCCCTTCCACGGGCGGAAAGTTTTCTCACGTGCTTGTAATTGGAATTGGCGGATCGGCATTGGGTCCCCAATTCGTAAATCAAGCGTTGAGCTCCGTTGCCGATCCGATGACCATCTCGTTCTTCGACAACACGGACCCTGATGGTATGGCTAAAGCGCTCTATTCTCTGTCGAGCATAGAGCGAACGTTAGTTGTGGTCATATCAAAGTCTGGCGGAACTAAGGAAACTCGTAACGGACAGCTTATAGCAAAAGCCGCTTTCGAGGCCGCAAAGATTGATTGGAGGAAGCATTTTGTCGCCGTAACGGGTGAGGGGAGTGAACTGGATAAGGTGGCCATCTCAGAGGGCTGGTTGGAGCGATTCCCAATGTGGGATTGGGTTGGTGGTCGCACAAGCGAGTTTAGCGCCGTGGGATTACTTCCATTCGCGTTGCAGGGATTCGACGTTGACTCCTTCCTCGCGGGAGCTGCGCATATGGACGCGCTCACTCGACGCAAAGCCACCAAGCAGAATCCTGCCGCTATGCTGGCTCTTGGTTGGTATCACTGCGGGTGTGGTAAGGGAAACAAGGATATGGTTGTGCTTCCCTACAAGGACCGCCTTGAGCTCTTCAGTAAGTATCTTCAACAGCTGGTGATGGAGAGCCTCGGTAAGGAGCATGATATTTCTGGTGCGGTTGTAACCCAGGGAATTGCTGTGTACGGGAACAAAGGGTCGACGGATCAGCACGCGTACGTGCAGCAGCTTCGGGACGGATTGCATAATTTCTTCGCGGTATTTGTCGAGGTGTTGCGCGATCAATCCTCGTGCACAAGAGCGAGCGACGCCTTGAAGTCGTTCAACCCGGGCGATATCGCCGTCGAGGCAGGTATAACAAGTGGCGATTACCTGACCGGCTTCTATCTTGGGACTCGGCGAGCGCTCTTTGAAAAGAAGAGAGAGAGTATCACCGTCACGGTACCTGAAGTAACCGCCAATTATGTTGGTATGCTGATCGCTCTCTTCGAGCGAGCTGTGGGGTTATACGCGTCACTTGTACATGTGAACGCGTACCACCAGCCCGGCGTAGAGGCAGGTAAGAAGGCTGCCGCGGAGGTCTTGAAGCTCCAAGAGCGGGTGTGCGCTTTCTTGAGGAAGGAAGGGCGCCCTCTCTCGGTAGATGAGATTTCGGAGGGAGTTCAAGATAAGGACTCCGCGGAGACGATTTTTAAGGTGTTGAGGCATCTTGCGGCGAATCGGAGACTTGAGGTCTCCAAAGGGACCTCAATCTTTGACGATCGATATGCGTGTTCTTAGGAAATGCCATAGATGCTCAACACTGTTAGCCCTGATCTCTTAGGGCTCGCTGCCCTCGTAATCGTAATGGTTGTTCTGTTCGTTACGGAGCGGTTACCCGTTGATGTCACCGCGATGGGTGTGCTGCTCGTTCTGATGCTCGCTGGGTATGTTTCGCCCACGGAGGCATTTAGCGGATTTTCGTCTCCGGTAGTGGTGGTAATGGTGTCCACACTCTTCGTGGCCACGGCGTTACGCATAACTGGGGTAAGTGACGCGATCGCTCGTTGGATTCACGGGTATGCGGGAAAGAATGAGCGAGTTGCGATCGCTATTATTATGGTGATCGCGGCGTTTCTCTCCGGTTTTATGAACAACATATCGGCCGCGGCGCTTTTGATGCCGGCCGTCGCGGTTTTGTCTCACGAGACGGAGATCCCTCCCTCACGGTTGTACCTGCCACTGGCGTTCGGGGTAACGCTTGGTGGAATGTTGACACTCATCGGCACGCCGCCAAATATTGTAGCGTCGGAGCTTGTGCGCCACGCTGGCATGGCCCCGATCTCCTTCTTTGATTTTACCCCGTACGGATTGTCAGCGCTCCTCGCGGGGGTGCTCTTCATGGTGGTGTTTGGTCCCAAACTCCTGCCCGTTCGAAAAACTCAGCGCCTCACCAAGCGGATTACAGATCTTCGCTCCTTGTATCACTTGCAAGACCGGCTTTTCTCCGTGCGAATTCCAGAGGCTAGTCGAGTTGATGGAAAAACGCTTTCAGAGCTTCGTTTCGGATCTCTTGTGGGTGGCGTCGTCGTTACGATTATTCGGGGAGGCCGAAAACTCCTCTCTCCAAAAGCAACCGAGACGCTGCATGCTCGCGATATATTGTTGGTGCGTGGGAATCCAGATCGCTTCGCTGAGGTGGCGGCCCTGAACGGCGTTGAGGCGTGTCCAGTTCCTGAGCGGGTAGTTGAGAAGTTGGCGCGGACCGTTCAGGTCGTCTCCGCTACCATTCGCGATGTACACGCGGATACTAGAATGATCTCTCTAAGGGAGATACTTCGCACTACGGGTATCGTTCCGTTTGCCGTTGAGCGCGCGTCTTTCGACCACGCTTGGGAGGCTCATCCTCCATCATGGTTCCTGGACAGCCTTGTGCACAAAGGTGATGTACTCCTTGGTGGTATCGTGGCGAAATTCTCTGAGGAATCGCCCAAGATAGATATAGATCTTATAGAGGTACAAAAGAGCGCTGAGGCGGTGACGAAGGCACTCCACGTCGTCACAATTAAAAGAGATGGATGGAGTGGCGCTCCTCTTCATCGCTTCGCGCATGAAACGAAGCTCTCCATTCTCGGACGGATTGGCGCTGATGATTCAGTAGAGTGGCTCGATGTGTCTGTCATTCACCCCGGGGGCGAATTGGGAGGCGCGCTCCTCTCCTCTGATCATGTTTTGCGGGACGGGGAGGCGTATCTTGTGAGCGGCTCTCTAGAGGAAGGAAGGCGGAGGGAGCTTATCAGCTCGCTTGTGTTAGAGGCTGAAGCAGCGTCTGTTGAACTTGAATCGCCGGACGTGGGAATAGTTGAACTTGTTTTGACGCCGCGATCCGAATTTATCGGCAAGACGCTGGCTGACCTTCATTTCCGCGAGAAGTATGACGCTCAAGTGCTCGCGCTGTGGCGGGATGGCAAGGCGCAGATGTCCTTATCCTCGGCCTTACCTCTAATGTATGGGGACGCGCTTCTTGTTCAAGGCGCGCGCAAAAGTTTGACAGTGCTCGCTAAAGAACCAGATTTCGTCGTGCTCTCCGAGCATCGAAAAACACCACCTCTTTCATCGAAATCGTTCTTCTCGATTATCGCGCTATTCATGCTGATGTTTACTCCGCTTCTGACGGGGATGCCTGTACACCAAGCGGCGTTCCTCTCTGCCTGCCTCGTTATTTTTTGTGGGGCGGTAACGATGGAGCAGGTCTATCGAGAGATCGACTGGCGCGTGGTATTTCTTCTTGCGCTTCTTATTCCCCTCGGAACCGCGGTTGAAAGAGCCGCCGCCGGAGAGGTGATTGTGCAGGCATTGGGAAGCATTGCCACAACCACACCGCCACTACTTTTGGCGGCTATCTTCCTGTGCGCCGGAAGCCTTCTGAGCCAAGTGATCGATAGCTCCGTGTCCGTGATTTTTTTAGGGCCGATCGCGTTGGTTCTTGGCAGACACGCCGGGGCCGATCCATATGGGTTGCTGATGGCTGTAACGCTCGGCAGTTCGTTGGCGTTTGTGCTCCCCACCAGTTGCCGCTCAAATATGATCGTGAGTGGAGCTGGAGGCTACCGAGTCTCTGACTTCGTTCGCGTTGGCGTTCCCTTTACTATCGCGATAGCTGTGGCGCTACTTTTGATGCTTCAGTTGCGTGCGCTGTAGCACGGCGATCAAAGACTCCCGCGGCTCTGTTAGTTTTTGCTGGGGGCTACCATTCCAACGATTCGTCCAATGAGGATGACGAGGTAGAGGTTTCCACCCAGGCTCTCCACCGCTATGACATTTCTTACCAATTGGGATTGAGCTGGAAGCGTTGGAGTGCCTCCGCTGATAGCGACGAGGGAGCAGTACAGCATTTCGGAAAACGTAGCGAAACCTGGACTCAGAGCGACTCCGAAGGTAAGCGGTTCGATTAAATTAAGAAGCTCAAATATGCTCGCGAAGCTAATGGCGATCATGAGGAATAGGCTGACAGCGCCCCAAAGGTTATTTTTCGTGATGTTATGGGAGGAGAATACATCCTTGAACACCCAATATATGGTCAGAAATTCAACACTCAATAGGCCGATATGAAGTATTGTAAAGCCTGCGGAGGGGTCTTTTACAATCTGCAAGAAAGGATTCTGGAGGACGAGCATTATGAGGAATAACGTGATCAGGTAGAGGAAGAGAAAGACGATCACGGCTTTGCGACGCAGAAAATTCTTAAGAAGATCCCACACAAGGTAGAAGTACGTAGCGCCGAGCGCTGTGTACACCGAATCGTGAATTACGGTGAACAAGGGAGCCCGACACAATCGAAGAATTTCGGCTAAGAAGAGCGCGACAAATATCAAAGCGCTCTGAATAATGAAGACGTTTCGATAGTCTCGCGTTTTGGCTGCCGCTGAGGGCCTTTCGTGGTCGAAAAAATCCATGGAAGATATTTGCACGGTGGGAGCGGGGCGCACTAGGGAAATAAAGGAAGGCTTTGATCCCCAGGGATCTCCAATAACGCGTTTGAGTGGCGTTCAGGAAAAGACTAGGGGTCTCATAGTCGAGCGTCGGTTCGGGTCTGGCCTCGAATGGGCGCTCCTTTTTGGACGATGCAGTTAAGGAGATGGATTGAAAATTGTTAGTGAGGTAACGGAGCCGCTATTGAAGCCCCCCCTCCGAGGCACATCGGCTTTCTTTAGTTCCGCGGCGGCCCACGAAAGCTTTCGAAAGAGACTATTGGGATGCTCGCGCCGATAGCTTGAAGCACCTCGTCTGAGAGTAGCCCGTCCGCCATCATGATTAACTCTTCGATTGCGGTAAGGCAGAGGTTCGCATGGTCCCAATCAGGACAGGTGTCCGTCCCGACTTGTAGCTCTACGACAATTCGTCTCCATTCTGGCTGCGTCCATGGAAGCAGGGCTATAAGCGGCGAGGAGGGGCCGAAGTAGGCTGGACCGACCAGGGTGACGTGACATGTATCCTGACCGTAGGTGCTCATGCTGCGTTCGTCCCTTCAAGCACTTTGATTAAGATCCTTGCTCCAGAGTCCAAAAACTGCCGATTCTGCCGCCATTTTTCCCCGAACGATTTCGCTGTAAGGGGGCGCCTCTCGGCTGAGGACTGGTTTTCTGGTCCGATATTTGTGAATGTTTCGGCCCTCAGATCTCTATTGTTCTGAGACTGACTTTGGGGCGCCTGTTCTCTCGTTTCACCTGGTGTGTTGGTGGTTGTTCTATCTGCCATAAAAACTCCCCTCTCTCTCTCTCTCTCTCTCTCTCCGCCCTGCTAGGATCGGGTGGCTGGTGCGATTCTTTATATTTGATGCCCAAAAGTGTGAGATTGTGTGTGGGCGGGTCAGAAATAAAGGCCCTTGTTTACCCTAACGCATTGAATTTAGGCTGTAGTCGCCATGACACATACTACACATACAGAACTTCTCGCTCGGAAGTGCTCGCCACTTCCCCCCGGAGCCCCCCGACTTTCCCCTGAGCAGGTAGCGCCGCTCTTACAAGAGCTAGATGGATGGCAGGTGGTCGATCATGCCATTCAGAAGCAGTTCTCTACGTCGACATATCTGGCCGGCATTAGGTGGGTTGATCAGGTCGCGCTCATCGCTGAAAGCGAGGACCATCATCCAGATCTTCACGTGTCGTGGTGTAAGATTACGGTGACCCTGTGGACGCATACGGTTCAAGGGCTCTCAATCAATGATTTCATCGTAGCCGCTAAACTGGATGATGCGTGGAGGCGATTTGTCCCGAGCGGAGAGAGTGCTGCATAGTTTGGTTGTAGCGGCGTACGTCTCATAGTAATAGAAACACAAGAAATTCACCTAAGGAGTTTATATGGCCAAGAGCAATGACAAGATTACGATGAAGGGAAATCCTCTTAAGGTAGAGGGGCGTTGTATTGAAGAGGGAACTTCGGCTCCCGCATTCACTCTTACTGCCGCAGATATGTCGGATTCAACTAACGCTACCTTCGCCGGAAAGGTTGTAGTGCTTCTCGCCATCCCGAGTATCGATACGCCGGTATGCGCGGCTGAAACGAAGAAGTTTAATGAAGAGGCCGCAAGTCTCTCTCACGATGTGGTGATCGCCTCGGTAAGTCGGGACCTTCCGTTTGCGCTCAAGCGATGGTGTGCCGCTGAGGGAGTTAATCGTGTTGTCACCCTGAGTGATTACAAGTATCGAACCTTTGGACAACAGTTTGGCGTGGATCTTCCTGACCTCGGGTTGCTTGCTCGAGCGCTCTTCGTTGTCGACAAGGCCGGAAAGGTTGTGCACGTTGATTACGTGAGCGAGGTCGCGGAAGAGCCTGATTATCAAGCCGCGCTCGCCGCGATCAAGAAGGCGGTATAAAGCCTTAAGGAGCGAAAAAGCCGCGCAGGCCCATCGACTGTTGATGCGGGCTGCGCGGTTTTTTTGTGTCTACTCCTCTCTCTGATCTCGAGTAGGTCTGAGAATCTTTTTGAGTGGTAGGTAACTCAAGGTAACGTGCCTTGTCGAATCGTAGGCATGGTGTCCGATCTTTTCGCGCGCAGTTCAACGATACATTCGTTGAGGATGAGCTGGTATGAAGCGCAAGAATGACGCGAGTCGTAGATTAAGCTTGTTGGTTCTAGCAATCGTGGCTCTTTCCTCATGTTCTCGCCCGGCGCCGTTTGTCTCCAATCCGACCGATGAGTGGGAGGAGGTTGCCGAGCGGGGCCGCATGCGGATGCCGGAACAGCCTGCCTATCCCACTCCGTATGTTGAGCCACAGGCGGTCGACGTGGCCGAAGAGGTTCCGATCAAAGACGGGGCTACGGTGGAGACCGCATTGGCCGATGTTATTGGATTTCCGTTTCGCGCTGCGGCTTGGCTCGCGCATGTGCTCCTCTAAGGAGCGGAATAGGGTGGGGCTAGTCCGGAGATAGATAACCAAAAAAGAGGAGGGGATTCCTTTCCCGCTCCTTCTCAATTCCTCACCCGCCAGTGCTCGATCATGAGCTTGGCTTCGGTGGAGACCCCATACAACGAAAGGGTCTTCAAAAAAGCATCCATGCGAGAGTCCGGCGCGCTTGTGGCTTGCGAGGAAGTAGGGAGGTATTCCCTAAGTCTCCACATGAGCCAAGCCGCGAACGGATCCTCGTTTACCTTCCAGGCGTCCTTCTTGGACGCTCCGAAAAGGTGCTCCTCCTTGTCGGTTGGATTTTTAAAGGCCCTGATTTCATCACGATGAGTTCGCAGGTTGTCTGCTTTCGTGATGAGATACGAGACCTCTAAAAATTGCCGGTCGTTCGGGTAGGGAATGTAAAACACCCCTGCCACTGGAAGACTAACGACATCCTCCGGTGGATATATATGCCATCCAGGCGCATATATCCGATCACGACCCAATCCAACGTGTTCAGCAGGAACGAGTCTACCGACAAGTCCGCCTACGACGAGGATTCCGCCTAGGAGAGTAGCTACTACTCCCCGAAACACCTGCACCGTCCTGGTGCTCCGTCCTTTCCAAGCTGTCCTACTCGCGATGAAGGCGATGTAGGCGACAGCGCTGACAACTCCTATGAACACGTACGTATTCAGAGGAGGAAGGTCCGAAAGAAATTTCATAAAAACCTCCTTTCTCCGGAAAGCCTCCGCGACGCATCCAACATCGTTGTCTGGATGTGTAGCCGAGGCCCGAAAAAATCACCCTCTACCCTAAAAAAGTATCCTCGCAGATTCGCACAGTGACCCTAGTTAAGAAACGATTGAGCGCGACCAGTGCGGCCAAGCTGTCGCGTTCGGATCGAATCTGAGTGATTCTCGTCGCGTTGTTGAGAGCGCCCACGTCCTACGAGTTCCTCGTAGAGCCGGCTATATAATGACTCAAAAGCCCTGAAAATATTGGCTTCGAAGCACTTAGGATGACGCAGTTGCCGCTGAGGTCTCGATAGGGGGCCATGAAGTTTCTGAGGCTCATACCGTTTCTATTGCTTACCGTGCACCTCGCGCACGCTGAGCCGTTGTCGCCCTTTCGGGGGCCGATAGTAAAGAAAACCTCAAAGCGCGCTCGTGTCTCAAAGGTCGCGATATATGACCGTAAAGAGGCAACTCGCATAGATCCGGTCACCTTTACCGCGCGCATTCGAACCGAGGGTACTGTTGTAGTTTCTCTGACCTCAAAGAGGGAAAAGGATTGGGATTCAACACTCGTTCGTGACGGACGGGAGCAGCGGGAGGAGTCTTCGATAACGCTTTATCAAGGGACAGTGCGGATCCGTGGGGAGGAGTTTCCCGCCGCCGCTTCGATGTACGCAAAGAAGATTATGCTCACGTTTCCTGGGCGCCAAAAGGGCTCAGAGGGAAAGCAGCGAGTGTACACTCTCACTCTTCCGGAACGGTTGTCAGGTCGGGGAATGGCCCGGGTATCCGCCGTTCCTCAGTCGGTATTTCACAACAAAACGTGCGCAGATGTTGGTTTTGGTCATGCCGGAGGCCATGCGCGTGCCTCGGCCATCAAAGCGGTGACGAAAGCGTCTACGCCCGTAAAAACATACCGTGTGCTTACAATTAGCACTGAGGCGGATCCCTATTTGTACGCGATTCATGGAGACCAAACAAATGCGTACATCGCGCGTATTATCAATACCGCCGAGGCGCTTTTTGAGGCTCCACTTGGAATACGTTTCCAAATAGTCAAGCAGACTGTCTATACGGATCTCTCCACCTACGCTCTTTCCCAAACAGACCCACTCCAACTTCTCAGCGCGTTTGCGACGAACCCGCAAAATCCCTCCACCCTTGGAGTTTCAGCGCTTAGCTTTGAGCAAGATGTAGATGTGAAGCATCTGTTCACTGGTAAGGACCTTGATGGCCCACCGGTAGGATTGGCTTATATCGGAACCATCTGCTACGCGCCGAAATCCGCGTACGGCCTCACCCAAGCGACATCTACAGCCGGGGCTCCCTATTACTTCGCGCACGAGATAGGCCACAACCTGGGTGCTAGGCACGACCTGACAACGAGTGGAAGTGTGATGAATCCGAAGATTTCTATAGGCAGTGTCTTCTCACAGGGAAGTATAGATCAGATTCATGAGCATCTTTCGTATTTCGGAAAGTGTCTTGAGACGAAGACTCTCACCCCAAACCTTGCGAACGCGAAGTTAACCCTTAGGCGCACGATAACGCCGGTCGGTATTAAGCTTCGTGGACGCCTTGTGTATACCAACAACGAGCCGATCCCTGGCGTTGATATCGTTCTGAGTATCGGTAAGAGGCGGGTGGTTGTGAGCACCAACGCGGCTGGCGTGTACTCGTATACGCTCAAGAAGAAGGGCGGAAAGAAGCCTGCCGCGGTGATGGCTTCTACTGCGGGTGGAGAGACGCAGTCGCCGTTAATTGGTGGATAGCGGGGCCTATCCAAAGCTGCGCTACCGGTCTCCATGTCTCCTAAACGCTTGTGAAGAACGCGACGAGTTTTTCGCTTTGCGGACTCTAGCGAGCGCTGGTCTCTAAGAAAACGGCTCTGTTACTCGAAGGCGTCGAACCATGGCGTGGCGATCTCTCCCATTAGAGTTTCTCGATATTGTTCAGGATTTCGGCGCCTTTTTCCCTGATGGCAGCTTTATCTTTCTCAGGCATCTTTTTAAGTAGTTGGTACCCCATGCCGATGCGTGGATTTTTTTCGAGTTTCTCTTGGTTTCGGATCAGGAAGTCCCAGTACAGCGTGTTAAAGGGACATCCTCGTTCGCCGAACTTCTCTTTGTAGTTATAGAAGCACTTCGAGCAGTAGTTTGACATCTTGTTTATGTACTGAGCGCTCGAGGTGTAGGGCTTGGTGCCTACGATACCTCCATCGGCAAATTGACTCATGCCACGAGTGTTCGGAAGCTGCACCCACTCGACGGCATCGGCATAGATCCCTAAGTACCAGGCGTCAATCTCATCTGGATTAATGCCGGTCATGACCGCGAAATTACCAGTCACCATGAGTCGCTGAATGTGATGGGCGTACGAATCATCAAGAGATTGTTGAACGGATTGTCGTACGCAGTTCATCTTGGTGTCGGCGTCCCAGAAGTAGTGGGGCAAGGACCGCTCTGCCTTGAAAAAATTAAGACGTTTGTACTCTGGCATATGAGTCCAGTAGACTCCGCGCATGAATTCACGCCAGCCGGCTATCTGCCGAACGAATCCCTCTATCTGTTCGATCGAGACCCTCTCCGGATTTTCCTCCCAGGTTTTGATAGCGGCCTCAATAACCTCTCGGGGAGAGATAAGTTTCACGTTGAGCGCGAAGGAGAGCTTAGAGTGGAAGAGCGTTCGATGCTCTGTCGTCATCGCGTCTTGATATGATCCGAACTCGGGAAGTAGGTGGGCGCAAAAATACTGAAGCGCCTGTTGTGCGTCATTACGAGAGACCGCCCAGGTGAAACGTTTCGGATCTACCGTGCCGATAGATTGAACGTTTTCCTGTGTGAGCATTGATACTATATCTGAAACATCTCTCGGAAATTCAATAGCGGGGGGAGGTTTTACTCCTGCCGGCAGTTTCTTTCGATTCTCGGAATCAAAATTCCATCGTTCGCCGATCGGTTTTCCATTCTGCATCAGGAAGCCAGTGGATCGTCGAACCTCGCGATAAAAAAGCTCCATGACGTAACGTTGGTGACCCTTGAACACCGACCGAAATTGTTCGGGAGTCGTCAGGAAGTGCTCGGTGTCGAACTTCTTCGTTGCGACCGGCAAGCGTTGGGCCAAAAGCTCCATGGCCTGAGCGACCCGGTACTCGTCGGGCTGTTGGTATTCGAACGCCGAATATCGTCCTGATGAGACCATTTCTTCTACATTACTCGCGAAGGAGTGTTTGTTCGAAGAGGTGTCGAGAGCAATATAGCGAACCCTGAAATTGCGAACGGTTAGCTCTTTAGCAAACTCTCTCATCGCTACGAAGAACCCGATTATTTTTTGAATATGGTGAGGAGCGTATGAGGCCTCCTCCTTTACCTCCATCAAGAGATACTCCGCATGCGTCGGCGGATCTTTGAACCACGAGTGGGCGATATTCAGTTGGTCGCCCATGATCAGCCGTAAGATAGGTTTGGTCATGATGAATTATCTCTTGTTCCGTCTACACCGCTCGCTGCAAAAGACAACGCGACTCCAGTTCAGCCGCCACTTTTTCCGCCAGGAGAAAGGCTTGCCGCATACGGGGCATGTTTTCGTCGGTAGGTGCTGTTTGAAGCCTTTCATCTCACTATCGTCGCATAGGCGCAAGCGGGAGGACAGGTGAAACGAGATGAAGAGTAAGGTGGTCGTATCAATCTATCGCACTCTCGATGGTTTTGGCGGTATGCGTGCGGAGAGCCAAATAGGTTCTGTTCTCGTCCGCCTCGTTACGTCAAAAATATCAAAACGGTCGCTACGAAATATTTTTGCGCCATCCTGCTCATCTACGAGCCCAAGTATTAGAATTCAGAGAGGAACGCAGGTGATGGAATCTTCTACATCCCAGGATTCCAATACGTCTCATGAGGTTGCGCCGATTGTGTGGAACTCCTAACCGTTCGACAACGAACTCCTAACGCTGCTTTCCTTGATTACCAAGCTACATTCAAAGAGCATTCAGTTGGCATGTAAAAAACCGAGAGCGGCTGGATAGTGTAAACGCGAGCTGGACTCCTGAGATATGAATGAGCTTGTAAAAGATATAGTGGTGTGTGGATTAGTTCTCCTCATCTGCGGTTGTTTCGTTAGACAGCGACGATACTGGCGTGAGATGCAAGAGAGTCGACTTTCGGGCTCTTTGAGAGTTGGGTACCGGTTGGCGATCCTTGCAACCGTTGCGGCGCTTTCCTTCGCGTGCGTTACCAACACCGAAGCGTCCTGGGAGCTCGTGGGGAGTGTTATGCTGATGGTTCTCGTTTTCTGTATGAAGATAACTTTTTCCCCAACGATTATCGCTTTAACTCTCTCTGCGTGTACGTTTCAACTGTACATCAATGACGAATTCCCCCTATGGCAGATATGGCTCTCCGTCACCAGCATGCTTACTTGGAGGCTGCCGGAAGATGTGCGCGCGGCTTACGCGACGATTTCGTTTCTATGGGTGCTCGTGACCTTGGTGAGTGGCACAGCGGCCCACCCTGACGCCGCCGGTGGCGATGACGCGGCTGTCGGACTCGACGAGGCTATCGCCTCTCTGCATACGTAATTGGCTGTGTAGCCCAATCAAGATGAGGTGCCGTCATTTTTAGCTTGCCTCAGGCTCTCTGAGTCGTAACGGCATCCTATCCCCGTTGGTGATTCTAACGGTTCTTTGGTGATGGATGATTGCCGCAGTCGGCGCTACAGTGGTGTAGGATTTTTGTGCTCGTTTTTTTGGGGGGAGTGATATGGCTCGTCTGTGTTGGGGTCTTGTTGGGGCCTTTGGGCTTCTGGGTTCCGCTTCCGTATTGTCTGCTTGGGAGAGCCTCGCGCAGCCGCCCGCTCCAAGGGTAGGTGTCTGTCCCGGTGGTTTTTATCCGAGCGGTAAGCAATGTGTGCCGATCAAAGATAAGTCGAAGCCCGCCATGCAGATAGGGGGGCAGTGTCCTTCAGGGTACTACACGAGCGGAAAGTACTGTGTCGCTATGAGCGAGAAGTCGAAGCTGCCGATTCCGAAACATGGGCAGTGTCCCAACGGGTACTATCTGAGTGGGAAATACTGTCTGGAGAACGGTGCGCGTGACAGATAGCGTCGCTGTACAGCAACGTTTGAGCTTCGGTAAATTGCTAGGCGCTTACCGGGAACCCCTTGTATACGATGTGTTCAAAGACGGGGATGACCTCTAGCTTTTCAATGTCGTGAGGAAATGCCTCATGAAGTGCCGCGGTAAATTCCTTGATCGCCCTGTTGTCGAGAAGCTCAAGTTCCATTTCGTAGTCCCAGCTGCCAAAGCTCTCGACGAGGATTCGGACCGGCAGCTGCTTGTCGCAGAACTTTATGACGCGTTGGCGCAGGTCAGCTCCGAGTCGCTTCATGGTTATGAGCACTCGGTACGAATTGTATCCCAGCTTTCGAGAGTCAACTCGATGCGTGTCGCCGAGGAGGATGCCTTCCTCTCGCATGCTCGCCACTCGACGTGTCAGCGTGCTTGGCGCGACCTCGAGTTCTTTTGCCACCTCGTTGTCATTTTGGAAGTCGCCACGGCTAAGGTGGTTTAGAATGTTACGATCGAGCTCGTCGATCTGAAGGACGTTTTCGGAGGCCCCCATAATAAACGTGTCGCTACCCTTTGTCTGAGGGGAGAGATACCGCCGTGGGTATCGAATCATGTAGGTTCGCAGTGCCAGTTGCTTGCCCACAAACGCGTCTTGATGTTTCTGAGAGATACGGTCGAGAAAGTGTCGAACTTCCTGGGTCGATTTTGAGAGGAAGGTAACCGCATAGTCGAAACTGCCGCCAACATCGGCGACCCAGCGGACCAGGGGAGATTGAGTTAGAGACCGAATCAGGCTTTGCTGCTCTTTATGGTTGCTGGATTTTAGAGAGAAGAAGAGAGCGAAGTCCGTATAGCCGAGTCGCATGGTGTCTACGTAGAGCGAGCGCCCGGTAATTATCCCGTTTTTCACAAGTCGGTGGTACGTTCGTCGGACAGTATGTTCTTCGCTTCGGGCCAGGTCGGCTATCGCGCGGAAAGATTTATCCGCGTTGGACTCCAGCAAAAACAGAATTTTCAGCTCTAGCTCATCGAGTTGCATGCTGGTCATTATACCGAGGTGCCTGCAGCTACGCGACAGTCTTTGCCTGTAAGGTGTCGAAATATACTTATATACGGCATTCTTCTGGTGTTCGTCGGAGCTGTATGCCCTGTAAACGTGTTTCTCTTTTAGTATCGTCTGACGATTAGGGAGGGGGCTGGGGCAAAAAAGCGGTCGCGGAGCGGACGATAGGAGTCACCATCGGATAGCAAGGGGCGTTTTCTGAATGGCTGTCACTTATGCTGCTATTGATTCGGCCCGTCATCATGCCGAAAAGCCGCAATTCTCTACTCGCCACCGAAAACTTTCTGTATATATCCCCGTCGAGGAAAGCTGATGGAGTAGTGGTTTTTGGGTTGCCCCCTTTGAGTGGCTCTGAGGAGCCCCTGAGAGGGGAAGGCCCCGCGTTTTTTGTTCTCTCCTGGAGGGTAGAGCCCATGACGGTGTACGAGTGGTTATTTGATCTGTGTAAGCAACGAGGAATGCTTGAAGTGGAAGCCGCCACTGTGCTTGAGAGGATGATTTCGGATCCGTCGACAGTCGAGATGCGTGATCGATGGGGCGAGTCTATCGAGTTATATACAGAGCCTTTGAAAGCGCTTCTTGTTCATCGACTCTCACTATGTGTTGTGAGGTGGATAGAACAGGAGAATCCCAGGGCCTTTTACAAGCCGTTGTTTGACGGAACGGTTAAGGGCTAACTTGTTTTCGGGGTCGCTTTCGCGAAATCGAGTGCCGACTCGAAAGGTTTAGCTCCGTCGCTATCCTCCCCTTTATGGAAAGCCCCCCCCCCTCCCTGAAGCGCGTGGAATCGTTCTGGCTAACCGCATTCGTATCGAATAGTCTCCTGGCTGGGACGGGGCGTGCGACTATGAGGGAAAATCGAAGTCCACATCGGCAGCAGGCGGTAGCGGCATTGAGAGGGGTCGTGGCCGCGGTTGAAAAGTTTAAGCCTGAGAGTTCGCTCGGGGATCGCTCGTGGTCAATCTCACTAAAAACGGGCGGGGTCTGGCGTCAACTTGAGGTGACTGAATATCAGGGCGCCTATTACGTTTCTTTAGGACGGGCTCTGCAGTGTGCCTATCGAAAAGAGCAGGATAAGGTAGAGGGCACTCTTAGAATTAAAGACAAGCTGCTGTTGCTGCAAGTGAGCGACGCCCTCGCGGAGATTCACCATAAAGTCGCCCGAGATCCGGTTGAGTACCATCGAGAGCTGCTTCGAACCATCTCTCCGACCCTGAGATTCGGAACGATCCCTCGACAATTGTGTAAAATACTCCTGCCTGAGTGGAATCGATTCGACCGCGAGCTCTCTTCTGAAGAGATACGCGCGAGTATCTCGCTCCTAGAGCGGGATGCCCCGAAGATCTTCCCTGGCATGACCGCGAACGCCTACTTTGAGTATTGTAGGGTCGCGTACCTCGCCAATCCCACCACGCATGGTAATGGCGCGCTGGACCTTTCGTTGAGTGGTCGGGAGCTCTATAGCCGTTTCGCGGATGGACGAGACGGTGGTTTGCGTGCGGTAGCTCCCGATTCTGCTGAAGCATTCCGAAGTTGGTATCAGACGGCACGGATGTCCGATGGGCATCCGTGGGAGATTTATCGAGGTGGTAATTCAACGCATATCGACCTCGGGATAAAGAGTGCGACTTCGGGAGGCGATAATGATTTTTCTGTGTACCTCTGCGCGTTCTCAAGCTTGCGTCTCGTAGAGGCGTGTCGCATCGCGCTTGCATTGCACAGCGCAGGGCTGCCGTTCGAGTGGCTTGATAAAGAGTCGTACTTAGATCGCTTGCGTGGAGAGGATAACGTCGGCATCGTTCCCAATGATTGTCCGTTGTCGTATGGATCACAGCGCTTTCCGGCAGAGCTGAAGGTGGCGGATTGTGTTCACTACGATATGTTTCGTGACTATAACACCGGCAAGCCCCTCGCCTCGTGGGCCGCCATCAAGGGCATTATTAGTTGGTTGCCCATCCGTCCGCTGATGGTGGTTTCGCGGTAGGCGAGTCTTTTCTTTCATCGAAGAGGTCGGTTCCGACATATCTAAAAGAGTGTAACGTCGACGACTGGTCTTTGATCCTTACACTGGCCTTCATAGCGGATAGGCTGATTGAATCCGAACTCTTTCATCGAGATAGAAGGGGGCGTGGACGAATCAAAAAGAGAGTCTCGACCGGCCTCAACCGTTATTGAGAGCTCTTGTTTCGCGGCGATAAAGAAATGAATAGAGCAGGTTCCAACCTTTGAGACGCCGAATCCTGGTCGCTCGGTACGAAAGTCATCGTCGTCATGCGTGGCCAGGCCTGAGTCCCCAAATCTTTGCTTGTATTGTAGCGATAACCAGTGAGAGCCAGGGAGGACTTGCATCGTTCGTCCAGGCGAGGGGCTCGCGCGCCCGTCAACTGAGACGGCCGTAATTTCGGCTCCAAGCTTGCTGAAGTATACGTGAGCAACTTCTCCCTCTGGTCGGGCGGGTCCGGGGTAGAGTTGCACTGGTTGGCAGCCGGAAATCAGGAGGACGAGAGCGCCGTAGGCGCGGCGGGGGGCGAGGTTGCTAGGTAGCGTCAGTGGTCGGCCGAGCATAGGTGTAGATTGCCCGAGTAGGTTAATGCTACGCGGTAGGATCAAGGATTAGATCGAGGACCTTTCTTGTGGGCGCGTAGACAGCCCCTGGAGCAAAGCTTTCACGCGGGCCGCCGATGTTAAGGATTCGAATGTCGTGTTTATTGATCCAAGCCCAGAACGCGTCAACATCTGGACTCTCGTCTAGATTAAGTTCAAGAGTAGGCTTTCCGTGGAGCTTCGCGCGCTCAACGGTAAGGGGTGTTCCGTCCTGTGGATTGCCGCGGCTTAAGACGAGAGTTCCATCTGAGTCGATGGTATTAAGTTCGGTACGAACTGCCGGCGTTGCGCTTCCGCACTCTTGAAGTGGATACACAGCCGCTATTGCGTCATCCTCTGCCCAGCGCTCGTTTGGACACCACCCCCTGCACGGCAGCATCAGATGCATCGCTGAATCGAGAGCCGCTCGATCGACGCCGGTTTGCCCCCCGTTTACGATGGTGAGGCGGCGCTTGCCGGGCTTGACGTTGAGGATGCTTTTCCCAATCAGAAGGGTGGCTGTTTCATCAAGAAGTTTACCGGTGGTCATAGGTGTCCTTACTATATGCCAGGCGATCTGATAGTCGCCACTCCGCGGTAAAGAGTCAATCGCAACGCGTTCCTCTACTATTGGTCGAATTGTCCGCAGAATCCAGCTAGCTCCCGAAGCGAAGCCGCGTCCCCACGGCAGATTCGCTTGATAGCTTCCGCTAACAGGGTCTCAACAGATACAACGGTAATGAGGTCTCCTCGCCCACGACGAAGCGGAAGGGTGTCAGTTACGAGGACCTCGTCGACAACTCTTTGACCTGTGGCGGTCTTCGTATTTCTGAAGAGGTCGACGCAACGCTTTGAGAAGAGCGCATGAGTGGCGCAGATCACCACGTTCTTCGCGCCGTATTCTCTCAAGCTTTCGGCCGCCTTGATAGCAGATCCTCCGGTATCGACCATGTCGTCAACGAGGATGCATGTCGCGTCGCGAACGCTTTCTCCGTCTCCGATGAGTCTCGATTCGGCTATTTCATTTGGTTTGTCGCGTCTTTTATACATGCCTTCGACGCGGATGGGCGTATCTAATACAGGTTCGCCGCTGGCGGAGACCATGGTGAGGTGTCGCGCAAGGAGGTGGCTTGCGTTTACAGCGCGTTGCATACCTCCAGCGTCGGGGCTTACTACGGTAATCTTACCCGAGCCGTATTTCTTACAGATGTGGTGTACCATAAGTGGAAAGCCGGCGAGGTTGTCCATCGCGCCTTTAAAGAAGCCCTCTATCTGTTCGGCGTGGATATCGATCGTGACGACTCGATCGATACCTGAGGTCTCGTATAGATCGGCTACCCAACGAGCGCTGATAGGGCCACGGACTCCACCCTTGCGGTCCTGTCGGGAGTATCCGAAGTAGGGGACCACGGCCGTGATAGAACGAGCGGAGGCCCGTTTAAGCGCGTCAGCAGTGAGCCCCAGTTCAACAAGGCTGTCATTAACTGGATTAGCGATGCTTTGAACAATGAAAACGTCTCGGTCCCGCACACTCTGTCCCACCTGAATGCGGGATTCTCCATTCGCGAATTGGCCGAAGAGGATGTCCCCTCGAGAAATGCCAAGTCTGTCAGCGATTCCATTTCCTAGTGAACGGCTCGCCGCGCCCGCGAAAACGACGCAGTTGTCTAACGACGTGTCTGTCGATTTAGCCGAGCCAGAGAGGAGCGCGCGACGTTTTCCCTCCCATTCTAAAGCTCTTTCGGTTTTGAATAGAAGAGCTTCGGACCTCGATACAAGCTCAAATGAGTTTCTCCCTGTGTAGATGAAAGCGTCGGCCTCGCGCGGAAATTGCTTGTCCAGGTACTCTTCAACGGCGGCGAGCTCAGGTTCTGATGCATGATCGAGATTTGGGATAGGGAGCCAGTCCTGTCCTGAGACGTTTATTGAGAGTCGCTCAAGTGAAGTAGGGGCGAGTAGTTTTGTTGTTGCTACGGCTCCAGGGTCTCTCGGGGGGGTAATCTCGGGGGTCATTGAGCGCTCCGCGTTGGTAGTGTGGACCCGAGATTGTAAGCAAGATTCGCTCGTCACTAAAGAGAGGGTCGCAAAAATCTTACATGTGGGCCGAGCCTGTGTGGAACGTCATAGGCTTTGTGATTTGAGGTGGTTACTTATCTTTTTGGAGTGCTGGTGCTCCAAAACCACTTGATAGATATAGAAGCGATCTGTCTTAAGGTGATTGTTAAATTTGCGTGAGCGAGAAGTTGCCTCGCTCTTCATGAGGAATTCGTGAGAATTCTCTTTCGCGCTTGGAACCAATCCGGGAAGCCGATAAGGTTCAGACGAGAAGCGACGAGAAGAAAGTTGGAACTTAAAACTTCGAGAAGGTATGGGAACAACACCAGACGGACATAAGCGAACAGAGCAGACTGAGACTGGCGCACATTTGCCTCCTCTTCCTGCGAGCACAGCTCCCGTTGATGCCGTGTTCTCCTCACTCGAGCTTACGCGCAGTTCCTTTCGCCCCATTTTTAATCACAGAGAAGCTCACGCGGTATCAGGAGCACTTAAGCTCGCGTCGAAGATCTTTGAGCCTTCTCAGAGGAATAACCTCTCGGTTCGACAGAATGTGGATCTCCCTTTGATGCCCCATGCGGTTGATGTTGCCTTCCAGCTTCTCGGAGCGGGCGCACCTCCTGTTGCTGTCGTAGCTGGATTGCTTCACGACAGTTTTGCTGGCTATGTTAAGGGGGCTCGAGAACTCCTTGCAAAGAACATCGACAGAAAATTTGGCTCGCTATCCAAAACGGGCAGTGTGTCGGGTCTCCTCGATATTGTCGCAAAGCCCGATCGCTCCGAGGCTGCTGTCTGGCTCGAGAGGAAAAATAAGATCGTCGGCGCCATCCTAGAAACGGTGAGGCCAGAAGATATGCGAGCTTCGCCGTACTCTCCGGAAGACGTGAAGTTCATGGTCAAAGCGGTGTGGTCGGCTCACAATCTGTTCTTAAGCGCTAATCCGAGACCGTGGGGCCCGCAGGAACGGCTCTCGATGTTTAGACATGCCGCTGATGTTGGATTGTTACTCGCGTGCGCTGGACAGCCGAAGGAGGTTGTCGCGGCCGGCATTATGCACGACTTCTATGAGCGCTATGTGAAGGAGCCCGCGATAGAGTTGATCGAGCAGCATGTAATTTCAGAGTTCGGCGCGGATGTTCACGAAATTATCGCGGCTGTGACAGAGCCTCCAAAGCTTTCGAATTCACTCAATTGGTGGCAGCGTAAGTTAACGGTCGTGAACAGTCTTAAAGAAAAAGACGAGCGAGCGAATACGGTGGTTTGTGCGGCTAAGATCTCCACTATTGCTGAAGGAAATAAGTTTCTCCATGCGGCTGGCAGCATAAAAGATTGGTCTGCGGGAACATGGGAAGATAACTACCGCGTGTTTGTTGGGTTGCGGGACCTCTTCGCCGAGAAGGGCGTTTGTCCATCATTGATGGGCAGGTATGATCTCGAGCTCAAGCGTTGGCGTTCGCACGATCCGAGCAAAAAAACGGTTCACTGATATAACAGCCCCCCCCCTGAGGTCGTTCTTGATATTCAGGGTGTTGAGTCACTGCCCGAAAACTGATCTGAATCCTCGGTGCGATTTTCATTGAAAATACCAGCCTCATCTGAGATTACTGAGAAGCTATGAAAAAGATCTGTCCAAAACACATGGATTCCTATGTTGGGCTAAACCGTCGCTTCCCCGCGACGGTTGCGTGGTCTTTTGCGCCTGTTTGCTCCTAGCGAGCGACAGATTCTCGCGAAGACCCGTTAGCTGATAAAGGAGCGGGTTTTCGGAAAAAGAAAAATCCAAAACCAAATCCCTAAAGCTTTCGGTCTGTCGCGACATGGCTCGTCGCGCGTCAGTGTGCTTTGAGTTCTCTCAGAGCTCGCCGACGCGAGGCGAAGAAGTGTGTAACTACTAAACGTAAAGAGGAAAAAATGAGCATTACGCTTCGCTATACGAATGATTCATCAAGAGTCCGTCACCCCAAATCCACAGGAGCTCTTTGGCGCCTAGGAGGAATGTCCTCTCTTGAGACGGTTGAATTAACGCCTTTTTCTAGATGGAGACGATTGTGAGAGAGTTAAAGTTATTTTTTGAAAGTGAAGAATTAGTAGAAGTTGAAATCTCCAACCAAATGACCGGTGAAGTGCGTCGATCTGTGCGTGGAAAGCAGAGTGGGGCGTACCGAGATGCCGGATCTTTTCAGTGGACCTCGGCGGTTCGGGGTCTCGCTCTTCTTGTTGTGCGAACGGCGGCTCGCTTCGAGCAGCCAGCGATAGAAGGGGAGGCGAAGTCGCTTACCGCCAGTCTTGATTACGCGATATCGAAGCAGCCGCTTTGGCTGACGGAGATGTTCGGCTGTGATCGGATGGGTACATGCCTTGTTCGCAGAATGGTCTTGAGGACTAATCCGGAGAGGAAGCGCCCGGGGCCAACTGTCCTGGCGATCAATGAGCGGTATATGCCAGTGGAGGCGATATCGATCTTTAACGACGGGGCGCGATGCACGAGGGAGGACCTCATTGTTCTTGCCGTAGGGCTTGCGTGCGCATGGTCGTCTAGCGCGACTCGAGCAGAGGCGGCAAAAGCGGCCTAGTATCGAACCCGCGACAATCGCGCCTGGAGGGGCGCCGGCCTCGATGCCCGGGGTCGGCGCCCCGCCGGCTTGCTGCAGCCCTCCACATAGACCGCATCGCAACATTTGTACCTGCGGCCGGCGAGGCCGCCGGCCCTCCAACGAACCCGCGACATGTGTACCTGGAGGGCCGGCGGCCCCGCCGGCTTGTCGCAACCTGCGACATTAAACGCATGAAACCTTTATTCCCGTGGGCACCGAGGCCGGTGCCCCTCCAAATCCATTCCATGTTGCATGTGTACCTGCGGCCACCCCGCGCCCCTCCCCGGGATGCCACAAGGAATCGCCGGATTGGCATAATGAAAAGCCTCTAAGGCGACGTTTCGACGCCCTGGCCCCATAACCCCCAAGTGGGCGGCACTCTGCGAAAAGGTAGTGCGAGTCATCTTCATTCTTTGTGAACCCCCTGGATAGCTTTTGGTATTGAGAGCTGTGCGGGGGGTTCATAGGGAACTTTTTTACAAGGAGGTTGGAGATGATTGAAGTACGGCAAGGACGCCGGAGTTGCACCCTGGTTTTCGAGCCATCTCGTGTAGATGGCTGGGCGGAGTATTTTGTGGAGGACCTCTGGCTTCCTCTCAATATCCCCGTCGAAATTCAGGGGGCAACCTTTGTACCCGTCGACCATGGCCTGCTCATGGAACCTGGAGATCACCTCGTTGTGGTTAAGCCGCATCGAGGTCTCAAGGTCCCTTGGAACAGGCAGCTCTTATTCCGAAAGGAATCAGGGCGCATCATGGTCGAGTTCCTATGTTCAAAGCACAGCGTTGCTGCTGCGTAGGAGATAGGAATTAAAAGGGGGGGCGTCTTTGCATTTTATTATTACGGTTATCTGCAGAGACCGCCCCTCTTTTTTATTGCGGATCATAGATCCGAATCCTTTTCCGCGATTACGGCCTAATTATTACTGCAAATGCGCTAGTTTCCCTGCACAATAGAACCATGATCTCATATCGACCCGCAGACAGAGAGAAGGATTTCGCGTTCGCTCGACAGGTGCATCATCGAGCGTACCGCGACGTTGTCACCAAGCAGTTTGGTACTTGGAATGAGACCATGCAGGACCGGTTCTTCGCCGATGAATGGTGGACGTTGCCATTCCAGATAGTTTCGCTTAATGATGCTCCGATAGGAGTCTTGAGTGTGCGCTCGGTAAATGGATACCTCTTTATTCATGAAATACAGCTGCTACCTGAGTTTCAAGGACAGGGCATTGGCTCTGAAATATTGCGAGAGCAGATCGCCGAAGCCAAACAGCTCGCCCTGCCTCTAAAGCTCAAAGTCCTCCGTAAGAATAGGGCGCAGGAGTTATATAAGCGGATGGGCTTCGTCCCCTATAAAGAGACTGATATTGATATCTTTATGAAGTTCGAAGCGGGTTTCTCATCTGGCGGCGACACTCGATAATTATGGAGGGACACCGGCCCGTCCCGCCGGAGGCGAGGGGGACCCCGCCGGCCCTCCAATGTTCCCTTGATAATTATGCGATTCGCCCGAACCAACGACGATCGTCCGTGGAGGGCCGGCGGCCCCGCCGGCTTGCTGCGGCCCTCAACGATCATGGAGGAGCGCAGGTCGCGCCGCCGCGCCCGCCGTAAAAGTCTTCATCTAGTGTTGACTAGAGGGGCCATTTGCTTTAATTCCGATTAAAGCAAACAAGTTTTGTTTGCGCGATTGATGAGTTGTTCAAAGTCAGTCGAGGTCAGTTGCCTCTTCAATCTCCAGTCCCGGCTAAAAGCAGGGATGATTTGAGGACACGCTCGCGCTTAAAAGAGCTACAGTGAGGGCCATTCGGGTTCTCGCCGAGGGCCGTGTAAACTGGTGAGGTGGTTGAGTCGAGAGAGTGCTCTTGCGACTCGCGCCTTATTCGTTGGAAGTTGCCTGAACGTTTGCTGGATGCCCCATGGCATGAGTAGGCTGAATGTCAGCTTCCCTTTGGGAGAAAAGAGGAATTGGTATTTCACCATGATGGCCGACGACCGGCCGAACCTGCTAAATCACTTTTTTCGGTCAACATAGTCCAGCCAGGATCCAGCATTGAATCAGCTGAGGCCGCGGCCACGGAGCAGTACTCTGTGATGCCGGCTTCCGCCGAATCACCCTTCCGTGCGATGACGTTCTCTACGGCAATGCAGGAAGTTAGGGATGGGAGTCCACGGCCCGTCAAAGTAACCGAGCGCCGACCTCTAAGCCCTGACGCCGTATTCTTTAGTTCGTTAGAAGGGGAGAGAGCGACTCGCCGGATTGAGCGACCGATCGGGATAAAAGGAGAGGGGCCGGCCATATCCTTTAATTCAACCAGCCTTCGTTCATTGATCGGTGACAATCGAGAGAAGGCGATAGCCTTATTGGATCGCTATTATGACATATATAGCGCGTCGTTCCCGGATCCGGATGAACGGCTACCTTTTGAAACTATTCTTACTCTGATCGAAGATCCTCTAATCTCCATAGATGTTGATATTCTTACTCAGCAACGAGGAGTTATTGGTGGGTATCAAACGCACGTGGCCGAGATACACGGGGATTTTTATAGCCTCGGTGACTATCTGTGCGTTGATAATCGCTTGAAGGGGATGGGAATTGCCCCGCTGGTGTATCGCACCACCATTCAGCAGCGTAGGGATTTGTTCGGCACTATTGCGCACTTCGGTGAGGTCAACGATCCAAGGCTGATGGATGTGTCTCAGAGGATGGTAGATATTAAGTCGGGGACGGATCCCGATGCTCGACTGCGGTTTTGGACGAGGCAGGGTCGTCAGATGTTGGATATTCCATGGATTCAGCCGGCGACCGCTGAGGGACTGTCGACCGTCGATTACATGATGTTGACGGTTCATCATATCGACCACACCAAATCTCTGCGGCTTACAGGAGAGATCGTACAGAAGGTGTGGGATGCGTATTACCTGCCCCTTGCGGAGGTGGCGCCCGTACATGAAACCAGAAAGGAGATGGAGCGACTCTTGGCTCCATATCAGGGGAGAGAGATCTCGTTGCTTCCTCTTACGTCTCCGCGGTCATTTATGGGAAAGGCTCAGGGGTAACTCTTGTTTTGCTCGACGAGCTTTTTGAGGGGGGGATAGAGGTCCATGACTAACTCTAAGCGGCCAGACCGAGAGCGCCTCGCTTCCATTACATGGGGAGTCGCCTCTATTAGTAGAGTCGACGAGTTCTTTCAGCATTTGCGAACGCTTGTCGAGAATTCAGTGAGGCTGGGAGCGACGATGGTGCTCCTACCAGAACTCTTCGAGACTGAGCTTCTCAAAGCCATGCCAGATGGGCCAACCGAGCAGGTCGCGGAGAAGCTCGTTCCGTTCGCGGAAGCTATCGATGATGAGTTGCGCGCCCTCGCGCGCGCCCATCAGATCACGATCATTGGGGGGTCTCACCTCAGGCGAGGTGATGCAGGAGTCGTCAATGTATCGACCATCGCTACTCCGATAGGAGATCTCTATTTTCAGCCAAAGAATTGTCGCACGCAGTGGGAGATCTCCCCGTGGGGACTTCAGCAGCGGCTTGGCTTGCAAAAGTTCCCGGATCCTCGACTTGGCGTTCTCGTTTGCTATGACTCTGAATTTCCTGAGGCTGCTCGTGCTCTGGCGGAAGTTGGTACGCAGCTTCTGTGTGTTCCGAGCTACACGGAGAGCCAGCATGGATATCAGAGGGTTCATTGGAGCTGTCGCGCACGAGCTATTGAGAATGAGATATTTGTCGCGCAGGCTTGCATCGTCGGAGAGATCGAGTGTTTTGGGCTCGGCACGGGATACGGACAAAGCTCCATTATAGCACCGAGTAAAGACCCGTTCCCGGCTAACGCTATCCTGGCGGAGAGTCCGCTTAACCGAGAGGGAATAGCCATCGCAGATCTTGATTTTGGGGCGCTGGCTGAGTGTAGAGCTACCGGAGACGCTCGCCCGTGGAGTGATAGACACCTCGCGCCGTGGACTTTTGAAGGTAGCTAAGCGTGTGTAGTGAAAACAATCTCTGGCGCGGCCGGCCGCAAATTTCCCAATCGTTCCCCATGCCCGTGGCGAGGTATTCGTCGCGCGTGCGTTCCAAGGAAAGCTAATTCGATATGGTCACTATAGCTCAAAAGCTGCTTCCCACCCTCGACCTCGCTTCGGCTTGCGAAGTTAATCTTAACCATGCCGCGGTCGAATGGTTGCGATATCGTGGTAATCCTCTTGGGAATCCGCTCCTCGATCCGCGAGAGGCTCAGGAGATGATTGATTGGTTGCATCACACCAAAGAAGTGACATGGTCGTACGGCAGTTACCTTGAGGATAGGTGCGACTTCTTGAGGGAGAGTTATCTCGACGATACGGGGGGATATATTCACCTGGGAGTCGATGTGAATGTTGCTCCGGGCACTGTCGTGGCCGCCCCCTTTGATGCCCTTGTCGAGAACGTCTTCGATGATGGCGATACTCCGCAAGGATGGGGCCCGAGGCTTATTTTAAAGCCGTTTGATAGCAGGATCCCATATTTGATTTTGGGCCACCTTACTTCCCTGAGTGGTTATCGCGCAGGTGATAAGGTGAGGGCAGGGGACGAGTTGGCGCGGATAGCTCCCGCCCCTCATAATGGATATTGGTTTCCGCACCTTCATGTGCAACTCCTGTCACGCGCGGCGGTTGAGCCTCATCAAGCCGATATGTACCAAAGCCTTGACGGATATGGGCATAGACGCGACCTTCCTCTCTTGATGTGGAGCTATCCGGATCCGACATGGCTCGTCGTGCCTGAAACGTCGGCGTTGCTAAGGGATCAAGTCTTTAGTGGAGAGATGATTGCCGAGATGGAATCATAACGCTTGGGTTTTGATGTGATGGTGCGGGCGCAAGAGTCCTGCTGTCCTCATAGTGGTTTTTTTCGAAAAGATAAAATATTCGGCTGAAATTTGCGTAGCGCGCCCACGCGTCTATGATGCACGGCGAGCGTCGCAAAAAACTTAATAGGGGTAGTGTGAAGAGATCCGTCTCTCATCGTTTTGGGAATAGTCCCGAAAGGATGAGAGGCGCGAGAAAGGAAAGCGGTTGCGTACGTTAGAGGATCTTCCTCGAATATATTGATTGCCGCGTTCTATCGATTACGTATGAGTCTACTGACCTCCCTGGGCGGCACGTGAAGTGCCCTCCGTGGAGTTCAGTAGCGCTGTGCTGGTGGACCCTATGTTCGACCCTTACGGGACAAAGTCCCAAGGAGTTAGTTACAATGGATAGTTACATTAAAGCTCTTGATCTTGAGAGTGCTTTGGTTTCGGTCGGTTGCATGATGGCCCTCGTGTGCATTGCCCAGGCGATCGTCACGCGGGCTTTTTACAAGCTTGAGTTGAAGTTCGCGACAAAAGACCATCCCCTGAAAAAGCCTTCGTATGGGCACTTGGTGTGGTTTGGTGCAATGTTTATGGTGTTGGGGGCCGCCCCCTACATCGCCAAGGTGCGAGACATTGATCGAACCCCTAAGGAAGTTATCCAGGGGGAGATTGTCGAGGTCGACACTGTAGCGGGTGAAGCGCTGTTGAGGATTTCAACGGCGAACAATAGGTTGATTAAGGTGGTTCGACCTAAATCATCTTCCTGGCCCACGACGGTTGGTCCGGTCCAGGTAGAGTTGTTTCACCATGCGGGGCAAGAGTTTGTCAGCCAGGTCAAAAGCCAGCCTGAAACGTAAAGCATTTTGAACCCCCTGCCTCACACGCAAGGAGTTCGTGATTGTGAATAGCGCCTAAGCTTTTTTCACACTCGGGATTTGCTTATCGATAGAGCGGCGACGAAGGTTCTTTACCTCCTTTCTCGCCCTCTATCTTCCACACCTATGCCCTTCGTTGCCGAGACGGCTAATCTTAATGGCTAAGAGCGGTAGCGTTGAATCTCTACGCCAACCCATTCAACGCCTGGAAGGATGAACTTTTCGATGGTGATATGAACACCGATCGCTAATGAGAAATCTTCAAGGAGTTGATCGGCGAACGCCTCCGCAAGTTCCTCTACTAATACCCATGGTTTCGCGGCCCCTATCTCTCGGACCTGCTGACATACGGTAGCGTAATTAATAGTTTGGGAGAGGTCTCCGGTCCTGGCCGCCTTTTGAGTATTGGTCTCAAGTTTTACGGAAACGAGGAGGCGTTGAGGAAAGGCGCGCTCCTCCTCTGAGCATCCAATCCGGCAGAAGGTCTCAATCTTGTGAGCGAGTACGAAATCGGTCATGAGGCGTTCATGCCTCAAAACGCCTCTTCTGTCATCCTTTTTGGTTCAGATGAAAGGAATGGCAGTCTGACTTTGCTTCCTCACATTAGGGGAGGGGCGGTCTGAAAGCGCCCGTGCCTGTGAGCTGAAGAGTGCCCGCTGGCATGTCGGGTGAGAATGGGCTTTCAAGAGGCACGCTCGATGTGACTGGATTGTTCACTACGAGGACCTCTACCTGGTCAGCGAGCCGAGTTGTCGCACGGCCGTTAGGCGGCGCGTGGGGCTCCATGACGAGTGAGTATTCAACGGGACCTGGCATGAGGCACGCGAGTCGGTACGCAAGCTCATGTAGCTCAGGAATCGTCTTTGACAGAGCGATCATATGCGTGGCTCTGTGAGGATAGTTCGCGACAATTCGGAGGAACTGTTTCACGTCTCTATCTGTTACGGGAGTGAAGCAAAACGGTCGATGAATGAAACCCACATCGAAGAGCACGTGAGTCTTCAAAAGGTGGGAGAGAGTTTGAAGTGACTCTTTTTTGTTGGAATGGATCTCAAAGCTCACGACGCTGGGAGTTGTTGTTAGGAACGTTTCGAGTTCAGGGAGCGCTGTATCCGAGGTGAGTTTAATGAATGCACTCTCGACGCCAGCATCTCTTAAGAAATCGCAAAGGGACGTCGGTTGTGGCTTGTACTCCACGTGAGATTCCGCCCCGTTTAGAGTGATATTAAATGGAATGAGATCCGCGGTTTCAGCCGACTCAAGGCAGTACGCCTTTCCCTTGAAGCCAAGCGTGCGAAAGAAATTGCCGTAACGAATCCCCATCTGTCCACAGCGTGCTTCGGTGTCGATAAAGGTCGGCTTTATGCCATTTTCAATTAAGTGATGGAGGATAAGGTAGATTCCATACCGAGCGTCGGTGACCGTCGTGATGGTCGCGGGGGGTACTGCAGACGGCTGTTTGTTTTGGTCCGCTTTTGAGGCGTAATCGGGATCGACCTGTGATGCTCTGTGTGTGGTCGCGATACAACCGCGGTAGAGTTTGTCGCTTGTACGCATGAAGGCGCGACAATCGCCAAGGTTTACCGAGTCGACACCGCCATCAGGATATTTCGGCGGAAGACAGTTGCGCGAGGAGGCAGTTGCATTCATGTGGAGGGTCCCAAGGGTGCTTTTTCTTAAACACTTCTCATCCCTATGATCGATGCGCGCGGATGTGCCTTTGCTTCAACTTTGTAACGCCTTGATTATACTGTCTTTGTAGGCTGTTTTTGGCGATCCGAAGGCTATTCTTGGGGCGAGAGTCCCTTGATGTGGTGCCACATATCGAGTGGAACGTCCGGAAAGAGTCCCCGCTCGCCGTGGCGGAGGTGCTCCAGCTCCTGCAGGGCGTTTAAGACACGGGAGCCGGTTGCGGGCAGGAGAGAGAGTAGCTCACAGGTGTGGAGGAATCTGTCTGCGACGTCAATGCCGCTCTGGAACGCTTTGTTGAGGTGAACCGCAAGATCGAATTCCCTGAAAGTTACCTCTTCCGGGATCCCGATGATCGACCAATTCTCATTGTTGCAAGCGCCTTCGGCATAAAGGCGGATCATTTTTAAAAGAGATTGGCCGTGGAGACTTGGCTTGCGGTGAAGAGTGCCGCCTCGATACCGTGAGGGCCTAATCGTTTGACCGAGTGTATCAAGGACACCAAGGAGAGACGAATAAAGGATATCGTCAATCAGAACTACTTCATTAATCGTCAGGTCCCGAGAGTTGAGGTAGCCGTCGAGCGCTCGAATGAGCTCTACTCTCGCGCCCAGTTCGAAATCCCGGGCCATAATCTTCCGAGCAATCTCATCGTCTGCTGGTAATCGGTGGTGCCCTCGTCGAACGAGGTCGATGTCTCTCGGTTCTCGGCGCTCTCGTAAGCCGAGCGTTACAACGAGTTCCTCGCGAGCAGCTCCCCCCTTTATTCCATAGCCATGGGGGATCTCGATTGAGCGGGGGGCTCTCACGGGAATGATGAGATAGTCTTCCTCCGTCGCTACCTCAATCGCACAGAGGTCTCGGACGAATTCAAGCGCTTGCTGTGCTATGTGTCGCGCGTTGTGGCTTTGGATGAGCGCTTTCGCAAGATCCTGCGCGTGAGCTTGCTCAGGAGAGAGTTTCCGCTCAGGCAGGAGCGCTCGTTGCGAGGTGCTGAGAATAGACCCTTGAATCCACACCTCTCTACGGTCACACAGATTTGGCTGCGGGCGCAATGCTGGTTTGAACGACAAAAACAGAGATTCCGAGGACTGAGAGAGGGTGCTAAGATCTCCCAACATCAACCGTAAAAGAGGCTTTTCATGATACATGTCTTTCGTTGTCTCGCTGTGAAAGCCGTTCTTCTTGTTTTTGCTTTATCGACGACGCCAGGTATCGCGTTCGGACAATCGGGGTGTACGCCACTCGGTACGGATATTCCGGTCGGCTCCGCCCTCGCGAGCGCGAGTTTCTTCGCCAATCTTCGCAACGCGAGTAACTCAATCAATTACCTCATGGATCGGCTCATCGCTAAGTCAGAGGTTCAGGCTCAGAAGATCTCTTTGGACCAGAAAGCCTGCGCACGGGCATGCTCAAATCCAGTGGTTGCGGTCGTTTTTACATCTACTCCTAACATGACCTTGGATGGCTACGATGAAGCATCCTCCTGTCAAAAATTTTACGAGGCAACCAAAGCAACTCCAATCGTATACGCAAATCGTGCATTTGATTCTCAGGGTGACGCTGAGGGATGGTATGAGGATCTTACGCAAGGGGACGGCGTCGATGGCGAGGACCTGTATGAAAAATGTCCCGGTAAATGTAGCCCCGCGTACTCTTCCGTCATCTATAAGCGCGAGGAAAAGTTCCTTGTCTCCACCTCTATTGTTTGTGGGCATGCCCGCGATAAAGACGATAATCAGTATCGCTTGAACGCGGCTTTGCGCTGGGTCTGTGGATAGCTGTAGGCGCTACGCCGCGTCGTTCGGTCGATTGTTTTTAGGCGAATGAAGGTACATAGAGCGAGTCTGATATCTCCGCAGCATGGTGGGAGCGTTTTGCTCAAGAAGTGCAAGAGCCTTTTCTCCCGAGCATGACAATCCTGCCAGGAGGGGTTTTATCTTGAGAAGTTGCGACGCGTCCCCTAGGGACAAGGCCTGTCCGTTGTTGAGGCGCTCGATGAGGTGAGGAATGTGTTCACCCAATGCTGTCGGATTCGCTTGCAGCGCCCGAGTGGCTGCGCGCCCGATCTCCTCTGACTGAGGGCGGGCGATGAGAAAATTACAGCGACCATTTCGCGTCGGTTCTAATCGAAGCATTTCGTGGTGTTGGGTCTGTGCCATAGTACCCATGATACCAGTAGGGGAGAGGTACTCAATTGAGCCCAAAAGTCTCAATAGGTAGGCCACTTGGAGGGCAGATATGGGAGTATTCTCGGCTAGTAGAACGTGAACGTATCCCCATCAAAAAGTCCCTTATCGCTGAGCTTCACATGCGGAATAACGAGGAGCGCCATAAACGAAAGGGACATAAAGGGGGCCGCAAGTTTCGAGCCGAGCTCTTTCGCGGCCTGATCTATAGCTGTGTAGGCTTCCGCCACGGCATACCCATCGTCTCCGCTCATGAGTCCCGCGATAGGAAGGGGCAGGATTCTCTCCCCTTGATGTCCAACACAGCTTACACCGCCTTTGCGTTCGATGATGAGATTAATCGCTCGGGCAAGGCTCTCGTCGTCGACGCCTACAGCGACAATATTGTGGGAATCGTGCGCCACTGACGATGCTATGGCTCCGTGGGAGAGCCCGAATTTGTGAATAAACGCTTTTGCTATCGGCGCTTGATTGTATCGGTTAACGACCACCATCTTTAGGACATCCGAGGCAGTGTCGCTGCACCAGTTGTTGTTTGCTTTTTTCGGTTTCAGAGCCAACTTCTTGGTGATGAGTTGTCCGTCTATGCATTCGATCGTTGGAAGGATGTAGTCGCTCTTAGCCTCGATGGCGAGATCCTTGGGAGAGATCTCTCGGATCCCGAAGCGGTTAATCGGAGTCGATTCGGACGCGCGCTTCGCGATGAGCGTTTTTCCTGAGTCCGCTACTTTCTGTCCGTTGATGTAGGTAGCGATCACGTCAAAACTGCGCAGGTCTTGTAACACCGCGAAGTCCGCTGGATCTCCGGTTTTTAGCGTTCCGACATCGAGCTTATAGTGAAGTACTGGATTAACGCACGCGGCGCGCAATACGTTGAAATGGTTGTATCCGAGATCGACCGCCCGAGCGCACAGCGAGTTGATGTGTCCCGCTACGAGGCTGTCAGGATGTTTATCATCCGAGCAGAACATAATCATCTCTGGATGTTGATCGATGAGTGGAATGAGCGCGTCAAAGTTCTTTGCGGCGCTCCCCTCGCGAATAATGATCTTCATACCGAGAGCAAGCTTCTCCTGCGCTTCCTCGATAGTGAAGCACTCATGGTCGGTCGAGATTCCACGATCTATGTAGCGCTTGAGCCCATCGCCCGAGAGTCCAGGGGCGTGCCCGTCAACTGGTTTCCCAAGTTCATGAGCGGCGGAGATCTTCTTTAAAACCTCCTCGTCGCCTGCAATCGCGCCAGGAAAGTTCATCATCTCGCTTAAGTATCGAACTTCCGGCGTCTCAAGTAGAGCGCGGACATCCGAGGAGTCTAGCTCGTCGCCTGCGGTTTCAAAGACCGTCGCTGGTACGCAACTTGGCGCGCCGAAGTTGAATTTGAAGGGAACTGTCCTGCCGTCATCTATCATGAATCTGACACCGTCCATGCCGCACACGTTAGCGATCTCGTGAGGATCACTAACGGTACTCACCGTGCCGTGAACAACGGCGAGGCGGGCGAACTCCGAAGGGGTCAGCATTGAGCTCTCAATATGAACGTGTGAGTCGATAAATCCTGGGGTGATGTAGGGTAGGGTAGGGTCAGGTAAGTCGTTGAGCGGCGAGATCTCAATGATCTTCCCTCTTCTCACCTTAATCTGCGACGGTGTGATGCTCTTCGCGACACAGTCTACGACGTTGCCTCTGATGGTTAGATCTTCCATGAGGGAAAGGTACGAATCGAGCCGGAGGCTGTCAAAGGGATTAAGAGAGCGGAACAAAAGACCCCTCGGGTGCGCATGACTGCGAGCGGCCTCTGCCTCGTCTGAGGCCCGAAAGGTGCTTAACCTAGGACGCTAGCACGTATGGACCCCTTTTTGATCAGCATCCTAGTGTGTGGGCACCTCCGCCGAACCGCGCTACCAGGTCTATGGTGTTGCCCACCCTCACTAAGCCTCCGGCTCTACCCCCTCTGGGATGGGGGGGCTACCTCATGACCATCTGCAGGGCCTCAACGAGGAGGTCGTAACCTTCGCCGATGTATGCAGTTCCCTCTTCAGGCGACTCAAGTAGGTGGTGGATGTCGGACAACCACTCCCCGGTCTCAAATGTATGCGGGTCGATTGCTTTTCCATTTAATTCCCGCTTAACGAACTCTTCCAGGATCCCTGATTCGGGAAAGCGTGGACGTGGGAGATAGAGGAACTGGGTTCGTCCGTAATACGCCTCCGCGACGGTGCTGTATCCTAACTTTCCCACCACGGCATCCGCGGCGGCCACTAGATCCGGATGGTAAAGGGGCGAGATGTGAGGGATCGCTCGCACGTTTCTGGGCAGCGGTGTCGTTGGCTCTGTTCCAGCAAGAATAAAGTAGGTCCCTTTGTGGCTATCCAGTCGTGAGATAAAAGAGAAATCTCCGGGAACGCCTCCCATAGTGCAGAGAATAGTCGGCGCCTCTTCAGGAATGGAGAGGTGCTTACGAATTTCGCCAGGAGCTGCCCGCAATGGACGAGCGAGCGGCGGAACTCGTGTCGCTGTGCTCATCGGAACCGAGACAGGCTGTGGTTGGATGCGCAGAGTGGCCTGGTTATACAGAGGCTTTAGATACTCGATGAAGGATTGAAAGCGAGGCTCTACGTCAAGATATCCAGAATAGATCCAGTCCCACGTGAAGTTCTCGATGAGCACGGACGGTATTGAAGCGAGCTTCGCGGCCTCAATTCCAAGAACTGAGATATCGCATATCGCAAGATGTACGTTCTCCTTTTGGAGTGTCGAAGCGGTGGCCTGCGTCAGGGAGTCTCTGAGCGGGTAGAGTTCAGAGAGCGCCGATATCGTTCCCCCGTAATCCTCCGCCATGGGCGTGGCTTGAACAAAGCCGACGTCTGTTTGCAGGGGGTGGTATGTGAAATTCGCGGTGCCGTTGAGTGATTGTTCAAAAAAAACCTTTGGTACTCGCGTGAACACAGAGAACTGAGCGTCAGGGTTATGCTGTGTAATCGCAGTCATGACCGCGCACGCTCGCGCCGCGTGTCCAAAACCGTGAGGGGAGATGAAGTAGGCGATTTTCATACTAAGCGATGGGCAGGTAGGCGTGACTGAGTCAAAGAAGCGCCCGCTTCTTGAGCGGTAGTGTTCGCAATTACTCCCTGA
>CAIXKI010000173.1 GCA_903920005.1 uncultured delta proteobacterium
CATAATCAAAAGCGTACAAAATATTACCCAGTAGGGTAGTAGTTCTGGTACGCTCAAAGGGCCCTTTCAAGGGCCCTTTTTTGTCATATTTTTCGGAGTCCGAAATGTCAGTCACCACCCCGTCGTACGAGGCCCGCAGTAAATCGCTGAAGGAATTTGACCCAGAGGTTTTTGACCTCATTCAGAAGGAGACTGAGCGACAAGAATACGGGCTGGAGATGATTCCGAGTGAGAACTTCGTCAGCGAGGCGGTGCTTCAGGCGATGGGCTCCACGCTCACAAACAAATACGCGGAAGGTCAACCTGGAAAGCGCTACTACGGTGGATGCCACGTGGTTGATGACGTCGAGAATCTCGCGAGCGCGCGTGTGTGTGAACTGTTCGGTGCGGAGTTCGCGAACCTTCAGCCACACTCAGGTGTGCAAGCGAATCAGGCTGTTTTTGAGGCTTTCTTAAAACCAGGCGATACCTTCATGGGGCTCCGCCTCGATCAGGGTGGACACCTTTCTCACGGAAGCCCGGTAAACTTCTCTGGTATGCACTACAAGGTAGTCGCGTACGGAGTGCGTGAGTCAGACAACCTCATAGACCCCGATCAGGTTCGTTCGCTGGCCAAGGAGCACAAGCCAAAGTTGATCATCGCTGGGGCAAGCGCGTACTCACGACAGATCGACTGGAAGCTCTTCCGTGAAGTTGCTGATGAGATCGGCGCTATCTTCATGGCTGATATCGCGCACTATTCGGGACTGGTCGCTGGTGGTTCGTATGAGTCTCCGATCCCCTACGCCGACATCGTTACGACAACGACACATAAAACCCTTCGTGGTCCTCGCTCGGGAATGGTGATGGGTAAGGAGAAGCACCGGAAGGCTATTAACAAAGCAATATTCCCCGGGCTCCAAGGTGGTCCGCACATGCATACAATAGCGGCAAAAGCTGTAATGGCTAAGGAGGCGCTGACAACAGATTTTAAGACCTACGCGGCGGCAATAGTCGCGAACGCGAAAGCTCTCTCTGAAGGGCTCGTGAAGCGTGGACTGAAGATCGTATCCGGTGGAACGGACAGCCATCTTCTTCTTGTTGACCTCCGTCCGATCGGAGTTTCTGGCAAGATAGGAGAGGCGGTGCTCGACAAGGTAGGTATTACGGTGAACAAGAACACAGTGCCTTTTGATCCGCAACCGCCGTCTATTTGCAGCGGTGTTCGTTTGGGCACTCCAGCTGTGACGACTCGTGGAATGGGTGTAGCGGAGATGAGTCTCGTCGCGGACTTCATTTTCGAGGCTCTTACGAACGTTGAGAATGAAAGCAAGCTCAAGTCTGTCGCGGATAATGTTCGTGAGTTGAGCAAGAAGTTTCCCCTCTACAGGCACCGATTGGTTCGATAGGAGGAGTGGCGCGCTCGTTATGTTTTGCCCAAAGTGTAACTCGGATAAGACATCAGTAACTGACTCTCGTAGTGATGGCGGAGCGATTCGTCGTAGACGCGAATGTCAGGAGTGTGGCTATCGATTTACGACCTACGAGCGAGTTGAATTAGTTCTTCCGGCTGTGATCAAGAAGGATGGACGTCGAGAGGTCTTCGATCGAGAGAAGATTCGTGGCGGATTACGTCGGGCTTGTGAAAAGCGTCCGGTGAGCACTGAGACGATTGATGCTGCTGTTGAGACGATCGAACGAAAGCTTCAGGAGATGTGTATTCGAGAAGTCGATAGCCGCATCGTCGGCGAGGCCGTCATCGAAGAGCTTCGAAAAATGGATAAGATCGCCTACGTGCGCTTCGCGTCTGTCTATCGCGAATTCTCGGATGTCAGTCAATTCGTGGACGCTCTTGAGAGTCTTCGAACCTCAGCGCAAGCGCAAACCCACAAAAAAGCAGAGCCCGAATAGGTCGTCTCATGGCTGTGCGATCGACTGAATCCGTCCTACAGATGGCTCCATTGGAGGAGATCCTTCACGATCTCCGAGAAGGGCGCGCCGTACTGGTGGTTGATAGCTCAGATCGAGAGAACGAGGGGGATATCGTCGTCGCGACGGAAGCGGTAACCGCTGAGGCCATCGCTTTCATGATGAACCACGCGCGGGGTCTTATCTGTGTGAGCGTATCCGCCGAGGTGGCGGGGCGTCTCAAGCTTCCACTGCAGGTCCTTAACAACAACTCTCCGTTCCAAACACCCTTTGCGATAAGCGTTGATTTAAAAGAGGTGCTCCCTAGAGGAGTCACAGCGGAGGCTCGCGCAAGAACGATGCGCGCGCTCATAGACCCGCATAGGGTCGCAGATGACTTTGTAAGCCCGGGGCACGTCTTCCCTCTCATCGCCAACGATGCTGGCGTCCTAGCCCGACCAGGGCACACTGAAGGGGTCTTCGACCTGGCCAAGCTCGCTGGATTGGCGCCATCGGGGATTCTGTGCGAGGTCCTTAACGCAGATGGAACCATGGCACGGGGCGTTGACCTCGCTCGATTCGCGGAAAAACATAGTCTGAAGACAACGAGCATCGAGGCGATTAAGGAGTATCGGCTACTTAACGAAATAGCAGTTCGGCCTCTCAGTACAAGTGACGTCGATACCGATTTTGGAGCATTTAAGGCCACAGTATTCGCGGAGGATGTGGGCGGAAAGGAACATGTGGCGCTCGTTAGAGGGGAACTCTCCGCGATGCCAACATCGTATGCGCCCCTAGTGCGGCTTCACTCCGAATGTCTAACGGGTGATGTGTTCGGAAGTCGTCGTTGTGACTGTGGTCGTCAGCTTGATGGAGCGATGAGGCTTCTGGTGGGTGAAGGGGCTGGAGTTATCCTCTACCTGAGACAAGAGGGGCGAGGAATTGGATTAGAAAATAAGATTCGCGCGTATGAATTGCAGGACCAGGGCCTCGATACCGTTGATGCCAATGTCCATCTTGGATTTGAGCCAGACGAGCGAGACTTTGCGGTCGGTGCGCACATCCTGCTCTCCATGGGAATTCGTGCCATTCGTCTGATTACGAACAATCCTGCTAAAGGCGAAGCGCTCGCTCGCTTCGGTATTACCATTGTTGAGCGTATTCCGATGGTCGTCGATACTGATCCTCTCAGTGCCGGATATCTGCGCACGAAACGGGAAAAGATGGGACACCTCTTGTAGAGAAAACCTGACGTCTCTGAGAGAAAACATCATCCTCAATAGAGCTTAACCCGATCGTAATCAATCGGACCGGGCAGCTCGGCTGGGGTCCCTTTGGAGATATAGAAGGTGCCGTTTTCGAGGTCAAAGATGAGACTGCGAATCGTCCCTACTGAACCAATTGCGCCCCAGGCTTTGGGTTGCATATTAATTGAGTGAACTTGATCACTGCGATCGGCCAAGATTGTCGCCAGGGCGTCAACCGTCAACGGTCCTTTGGCCGCAAGGGCTTGCGCAACGTGTAGTCGACAGAGGGTGTTTTCAAGATCGGTCGTTCCATGTCCCGATGGGTTGAGGATCGGATGGTTCGTGTGGGCAAACACATGGTCCTGTATTCTGCGGGTTCTTACCAGTTGAGAGCCGAGGATTTCAAACATCTCAGCGTTCCCGCGCTTGTCCATAATGCTGATTGCACTCATGGTGCCGAGCAGGTCTTTGCGAGCGAATTCATCCAACATGTCCGATATCTGCTCAAAACTGGAGGCTTCAAGACAGGCGCGGAGAATAATATGGACAGGAATGCCTGAGTTTCTCTCCGTTCCCGGAATAAAATTGAGCCCAACTCCGATTCCAGCGGAGTTCATACCGACCTTGCCGATGATGCCAGGCTCAGTCATCGTCAGGATGCGGTGTCCATCGGGTCGGGTAATGTGATTGAGGACAGTTATCTTTTCAATACACGATGCCCAGTCCCAATTCTCACCCATTACCTTCGTTAATGGAGACCCGAGAAGGGTACACTCCGCCGCGGGTTCAGAGCCGCACCCTCTGAGTAATTCAAGGGTGTGCTGGTGAAGAGTAATTTCAGTGCGACCATTCAGGGCAAAAGCTGTTGTCTCGTTAATGTCTGCCGCTGCAGCAAGAGCACAGATCTCCTCCGCATAATGAGGGAAGTGTTTTTCGATTAGGTTTCGCTGAGCAGAGACAAATTCTGTGACCTGCTCGAAACTCAGTGTGGACCAGACCCTGTTATATATGTCAGCACACAGCGAGATCTCGCTTCTGAAACGTCGGCCGTGGGTCGTTCCCATCTGCTCTGGGGTCCCGGATAGTTCAAGCACAGGCAGTCCCCCAAGAGTCTGGGGCATCTCGGTTACGGGCACGTCCCGAGTGCGAAGAGGCGACGAGAGCCCCGAGAGATTATGAGCCTGTGGGGCAAAAGAACCATCTCTATCCTGAATCACAACAGACTTCCTTCCTGAGTTTGGCAGATGTGAGATAACGGACGACACGCCCGCCGGTCCGACGGCTGTGCTCTTCCATGATAGTGCCGGCTAGATCGTTAAGCTATCTGCCTGAAGCAAATAGAGTCGGGATGCTCTAATTATGTGCTATTTACCTGATTTTGCCCAGATTTGTGAATCAGAGGAAGCGGCGTTCTCTAGGAGGTAGTCGGCTCTCCGCTGCCAGAGCGCTCGACAACGACACCAAGACGGGCATCCTGTGGAGTGAACTTTTGCGCTATTCGTGTCTCAAGTTCACACGGTGTAAGGGTAGGAGCGGTCACTATTTTCTCAACAGCTAGCTTCATCATCACACCGTAATTTCCACACTTCGGGTCCTCAAGGTAGTTGGCGATGACAGCCTCAGGTTCGAATCCCATCTTCATCTGCACTGAGACGATGGGGTCAAAGATCTCGCCACGGAGAAGTCGCGAGTAGTATTCGTCAAACGGGAGAGAATCATTCACTGCACCGTATCCAGATGGCATCCCGACGATCACTTGGCCACGCATGTTAAGCGACTTCGCTATCTCGTTTCGTGCGGCGTACAGATAACGCCCAAGGCCGAGACCCTGCAGTGCCGGATCGACTCCCATATCCAAACCGTAGAGCCATTCCCCCATGGGGTCATGCGTGTCGATAAACAGATTTCCGGTAATGCCGAGAAAGGTGTGATTAGTCGATGGATATCGGCAGCGCAATGTGGACGTGGAGGCGATCAGCTGTGTGCCATGGACTATGACAAGCTGTCCTTCCGGGAATATTTCGATTAGCCGGCAGAAATGCTCCTCAGTCAGCAATTCAGCTGCGGAGAGCGTCGGAAAAACCCGCCGCTGCAGATCTTCCATGGCCCGCCCATCAGAGGGAAGGGCATTACGAACCAGCAGCTTGTCAGTTACCTGTTTTAGAAACATACCACCTATAGCTACCATAAGCAGAGGGAAACGTCCCCCTCTTCTCCCTATTTTTACCCCTCTGTAGCCCGGCTCCACACCCCCTGCCCACGGATCCCATAAGCCAGCC
>CAIXKI010000174.1 GCA_903920005.1 uncultured delta proteobacterium
CGTATCTCAGAGGATACGCCTCCGGTTTTTTCGCAATCTCCGCCTCGTTTCGTCTCAACGATCAAAATGCTCACGACGGAACCATTTTTCACCACCCTGCTAGAGGATCTTCTTACGCTGCGATGACGACGAGATCCCAAGACTCTCGCGATATTTTGCGACAGTGCGTCGAGCGATATCTATCTTCTCCGCTTTAAGAAGGTCGACGATCTGTTGATCGCTTATCGGGTTGGATGAAGGTTCCGCCGCGATGATCGTTTTGATCTTCTCCTTCACGGACGATGACGAGATATCCCCGCTCGAAGTCTTAATTCCTGATGTAAAGAAGAATTTAAGCTCGAAAATGCCTTGAGGTGTATGTACGTATTTTTCCGTCGTGATGCGGCTGACCGTTGATTCATGCATCTCGATATCATCAGCTACATCCTTCAGGACAAGTGGCCTCAGGTGCTCTATGCCTTTCTCAAGGAATGGGCGTTGAAACTTCATGATGCTTTCAGTGACTCGATAGATCGTTTGTTGTCGTTGTTGAATGCTCTTAATGAGCCACGACGCCGCTCTGAGACGCTCGGTAAGGTATGTTTTGCTCACTCCGGCGTGGGCAGGATCTTTCATCAGGTTGGAGTAGTAGGGACTGATCTTAAGACGAGGAAGGCCCTCCTCATTGAGGGTTATCACGTAGTCGTTGCCGATCTTTTGAACGTATACATCTGGCACGACATATCGTGTGGCTTCTTCAGAGTAAGCCCGGCCCGGCTTTGGATCGAGCGTGCGAATGGAACGGATAGCGCGACCGATCTCTTCAAGGGCAACCCCCTCAGCTTTCGCGATCTGGTCGTACTTACGTTTTTCAAGTTTATCGAGATGGTTTTTAATAACTCGGGATTCGAGACTGTCTCCCAGGCCTCGGGATTCTAGCTGTGTGACGAGGCACTCCTGGAGAGATCGAGTGCATGTTCCCACGGGCTCAAAGAAGCGAAGGGTGTCTGCCACCATAAATACGTCTTCCACATCGCACTCTGAAGCGAGCGCTATCTCCTCGTGAGAGCACTCAAGGTACCCGTCGCGATCAAGATTGCCTGTAATGTGTTGAGCGATAACACGATCGTGTTCGGAGAAATCATGCAGTCGAACTTGATTCATGAGGTGTTGCTCAAGTGTTTGAGCGGCGTTTGAAGCTACTTCAGAATATTGACGATCTTCGTGCTCTGAGGAGCCTTTCGCTGATGCGGAACCTTGATAATCGGTGAATGAATCGGAGAAATCGTCCCAGTCTGCTTTTGGTTGAACGTCGTTGTTTGCTTCCGATATATCGTCCGCCGCGGCTGGGGAGTTCGGAGTCGCTAGGATAGTTGGCTCTAAGGGTTCAGATTCAGGGGACGGAAGTCCGTTAGCTTGAACCTCGTCTCGAGCCTCCTCAAGGGCTGGATTCTCAAGAAGCTCGCGCTCGATAGCTTCTTTGTACTCGAGGCGTCCAAGCTGAAGGAGCTTGATCGCCTGTTGGAGCTGTGGGGTCATCAACAACGATTGCCCCATCTTTTGAACGAGCTTGGCTTCTAAACCCATACAGTGTTCTGGCTACCTCAATGGGACATCATTCTAGAGCAGTCCCTCGTTTAATAGATGAGCAAAGTGGGGGTGATCGACTGCAGAAAAGTGGCCACCCCCTGCAAAAATCGGGCACAACGCACCATTACTTAATGAATTGTGGCTAAATAGTTACTCTGTTCAGAGGGTTAGGCTTTTTTAGGGCTTCGGGCTTTTGCGCCATTTCTCGAACGGGAGTGCGGACTGGGTGGGCTTGGGGGGAGACGGGCCGGCTTTTTTCGCCCGAACAGAGCCATCTCGATGAGAATTATTGCCCTTCCTTGAGAAGCCTTGGCAGGAGGGGTTTGCGTCGCCAGCATCGCGAGAATTTGGCCAAACGAGGCGGCGGTATCGAAAAGCGCGACAGGGAGGCGCCTTTCACCGCCCCGTCAGTGGGCCCTCTCTCACTAGGAGTAGAGGGAGATCCTTGGAGAGAGTTCTACGATCGATTATCCCGCCGGCGATGGATCGATTCCATCTTTCATTCCATCTCCGTCTGTATCCGGATTAGCTGGGTCAGTGCCGAATTTTGCGCGCTCGTAGATGTCGAATATCCCATCGTTATCGGAGTCTTTTCTTAAATTATCGATGTGCGCTCTATAGTCTTTGAGGAGGTATTTAATAAAAACCTCTGCCATGGCGGCATAGCCCTTCGGGGTCGGATGTATATTGTCAGATGAAAGTAGCTTCTTACTTACTTTGTCAAAACGAATATCGGCTGGATACTGCTCAGAATCGGAGTCGGCGATTAGGTTGTCGAGCTCCTTTACCCATGGACCCTGAGAGCCGCGATTTGGGTACATGAGGACCGCTGTAACGACGAGGGGAGTGTTTCCAGTTATTTTGGTTACTCCTTCTCCAATCATAGTTCGGACTCGTTTGAGATTGCGAATGGTGGTTATTGGCAATCCAAACCAACGGTCGTTTCTACCCACATCCAGAACCACGAGGTCGGCCGCAATCAGATCTTGGGTCAGTGCCGTGGTGGAGGTATTAGAGAGAGCCTTCCGAACTTGCTTTATAAGGGTAGGGGTTCGTAATCCAGGTTCTCCGTGGTTAGCAACTGTAGCCTCAGTAAAATACTCCTGTGTTCTGAGTACGTATCCACCTTTGCCGCCATTTTTGGTGTCTCCGGTGCCACTCACTAAGCTATCCCCGATCACTACGATTGTGGCGCTGCCATCGCAGTTTACATCAGGAAGCCGCCCGATATCGGGGCACGCCGCAGCGTATTCATAGGCTGAGAGAAGGCACGCAGTAAGGCTACAGATTTTAAGTATGGAGTTCATTATATTGTTCCCAAGAACCCGAACGGCACCTCATAAAAACTACCAGACATTTTCCCCAAAAGGCAAACCGACAGCTTCCAGCGGGAAATGTGGGTGCTGAATACATACTCGGACGAAGACAGGGAATCCTTTATCCCCCTTGGGTGGACAGCGACCGGAGTTCCGTTGAGTTCGCGAATATATGTACTCCTATCTATCGAGTTCGGACCAAGAAAGATGCCGGACAAGTCTAGGGCGCCTTCCTAACTTCCAATGAGCACGAGCCCTTATGTCGTTTTATATCTCCCACCAGGCGGCTTTGCGCGCGCGCCCGTCGAGACAGCTGGTGGCTAGTCGAAAGGATAAGCTCACAACCTGTTTGCCTGTGGTTCTGGTTGCCGCAGCACGGAATCCGGCGTACGGAAGCTGGCCAAGGTCCCGGTACTAATACTCTGTCCGAAAGTTCATTCACCTGTCGACAGATGTGGTTGACACACGCACTAGTCCCCGGTTGGACGAGGCGTCATGTGCGAGCAATTCGGCTGCTCACGAAGCGATGCCAACAGCTACCCCGTTTAGTGAGCGAAAGATCTTCTTGCGTGCCGCACCAGAGAGGCAGTTTCCCCCGGATCTCTAGTTCAAAGGAACTGTCGGTCCCTTCAAGCACCAACGTACGAGGGGATCCGCATGAGAGTTCGGTACATCCGCAAGTTTTGCTGTCATTCGCGTAACGCGCTTAAAGAGAGTCGAGTACCCACTAGCTCCAAGGCAGTGAACGGTGGCGTCTCCACGGTCGTCCTCAACATCGATTACCTTTTGCGTCTTAAAGGCGCTGCATTTATTTAATGCAAGGATGTCACGCTGGTAGGCGGAGCATCCGTTGATGCCCTGAGCTGGCCATCGGTCCTTATTCTCTCTGTCGCGCACGACGATGCTGAATACGTCTTTATATTTACCCGAAAGCACAATCGCCGCTTTGTTGCCGCACTCGGCCATAGCTGGGCGGTATTGGGCTATTGAGGGAACGTCTGTAGATCTTACGCACGGCTTAAACACACCGCCTTGAGTATAGCGAGGATTCCTTACGATGGGAGTGAAGGCTCGTTCGTTGAGTGTCTCCGCGATGGTCCACACACGATTCGTGGTTGTCTGTGCCGCGCTTGGGGCAGCTTGTAGGAGAGCGATCGTGAAGGCGGCCAGAGGCAGAGCCTTACGAGCTATGAGCGATAAGCGGTAGATGGTGGTCTTCATAAACGGCTTCCCGAAAAAAATGTTTTTTTTGAAGATATAATCAAAAAGACCAAAGGGCAAATGTCCGGATCGGCAAAAAACATCCCGTTTTTTCAGATATATGGAAGTCCCGAAACCCGTACCCGTTGTGAGGCTATAGCCGGAAATCGCCACCAAGATAATATCGCTTCGCCCTCTCGGACGTCGCGATGGCAGAAGGGCTGCCCTCTTCGAGAACTTTTCCGTCCACGAGGATGTAGGCGCGTGTGCAAATGCCAAGAGTCTCTCGTACGTTATGGTCGGTGATAAGTACTCCAATCTGCTTTGATTGAAGCTTGGAGATAATCTCTTGAATATCCTTAATGGCGAGGGGGTCAATGCCCGCGAATGGTTCATCGAGGAGAATGAACTGAGGGTTTCTGGCCAAGCATCGCGCGATCTCTACACGGCGGCGTTCTCCTCCCGAGAGCGCGCTCGCCATGCTTTCACGAAGTCCGTAGAGCCCGAGTTCCTCTAGTAGTTCTTTAAGTCTCTCTTCGCGGGCGTCATTATTTGGGAAGTCCATTGTCTCAAGGATCGCGAGCACGTTCTCCCGAACGGTCAGCTTGCGGAACACGGATGCTTCTTGTGGAAGATATCCGATCCCTAATTTGGCCCGGGAGTACAGCGGTTCGGGGGTAATATTCGAGCCGTTAAGGGTTACTTTTCCTGTGTCAGGGGCCGCAAGCCCAACGCACATATAGAAGGTCGTTGTTTTTCCTGCTCCGTTCGGACCTAAGAGACCTACGATCTCTCCCGCGTCCACATGGATTGAGACTCCATCAACAACCTTTCGTCCACCGTATCGTTTCGTTACATCATGCGTTTGAAGCGAGATCGTCATAGGTAAGGTAGCGCGTTATCGATGTGGTTTTCGGTGGTGATGATGCCCGTCGTGAGAGTGGTCATCATCAAGATGGAGGAGGGGACGTAAAAGCTGAACGCGTTGGGCATCCTCTCTCGTCAGGCATGTGATCTCCAAGAGCGCGACGAGGTCCGGAAGGATCGGGGACCTCTTGTACGCGTTCGGTTTCAGCGCTTTGGGAGAGATCCCCCGAACCTTCGACCAGAGCCCTAGAAGAAGCTGGATGCGCTCCCGCTCCTTCTTAGGAACCACGAGACGTGTAAAGCATGAGCTTAACCGTTCGCTGAGGTCTGAGGCCTCGGGTAAACGTTCGGCGAGATCCGCAAGCCAGATCGAATCACCGGCAGTGAACATTGCGATGATCGTGAGGATAACGGTCGCCGACACAGGCTCCCCCTCAACCACGAGGTCGTCCACACGTTCGAGGCATTGGCTGAAATCGCTCTCAGCGGAAAGCAGTCTGCCGTTGTTCTCAAGGAGTTCCGGCAGGATGTATTCCAAGATGCCTGTCTCGCCAAGGAGGTGAAGAATTGTGAGGAAGCACCCTGAGGAGAAGTCTTTCTTAAGTTCGTCGAATACTCGCACCTGAGAGCTCTGAGTGATCAGCTCCGCATTCTCCAGGATTGAGGTCCAGCAACCAGATTCAATTCGGAATCCGTTTCGAGCAGAGTGTCGCACAACGCGCAACATCCGCACGGGATCTTCGCGGAATCGTTGGATTGGCTCGCCGATGACCCGAACGATACCATCTCTCAGGTCCTGCATTCCGCCAACGTAATCGAGGATCTCCATCGTTGAAACGTCGAGGAATAGTCCATTGATCGTTATGTCTCTTCGGAAAGCGTCCGAGACCTCGGTCCCATAGATATTGTCGTTTAAAACTGGGCCCGCCGCGCTCTGATCGCCCTCTGTTGGCTCAGGCGGATCGATCGTATCGCGGAACGTTGAGACCTCGATGTTCTTCCCGTGCGCGAAGTAAAGGTGCGCTAACTTAAAACGTCTGCCGATGATTCGGCAGTTGCGGAAGAGTGATTTGATCTCGCGAGGGGTGGCGTCAGTTGAGATGTCGAAGTCTTTCGGCTCCTTTCCTAAGGTCAGATCTCGAACGCCCCCTCCGACTACATAGGCTTTAAATCCGGCGCGCTGGAGTCGATAGCAGATCTTTTTCGCGTCGTCGTCGATTAAGTTTTTTCGGATCAAGTGATCTGAAGGACCGTAGATTGTAGCTGCCGCATCTTCGGCTGTGTTGTCAGGAGTTGTGTTTTCAGAGTGAGACATGTCTTAGAATCGTATGCTGCTATAGCCCTCTCGGGGGTTACTCGAACTTCCCCCACCAGGGGAGGAATTTCGTGGGAGCTTCGACGCGTTGAGGACCCTCACGCACGCTTTTCGCTCCATCTTGGTGACCGGTTCTCCCGATCAAAATAATAATTTCAGCACGTTGAATACGTTCGTGCCGTGGCACAAGTGTACGGGGGATGAGTGGATTTCTCAAGGTATTGACGGGAAATGGGCCGGTCCAAACCGGGTTTGCTGAAAAAACGGCGCTATTTCTACGGCAGTTGAATGGAGAGAGCGATAAACAAAAACTCGAAAAAGGGAGTCTAATCAGATGGATGGCTCGGATTTAGTGGTCCTTGGCCGGCACCACTTGGTGCTTAAGTTTGCTGGCGTGTCTTCCGACTGTCTCTCTATGGGTAAGGCGCGAGTCTCTTGTTTGAAGCCCACGATGTTTCGGCGGTTTTGACGTTCGCAGTTGCGAAATAAGTAATCGAAAACAATCAGGCGAGCTTTGTCTGTCTGAGTCGAGGGAAGTTTAAGGCAGTGACGTAGCGTGGTGAGTTCGAAAGAAACAATGAAGTTACCTCACTGATTCATTACTCATGGAGGAGTAATACATGGCTAGACCAATATTCCCACACGAAATTAGCGATCCAGACTTCCAGTGGCTAATCAAGAACTACTGCGAATCACGAGGGCCCGTAGCCGTTGTCGATGTCGGGTGCTTGCCACTTGTCATGGTGCTTCTTGATGAGAACGCTGCCGCATCGAACGCTCACTTAATGTCTCCGGACGTTCTTAGTACGATCGGAGCGGCGCATGATGAGGCGTTCATTCCAGATGAGCCGAAAGAGACCTAGCTCGCATCTCGCATGAAGCTAGCTACTTCGAGCGCCGAGAATGCTGACTTTTCAATCGAAAAAGCGGCATTCTCGGCGCTCACGTAGCGCATTTCCAAGGACTATGCGGGTTAGCAATCATTTCAATAAACTCCCGGGCGGCGCTTCGCTGTACTCAGTGACAGCTTCGTCTTGAGGGAAAAACGCACTCGATGCCTCGTAGAGGATGCACCTGAGTGCGTTTTTCCCCTGCATCTTCGCGTTCCCTCTTTTCGCTGAATCCAGCCATCTACGGCATTACTTCAAGCTCTCGATACGATTCTGGCAATATTTGGCACGGGAACTCCGTCTGGAGCACGGCCCATGACGGTTTCGAGCAGGTCGTGTAATATTCACCGGGGTCAAGCTTCGGCAGAAAAGGCGCTTTTTCGTTGCGCTTAAGTTGCGCCATGGCGCGTTCATGGACCTTGATGTCTTTTTTTTCTCTGACCCAACCGAAGAGCCATAGGGATCCGGATACCAGTCCGCAGATAACCAGTACGGTAACGAAGAACAGAATCTCCGCTTCCCCCTTCTGGGTTCCACGTTCTTTATACGAGCGAATCATAACAACCTCTTTAAATCTGTTGGTGTGGCGAGAGCACCGCGTAACGTATGAAACAGTTATGGTTCGAATCGGTCTCTTTGTGCTCTTTCTGCGTCTTGCTAACCCCCTGAAAACATGGCTTTTGGAAGTTTTTTCGACGGTCCGTGCCGTGGTGGGGCCTACGGTGTACTCAGACTAACAGCCAAGACACCTTTCCCTTGAACCCCGCAAGGGTGAACACCTTAACGAGCGAATTCTGTTGTTGGACGGAGAGTCGGACGAAAGGCTCTTCAAGTACGATAACAACAGGTGTTGTTGTTGTTCCTATGAGCATCGCTCGTAAGATGGAAAGATTCCTCTGCTGTTCGTTTGAGAGCGCCGCTACTGGCATCCCGAGAGGGATAGAGGAAAGAGAGAGTAGTTTGGTCGCCTCCAGAACGTGCGACATCCTTGGGAGTGCTTTTAATGTTGGAGCCGTCTCCGCAATGGAGAGATTGAGGGTCTCCCATAAGGTCTTCCCCTTAAACGTTATCTCTTTTACCGGCGAGCGGAATCGCGTTCCCCAGCATCGTGAGCATGGTGTGACGCCCAAAGGCGAAAGGGGAGCGCTCTTTGAGACGATTGTCCCGGCCCCTCGACACGCGGGGCAGACGTGTTTGCCAGCCTTTGCCTGACCAACGATGAAGTCCTTTGGGGAGAGTCCCAACATCTTGGCTTGGTGTGACGCCGCAAAGAGCTTGGCGAGAGGTTCGATAGCTCCCAGGTCGTGCGCCACGAGTCGGTGGTACGATGGGGCGGGCGAAAAGCATTCTACGAATTTCGCGGAGAATTGTCCGTGCGAGTGAAAAGACACCAAAGGGGACGATTGACCCTGTACCGCTTGGGTAACGGCCAGGGCGAGTCGCTGATGAGAGGCGTCTTGAGTTCGCGGAATGGTGATAGAACCATCCACTACGATTTCGAATCGCGCCTCAAAAGATCCTGTAAAAGAGAGCTCTCCAAGAATCTTTGTAGGATGAGGAGTTTTGGTCGCGTGTGTCGCCTTGTTTGTTGTGCTCGGATTATCCGATATCCATAAGACGGTGGCATCGCCGGAGAGGTTTTGCGAGGTGTTTATGTGTTTTTGCGACTCGTTTTCTGAGAACAGTGAGAGGGGGATATCTATAATTGAGCAGGTGTTTGCGGGTACCGTGGTGGAGAGTGTCGTGATGAGTGTTAACGCGCTTAAGCCTTTTGGCGAGAGTGAATGAAGAGAACGGCCGAGAGAGAGAGAGTCGAGGCCGAGGCCCTGCAATGCGGTAAAGAGTTGAGAGGGGACGCACTCCTGAAAGCCAGAGATTGCTACAAGAGATTGAATATCGGTCTTAAGAGCTTGCGCTAGCGTTATATCATCGAGCATGCAGGAGAGCGCGTCTCCCTTACCCCGAGCAAGGCACTCCTTTATTTCTCGCAACGAGGTGGTTGTGAGGGGAGCGCGACAGGTCGAGCACCATCCTCCGCGCGCATAGTTTAGGGTGGGTTCCTTGCAACGGATTTGAATCGAAGATTGCGGTATGTGGAGCGCTGAAGAAAGAAGGGCGTGTCGTCTCTCGAACTCTTCTTCTGTGCATGGGAACGAGTCGAGTCTCGACGAGCTATGGGTCGCGTCTGTTTTTTGATGGAGGAAGCCTCGAGTCTCCGCCCACGGAGCGAGGTTTTCGTGAGGGGCGTTAACCTCAATGATCGCACGCTCGTCCTTCCATCGAGAGATGGCGTCCTTTGCGAGGTCCGATGCGAATCGTGATTGAATCGTCGGCGTCCCGCACGTGGGGCAGGATCTCCGCAAATTCTCCCGGGCCTTCTCAGCGAGTGGGGCCACCAACCCAAGAAATTCGACGAGAAGCATTGAGCTCTCGTGTAGCTCCCCGAGCGGGGGAGAGAGGCGAAGGATTGGAAGCTCGGTAGAGAGCGGAGATGGGGTGATTGTAGGAACCTCTCCGCGTTTGATGGATTCGAGTAATCCATTCCGTTCTGCTGTTTGTGCGTAGAGCGCGGCGAGAATGGCTCTTGGAGCTGAGGACTCGTCTGACCGGGCCAGTGTGACGCCTGAAGCCGTTGGAAGCGCTAGAGAGTGGATTTCGGATATCTCGTCGCTTGTCAGATGGGTCCCGTTCGCCCGGGCGTAGAAGGATAGCGGGGAGAAAGCTGAGACAGTGGTCATGTGGATTATGAAACGCGCGGTCGAAATAACCCGACCGCGCGTTGAGACTTACGCTGCCTTTGAAAGCCTCGTCTTGATGCTCTCGATTCGATCAAGGACGGTCGTCTTGTATTTTTCAAGGAGCTCGTCGGTGGTTGCCTCAAAACGCATGACCAATACTGGCTGCGTGTTAGAGGCGCGGACGAGTCCCCAACCCTTGTCGAAGGTAACTCGCACTCCGTCGATCGTGTCGACGTTGAACTCACCGAAAGCGGCCTGTGCCTCTTGAGCGATCTTGAACTTGATATCCTCTGGGCAATCCACACGGATCTCAGGAGTTGATACCATCGTCGGAAGGTCGCTGATGAGAGACGAGAGCGTTCCCTTATGGTGGCTCATGATCTCTACTAGCCGCGACGATGCGTAGAGCGCGTCGTCAAATCCGAAGAATCGGTGCTTGAAGAAGATGTGTCCGCTCATCTCACCTGCGAGGTCACCCTGAGTCTCAAGGAGCTTGCCTTTAATCAGCGAGTGGCCTGTCTTCCACATGATCGCGTTAGCGCCCTTAGCCTTGAGGTCATCGAAGAGGAGGCTGGAGCACTTTACGTCTCCGATGATCGTCGCTCCTGGCTTCTCCTTGAGGATTGCGCGACCGTAGATGAGGAGGAGCATGTCACCGAAAACTGCCTCTCCGCGTTCATCAACGACTCCGATTCGGTCCGCGTCTCCATCCCATCCGATGCCGAAATCAGCTTTTTGTTCCTTCACGGCAGCGATAAGATCTTTGATGTTCTTGAGGACGGTCGGATCCGGATGGTGATTAGGGAAGTTCCCATCTGGCTCGCAGAAGAGTTCGACAACCTCAACCCCGAGGGCTCGAAGTACCTCTGGACCAATCATTCCGCCTACACCGTTGCCCGCGTCAACGATCACCTTAAGCTTACGAGGGCCCATGTGAGACTTTGAGTTCTCAATGAGCGAGTCGATGTAGCTCTTGCGGATGTCGACAGTGGTAATAGTTCCCTTCTTTGTCGAGGGGGTCTTTGTGAGAACCTTTTCACAGCGGACCTTGAGATCCTGAATCTGAGAGCCCGAAAGGGTCTTCTTGCCCAAAAGGATCTTAAAACCGTTCATGTCCGGTGGGTTGTGGCTACCTGTTACCTGGATACCGCCTCCCAAATCTTGAGAGAATACCGAAAAGTACAGCTGCGGGGTTGGTCCCATGCCAGTCATAACGACATCGAGACCCTCATCCGCGATACCTTTGGCGAGTGCCTCGGCGTACCCCGGTGAACTGAGGCGGCAATCGTAGCCGATACCGATGCGGTTTAGATTGTTCTCTATAGCGAGGACTGCGTATGCGCGGCCAAGGACATGAGCGAACTCAGGGGAGAGCTCTGTGTCTACGGTTCCACGGATGTCGTACTCACGAAAAATGACAGGATTAATCTTCATAGGAGCTCCTTATACTATCCTAAATCGAGATGTTAAAGCCTTTTATCGACCGCGTGATTTTTGTAAATCTCGTCTCCAAAGTACGCCGTCAGACGTTGTTGGGTCTTCTGTTTTTGGATGATCTGACGAACCTCAGCGCGCAAAGCCTCTTCATCGTCATCTTCGTCTTCGCCTGAAAAGCGGCGCTCGACAAGGAATATTTGGACCTCGTTCTCAGACTCTACGGGTTTGCTGTGCTCTCCGTTTTTCAGGTCTTTGATAGCCTCTGAGATGTCGCTGGTTAGATCGGTCTCCGCGATCACTCCGAGGGCGGTCGCGTCGGGGTTCTGGCCAACGTCAGAGAGTCGGGCCGCGACCATTGCAAATGTGTCCCCTTTGTCTAGAGCTGTTTGTATGTCGGTTATCTTGGCCGCAACCTCTACCGCTGATCGGTTCTGCTTGTTAACCACGAGCCTTTGCAGCTTTACGCTCGCCGTAGTCGGTCGAAGCTCGGAGTGTTCGGAGATGTACTCGTCAATCTCGGTCTCGGTGGTACTCACGCCCCCTCGTGTGATTGAGGAAACGATCTTTGCCTTTAAGATCTCGATGTTGATCTCCCGCTTGTACGAGGGCAGCTGCTTGCCCTCTTTCGCGAGCGCCTCATTAAATTGGCCACGAGTCATCCCGTTTCGCTGCGCTACCTCGTTTATGTAGTCCTCAATTTCAAGGTCGTTGACCGATACCTTCTTGGCTTTAGCCTCCTCGTCTAGGAGCTTCTCAAGGATCATCTGGTCGAGAGCCTTTTGGGCTTCAGTGTCCTTGGCGGCTTCGGGAAGCGTCAGTTTGCGAGGAGGTAACAAGCGGCCGCAGAGGTCGCTCAGGGTTATCGGCTTGTCATCCACTGACGCGACAACGGCATCAATGACAACCTCGCCGTGTACGACGGGAGGGGGGGCTTGCTTCTTTTTTTTCTTGGAGGCCGCCTCGTTCTGTACTACGGGAGGGGTCGCTTGGTTCTTTTTTTTCTTGGGGGTCGCAAAGCAGGGAAGGGTGAACGCAACGGACAGAGCGAGTAGGAGCGCGTAACGGATGGTCACCTTCATAATGAGCGAATCTTATGCGCTCAGGTGCGGTAGGGCAAGGGCGCCCTAACGGTCAAAAAATGGGATATTTCCGCCCTTAATGGGCGGATTCATGCTCAACGAGGCGCAAGGCTTGTTGCGTCATTCGTAAGACGTCCGGAATGGTGATCTCCTCGGATTTGGAGAAGAGGATAGAAAGTGTATTACTCCGGCCAAATCGATAGTGATGAGGGAGTTTTTGCACCAGTTTAAGAGCTTTTAGGCCATCGACCCGGGTGTTGGCGTTCGGTTTATAGCCGTCGCGCAGAAGGGCGAGGGGGCTAAAGGTTAGCGACGCCTTGGAGGGGGTTACCTCGGCCTTTACGACACCGTATGACCGTAAGAGTCCTCGGTAGCGCATGAGGAGCATGAGATTATCAACCTCTACCGAGCAGGGTCCAAATCTATCCTCCATCTCTCGTTGGAGGTCGAACGCCTCGTCGTCATTTCGAATGTTAGAGAGTCTTTGGTACAGCACAAGGCGCTCCCCGATGTCAGGGACGTAGGTCTCGGGGATGAACGCGTCAACACCGACGATTCTCACGTCAGGGTCGATGATATCTTCCAAAATTGGTTCGTCGCCCTTGAGGTCGCTGACGGCCTCTTGGAGGATACGACAATACATATCGAAGCCAACCGAGAGAACGTTTCCTGATTGCTCCTTGCCTAGAAGGTTTCCCGCCCCTCGGATCTCAAGGTCCCTAATGGCGAGGTTAAACCCAACGCCGAGGCTATCAAGGGATTGCAGAACCTTGAGCCGTTCGTGGGCCTCTCCGCTTAACGATCGCATGTGCGGTACGAGGAGGTAGGCGTACGCTTGTCGCTTGCTTCGACCGACCCGGCCTCGTAGTTGATAGAGTTGTGCTAACCCGAATTGATCCGCTCGATCGATGATGATCGTGTTCGCGTTCGGCACATCGAGCCCAGACTCAATAATGGTGGTTGAAATGAGTACATCGATCTCTCTATCAACGAATCGTTTCATGATTCGCTCAAGTACGGTCTCGGTCATCTGTCCGTGCGCGAATTCAAAGCGCGCTTCCGGTACGATTTCCGCCAATCGAGCGGCTTGTAACGCGATATTTTGCACCCGGTTATGGAGGAAAAATACCTGTCCGCCTCGACGCAGCTCTCGGATGATTGCGTCTCGAATGAGCGCGTCGTCTCGCTCGGCGATGTAGGTATGCACTACCTTGCGGTCAACTGGCGCGGTGTGAATAAGGCTGATATCCCGTATCCCCAAAAGGGTCATATGTAAGGTTCGAGGGATCGGCGTCGCGGTGAGGGTCAGCACATCTACATTGGCTCGGTAGGCGCGCAAGCGCTCTTTCTGTCTAACTCCGAATCTGTGCTCCTCATCTATGATGAGGAGTCCCAAGTCCTTAAATTGAACGTCAGGTTGAAGAAGTCGGTGGGTTCCGATGATGATATCGATCTCCCCCTGCGCTAAGGCGTCGAGGGTTTGTTGGTTTTCTATCGCTGAGTAAAAGCGACTCACCGCGCCTACTCGGACTGGGTATCCAGCGAATCGTTCGGCGAAGTTCTTTTTGTGCTGCTCCACGAGGATTGTCGTTGGAACAAGAACTACTACCTGTCGAGCGTGTTGGGTGCATTTAAACGCCGCGCGAATCGCTACCTCTGTTTTTCCAAATCCCACATCGCCGCACACCATGCGGTCCATCGGCTTGTCGTTCGCGAGATCGGTTAGGGTCTCATCGATAGCTTTACGCTGATCGGGGGTTTCGTCGTAGGGGAATGTGTCGGCGAAGCGTTCGTCCTCCGCGCCTTGTGGTTCAAAGCGCCACCCCTTCACAACGGTGCGCGAGGCGTAGAGCCGGATCAGATCTCCGGCAAGGGTGACGATAGAGTCGCGAATCTTCTGCTTCGCTGAGATCCACCGGGTCGAGCTGAGTTTATCAACTTTTGGTTGTTGCCCCTCCGCGGCGACGAACTTCTGGATCTTTCCGATCTGGTGAGCCGGCAGGTAGAGGCGACTATCGGCGTAATCAATCTGAAGGAAGTCACCTAAGACCCCCTCTACCGTGAGGTGCTTCAGCCCTTGGTAGGCTCCAACGCCGTAATCGAAGTGAACAACGAAGTCTCCCTCTTTAAGGAGGGAGAGTGTACTCAAGAGGCGCTTTGCGCTCACTCGTGGCGCGGAGCCCGAGCGGTATGAACGCTCTCCAAATACCTCGCTTTCAGCGACAAATATCACCTTTTCTTCTGGGAGGCGGAAGCCTGTTTGAAGGTGTCCTACGACGATCGCGACCCCTGGACGCCGCGGGGCCCCGAGCCACCCCAACGCGTGCCCTGGAAATACCGGGGCGTCGGTCCCAATATCCAGAAGGACGGATTGTAGCCGTCTTGCTCGCGCGGTGGACCCCACGCCGATAGCGATACAAAACTTTTTCCTCCTCCACGTGTTCAGGAACTCTCTCATAGGAGCGAAGGCGTTCCCGCTTCCGATGCTCGTCTTCATCTTCGTTGAAAGCTCAATAATGCTCTCAGTGTGAAGATTCTCGTGTTCATCCGCGAGGATGTCGGAGATGCCCGCTAATTCGCATGAGGTTTTTCGGGCGAGTTGCTCGCTTATCTCGTTAAATGAAGAGTAGACCTCGTCGATACGAGGAATAAGGTGTTGCTCCTCAAGGAGCCTCTCCGCCCGTTCTTGCGCAAGCGAGAGGAACTCGTCCATACCGCGCTGGACCCGTAGGTTGTCTACAGTGAACACCGCTGTATCCGCTGGAATGAGATCGAGGAGGCTCGGCAGGGGGGGCGCGGCGATGTACTGGAGTAGCTCGAGACTTGGGTAGTCGGCTTTCTGATGAAGTGCTTGTAAAACCTTCTCTATCTCGCGAGGCGGCGTTCCGATTGATGCGCCCCGCTCCTTTAGGAGTTGAATGATCCTCTCTTTGTTCTCCTCGTACCAAGCGGGAAAGGGGTATTCCTTAACTGGTAAGACCTCGATCGAGGAGATCTCATCTGTGGACCGTTGGGATTCTGGATCGAAATACGCGAGTCGAACGATTTTGTCGTCGTGGAGTTCGAGTCGGATCGGTTTTGAGGAAGTGCCGGGGAAGAGGTCGATAACTCCCCCCTTGATGCAGAGATCTCCGATCTCCGTCACGCTCTTAGCAGGAGAGAATCCCCCCTCTACGAGTTTCTTTACGAGTTCGGTTCGTTCGAGGTGTTCTCCAACGCGCAACGTGCTCGTTAGGTGAGGAATATAGTCCGGAGGGAGGATCTTTTGAAGGAGCGCGTCCGCGGATGTGATAACGATGAATCGTGGTCGAGTCTGAATCTCATTAAGAGCCTTAATTCGTTGGGATGAAACTTCTACCCCAGGCGATACCGGCTCTAACGGCAGCGTCTCCCATGAGGGAAATATGGAGAGTCCGGCCGGGCCTCTAAAAAAAGTAAGATCGTCAACGAGCTCTTCTACCTCTCGACGATCCGCGCACACGATGAGTGCTCGTTGAGCGTCTTGAAGTTGAGACGCCAGAAACCACGCTACCGCCGAACCGTGAAGGCCGATTACTTTGCGAGGTGTAGATGGAATACGATTCTGTGGGGTTGACATACAACGTCAGCGCGGTGCTGTTGGTAAACGGATCGCGGTTGGCCGAGCTCCGGAGCCCCTTCATAATACGACCCCGACGATAGAGCGTAAAGTAACCAAAGAAAATCCCGGTGCTTTTTGCCCAAAACGGGGCGCGAGGAGTCTTTCGTTGTATCTATTCAGCCAACCGGGGAAACTTTATCGGGTCAAAGTCGATTATGAGTTCGTGCCTACAATTATACGTACCCCAACTATAGATCCCAGCTTTTGGGCGCTCTTCAGCGAAGCCTTTGATCGGGGAGCGTCAGACCTTCATCTGAGCTCTGATGAAGTTCCGCGCATCAGGCTTGATGGCGCGATCCTCCCAATGGGGGGGGTGGGCGCGATGCCCGCGGATCTTGCGGGGCTTTTTTTGCCCTTCATGAGTGACAACAAGATGGTTGAGTTCAATAAGCATGGTCACAGCGATTTTGTAGCGCAGGTCTCCGCGTGTTTGCGCGTTCGGGTCAATCTCTACCGCCATCATCAGGGTGAGGGGGCCGCCTGTCGATTGCTCGGTTCAACGGTGCCGACCTTTGAGGAGTTGTCTTTGCCATCCACGCTCGCCACTCTAGCGAGCGCCGATCAGGGCTTGGTGCTCGTCACCGGCGCCACCGGATCGGGTAAGAGCACCACGTTGGCCGCGATGATTGATCGCGTTAATCAAACAATGCCCAGTCACCTCGTGACGATTGAAGACCCAATCGAGTTTGTTCATTCCTCCAATCGAAGTCGCGTTACGCAACGGGAGATTGGTCGGGACGTCTCTTCGTTTCCCGCCGCACTGCGAGCCGCGCTTCGAGAGGACCCGGATGTGATACTCGTTGGAGAGTTGCGAGATCTCGAGACGATAGCGCTGGCTCTTACCGCGGCTGAAACGGGGCACCTGGTCCTCGCCACGTTGCACACTCGGGGTGCCGCAGCAGCGGTGAATCGGATCGTCGATGTGTTCCCGGCGGGGCAACAGGCGCACGTGCGTACCATGCTCGCGGACGCGCTTGCGGGGGTTGTAAGTCAGGAGCTTCTCCCTCGCCTAGGAGGAGGACGAGTTCCGTGTGTTGAGATTTTAATCGCGACCTCGGCTATCCGTGCGCTCATCCGGGAGGGAAAGACGCATCAGATAGATAATGTGATGCAGATGTCGGCTCGAGATGGAATGCGGACGCGTTCTGCTCACTTGAGTCAGTTGTATGCCAGCCAGAGTATCGAAAAGCCGACCAAATCTTGTGCTAGCCCGCATAGTGCATGACGCCAGTAGTCGCGAGCGCCGAGTTATGCGCGATGCCGGCTAATTCGGACAGATCCGCACAGCCTGTTATGTCTAAACAGTTACTCCTTTAAGAGGTACCTATATAGGCCCAGCCTCATTACTTTTTGACAGCAAATGAATGAGGCTGGGCTTATTTGTCGTCTGCGGCGCAACTTGGCCCCGTCAAGATTGCGTCCGTCCCGTTATTGCGAACGAATTTTTTCAAAAATCATTCGCGCTGGGTATACTCTCCCGACCTTTTTAGTGCGGTGTAATCTCATGCTTGTTAATCAGCCCAAACCCATAGTGCCGGCCCAGGTGCCGATAGACGTAAAGGGGAGAGGGGAAGCCTTGCTCGGGGGGGCGCTCCCAGCAAGGCCAGCAGAGCCTCGTCTTGGTTTCATATCGGGCGAGGGTCGGCTTTCGTTGGGAAAGATTGAGATCCCTGTTGAAAAAGTAAGTAACGATTTACATCGTTTTACAAAGCTGTGCGTGGCCCTCAAAGGCTTCTTTAAGACAGGGGCGTCTCTCCAGTCGTTTATAGGGAAGGTTGTTCCGAACTTGCCTGAGAATAGCGCGCCACTTCCGCAATCGTTGGATGCTCTGCGAGATTTGTTCGCTGATGGAAATATTGAGGGGCGCGCGTATCGGTGGAGACGACTTCTCGATAGCGCGGCGGGTATGCGCACTCTTTCGGAAGGTGAGGTTCAAGATCTTCGCGCTGTCTTGTCAACGGCTACTCTCATAACGACAGCCGTCTGCGCCATCGATCGGGGAGTGGGCGCCCCGCGCCGGCGGTTCCTTTCAGAGATTATTGAAGTCATGAAAGCGCGCTTCAAGTTTCCTCCGACCGATGTTGACAGGTACCAAAGGGAAGTCCCCTTCGATGAGCATGAGCCGTACTACCTTCGGTTAGAGCTTGATAGGTGGGCTCAGCGTATACAGCTCGGAGATGACGGGTCTCCCTTAATAAGAGTTGTCTGTAAGGCAGAACACTTCGCCGCGCGCGTACTCCACGACGGGCATCTTGAACAAGTGGCGCGCATTCAAGAATCCCGCTTGCTCGTGAACGCCTCAGTGCGGCGACCAAGTGATGGTTGGGTTGCCTTCGCCGCGGAGCTTACCGTTCCGCATCTCTACTCCGTCTTGATGCTGGCACAGAGTGCGACACGACTCATTGAGGAGATGAATAAAGAAGGGGGCAATTTGGTTCGTATGTGTCGAATGGCTAGCCGTGGCGCGGGGATGGCTATGCAGGTTCGTCGCCGAGCCATTACGGACGCTACTCTTTCTCGATTCGACGATCTAAGCGAGTGGGCACCGCGATTTGATACTGGTGCAATCTCGGCGCTCTCTCAAAAAGAAGGGGCGGAACTAGCGGAGCTTCTGATTGACGCGGAGGCTCTCCTCCACGTCATGGACGCACTCAAAGATGTTCTCGCGCAGCCTTGGTCGGAAAAGTGGTGGCGCTCAAGATGGTCCGATGCCATCTCGGATCGTGACGTGAAAGCGGCGCTCCGACTCATGCAGCTCAAAGCCGCGATGCTTGAGTGTGACTTCTCCTCCGCGGCGGATCTCGCACGCTCGGGTTCGCTCGCCCTAGGGTTTAGTCCAGAAGATCGAACAGGGGGCGTATGGCAGGTTCCTGAAAATCAGGTTCACTCCTTAGCGTGGATCTTTTGTCGAGGGGTTGCTAGCCTTGAGAAGATCGTGGTGGATTGTTAGCGGGATAGTTAAGAATAGTTCCCATAGCGGGTGATTTTGGAGTTTTGTCTGAAGGGAAAGACATGCCGAGTAAAGCGCGAGCGCGCTTTTTAGGGTGTGCGGAGGATTGTTTTGGGACCTTCAATGAAGTTGCGATGAAACTCTCAAAATGCTGAGCGGCAGATCTTTTTCACCCTTTCGTGAGAGCGCTTTTACAAGAATTACTATCGATCACTCGCCCCAATTATTTCTGAGGCACCGCGCCCAGGCCTCGGGCACTAATTATTGGGGCCAAAAGTGGCCGCCATCGTCGCCTGGTCCTATTCGATGAGAAGATACTGCTGACTGAGAAAACTATTCGCGGAGATCTTCGCTCCTGTTGCCGTTACCCGAGTCCACTGCTTTAGTGGTTCAAAACGAGGGTCGTCTATCTGCATGAAGAGTAGTGCCGGAGATTCATGTGTTAGAGATTGCACGGTTTCGGGAGTACATTCAGGTTGGTTCAATAGTTTGTAGCCGGGAACCATAAATCGGTACGCCTCGTGATTGAAGTTCTCGGCATTCCCGCAGTTGATTATTGTTGAGATGTTTGGATGTTCCTTCGCAACCCGTGTTACCCAATCCCTCCGCGAAATGAGTCGTCTTACCGAATAATCGGCATACGAACCGAAGTATCCCTGAAGGTTATGGGCAGCATCAAAGCCCAGAAGCACGATAACAATTAGGGGGATACCGAGCCTCAACGTCCGATATCTAGCGATAAATTTCGAGTTAACCGCCCCAGCCATCGGCAACGCAATTATGGGGAGCAGAAATATCAGGATGCCGACGAGACGTGGGCTGTATGGCGGATCTTTGGCGAGCACCCCTCCAAAAATAGCTGTTCCGACAACCCAGACTAAGGCTAGCTGAGCCTCCTTCATTTTAAGATGTGCGAGGCACCAAACGAACCCAAGAATCATTAATACTTGCGCGATTGCACTGAGCGGGGCCGAGTTGTAACCAAATTCGAGGCTGGCATCGCCACCGATGAAAGGATAGGCAAACACCCGCTTGCACTGAAAAGCCAACATCGCTGGGATGGAATCTTGCCCGACCGCATGTTTCAAGTGCTCCCGGTTTTTTGGGGCGAAAATACTGACGACCGTCCGGGCACGAAATGCAAAATCGTCGGGAGCTATAATGTACCGGTGAATCATGGGGGCTGCTGCCACGAGGAATCCGCATACGAACCACACCATCCCGAGCGCTGTTGCACGTCTTCTGGTCCGATCAATAAATCCACGGAGACTCAAGACGAAAATTACCGGCGCTACCATGTATACGATGGTATAGGTCTGCCATGCCACCGCTGTGGCGACCCCAGCGACCGCAAATAAGCCCGGTGATAGGGAGCGCATTGCTCTTACAAGCAGCAGCAGCGTTATCGATATGCAGAAAAGGCACACCGACTGCTGGAATGCGGTGCGTCCAAAGTGAACCAGGAGCGGGGTGGTGACGAACATCACAGCGCCAAGCTGGGCAGGGAGAATCGAGAAGAGTCGCCGCCAGAGCGAATAACATATACCAAGTGTAAAAACCGAAAACATGGCTGAGCTCATCCGAGCTCCCCACAATGAGTCCCCAAAGACCCGCATTCCCAAACTTGCTAAGAAGAACCCCCCGTTCGGCTGCCTCCACCATCCGACACTAAAAAGAGGTGGCTTCTCCGCCTGGAGAAATCGCTGCCCCTCCATGATGGTGTTCATTTCATCGTTATGAAGTTGATACGGGAACCCCTCAATGTTCCAAGCTCGTACCACCGCCGCAAGCAGAAGAAGAACTGCGAGAAAAACCATCTCTCTTCTTGAGTAGAGGGCGACTTCCTCATCGCTCTGAAATGAACGTCGAGGGGTGGCGAATGTCGCGGCCAGACAAACAAGTGAGCAGGCCAGTATCCACAAGACGAGCACAGCGCCAAACCTCGTAGTATCCGTTGAGAGGGTAACTGTCCATCGACACAGCGCACACGACGTTGCAAGTGCAACTGCGGCTGCGCAATGTCTAAAGTTAAACGATCTGGGTGCGCTCGATTGCTTTTTGTGAGGTGGTGGCGTGATGGGCATAAAAATGACGATACCCTGAGGGATATGCATCTTGCTACGGATTATTCGTACCCAATTATTCCCCCAATTATTCTCTCAGACACCGCGCGCAGCAACTATTTGCCCTCGATCTCGATTATAGGCAGTCACACACTGCATAATCGGAGGGTTCGTTAACAAGCCACATGTCCTACCACCCACGAATCGAATGTCAGGATGTTGCCTCCTTCCAAACCACGCGAGCACGTAACTCAGAGCTTTGGTTTGTGAATAATCAAAAGCTTGAAGAAGCTATTCTTGGCTATGCTGCTCGGTACTCTACTCGGTATGAGGTAAAGCTGTACGCCCTCGCGATAGAGGGTAATCACATCCAAAAGGTAGCACATTTTCCAAGAGCGAATAGGGCGCACTTTATGAGGGACTTTAACTCTGCGGTGGCTCGATCCGTTGCTCGATATCAGTCAAATTATCCGGGCGGTACGTTTTGGGCACGCCGCTATTCGGCAGAATACCTTCCGGGCGACGCAGACATAGAGGACAGATTTTTTTATACGGTTCTCCAACCCGTGAATGATGGACTTGTCGACGATATTTTAGACTATCCTGGATACAACTGCTTCGAGGACGCGATTACGGGCAAAGAACGGGAGTGCAAGGTAATCAGGTGGAAGGAGTATAACGATGCAAGACGATGGAATCCTTTGGTTTCGATTGAGGAGTTTACCGAGATATGCGCCCTCAGATACGAACGGCTTCCTGGATACGAGAATCTCTCCCAAACGGAATACGAAGCTCTAATGCGGAACAAACTGAAGGAGCGAACCGCAGAGGTGCTTAAACTCCGAGTGGATAGGGTTTCGCTCGGCGCTCACCGCCTTTTAAAGATTGTACCCGGCTCTCGCCCAAAGAAAACTAAGAGAAGTGGCCCGAGAGACCATCGCCCGCGAGTGCTTTCAAAGGATCCCGAACGCAGGTCCGCTGCGAGAGCGTGGTACTTCAGCACCTACTTCGAGTATCGCAGTTGCTCAAGACGGTACCGTGATGGGGACCTATCAGTTAAATTTCCCAAAGGTACATACAAGCCGCCGCTCTTCACCGTCGCTTTTTGCGGGAGTATCGCCTAACTCAGGGTTCTTCAGTCGTTCTTCGACAGTCACAGGCGCCGACCTCCTGTTCCTTCCCGCTTTGCCAGCGGATATCCTCCACAGCCATTGAGCCGATTCTTTCTAGGTGCTTGCCGAACATGTCGCCGACGGAACCTGCCACTCCTCTAATCGAGCGTTGTGTCTGAGAGAACTGACGGGGAACTAACGGGAGAACCAACGGGCCTGCCACTCCTCCAATCGAGCGCGGTGTCTGAGAGAATTAAGGGAGGGCCGAACATGTTGCCGACGGAACCTGCCACTCCTCTACTCGAGCGTTGTGTCTGAGGAACTAACGGGAGAACTAACGGCCCTGCCACTCCTCCAATCGAGCGCGGTGTCTGAGAGAACTAACGGGGAGAACTAACGGGGGAACTAACGGGCCTGCCACTCCTCCAATCGAGCGCGGTGTCTGCGAGAATTAAGGGTGAATTACAGGTGGAATTAAGGGTCTCCGTCCCCTCTAGTAACAGCATCGATTCAGC
>CAIXKI010000175.1 GCA_903920005.1 uncultured delta proteobacterium
GAAGCTTCTCCTTTCGCGACACTCTCGATCTCCTTTTCGGGAACCGGAGTTGGGGTAATGTCACAAGCAGGGAAGCATCCCAGGACCTTGATGAATCGAGCGAGTTTAGTTACTTCGCTGAGAGCTCCCGTAACATTTGGGGCCTCCAGGTTTCCGAGGAAGTCGATGTAGAACATCTCCTCCCACGAGTTCCCGGGTATCGGGCGACTCTCAAGTTTCGTTAGGTTAATGCCGTGATCTTTGAATACGACGAGGGTATCAACAAGCGCTCCTGGTTTATTCAAGGTGTTCATGACGATCGACACCTTGCTCGGAATACGGGAGTCCACTTTGGTGGGTGTCTTAGCCACGATCAGGTAGCGGGTGAAGTTCTCCTCGTGATTAGATATTCCGCTCTTGAGCACCTTTAGTCCCAACATCTCAGCCGCTTCTTCGCTGCCGATGGCGGCGTGAAACTTATTGCCGCTCTCTTGTAGCTTCTTAAGCGCTGTGGCGGAATCGTTCGCGTATTGAACCGCGCATGATGGGATGTTCGCGAGGAATTGAGCGCACTCAGAGATCGCGAGCTGACTACAGTGAACTACCTGGAGGTGGTTCGCGGGAACATCCTCTAATCCTACGAGGCAGTGTTGTACGTTGAACTTCTCCTCTCCAACGATAGAAACCCGTGAATTGAGGAGAAGGTCGTATACGTCGTTAATGCCGCCGGAGGTGGTGTTCTCTATAGGCAAGATGGCGCAGTCGCACTCGCCGCTCTCCACTGCCTCGACCGCGTCTTTGTACGAGGGAAAACCAACAAAATCAGCTTGACCCCGTGTCGTGTCTGATGAGGTTGCCTTTGTTGACGCGTTCAGGAAGATGGTTCGTCCGAGAAGGTGAGAGTAGGAACCATCTATCCCTTGAAATGCGACTCGAGTTGGACGCTTTATGCCGTTTAATTCGCTCTGAAGGATCGCCTGTTGGAGGCGATTTGAGTCTGCGAGGACCTCGTGAAATATCTTTGTTATGAGTTGAGCATCGAGTCCCAGGGAGCGTCCCTCTACGATTCTCGCGCGTAAGATCTCACCCTCTCGCTGTTCGTCTCGGAGTGGGGTGTTATCCGCGTGCTTTATGCGAATAACCCGCTCCGCGAGCGCGCGGCGCTGGGCTAGAAGGGTTAATAGTTGGTTGTCGAGTTGGTCGATGTTTTTACGGGCATCTGAGAGCTCGCCCATAGTGTTCGAGAGTGCTTGAGTCATACGAATCGTTCCTTACACGTCCATTATTCCTATTAAATCGCCCTCTCTCCGCCACGTAGTGGAATGAGGAAATACTTTTGCGCGCTGCCTGTAAGCGCTGGACTGAATCTCGAAGCAAAAAAAAAGGCCCTGCAGTTACGCAGAGCCTTCTCCAGCCAGCACAGGCCGAGCACTCTGCCCTAGGGCATGCCACTAAAAAAGTAAAAAAAGTAGCTGAGTGCTTTCATGACCTGAGGATATGCGCAGTTAACTCCCAATGCAAGACTTTTTGCTGGTTGATAGCCGATGATTTTTTCAGCCCCCCCCCTTATAATTACTGAGGACATACGCTCGGGCGGTTCGTGTGCAACGATTCGGGGCGATGTCTGCAGTATATTTTTCCACTTTCACTTCCACTTCCGGCGGTGGGGGCGGTTCCCATAATCCTGAACTCCTTACGTGCCACGATGGCATGAGAGCCCCCCCCAAAAAAATGCTCTGCCTCGTAAGGGCTTGAAGTGACGCTGTGGTGAGGGCTCGTTTCGTAGAACTTTTCTCGTACGCGTACTGCGCGATATCGACGAGTATTTCTCGGAATATCCGCGTCGTATCTTATGGCGCGAATATGTCAAAGAAGGATGTTTTGGATGAAACAAAAGTTTTTGACTCTCTCGTCCGATTTTTCATCCCCCTGTTGTGTAAACGTGGGTCACTTTTTTAGTTCTTTTCGTTTTGAGGATGAGAACGGTGATCACGCTCATACGCTCTTACGGGGAAGTAAGGGATGAAGACGGTGCAGAACGCACTCATCAGAACGGTTCGCGTGATGGTTAGGTTGAAGTGAATCTGTATGTAGGGCAACAAGGTGTTTCCCCACATTTATTTGGTGGATTAAGGCACGTAGGAGAGGTACTAAGATGAGACTAGGTAAAGCTGCACTTTTGGTGTCAGTCTATGCGGGTATAGGTGGAACGTGCTTTGCAGATGAGAAGGCGCACGAGTTCTACTTTCAGCAAAATCAACAGCGCTTTGTAAATCCGGCCTATGATGCTCGAATGCTCTCGATGTCCGGGAGCACCGGCCTCACGACCGCTAACGCGCTTAGCACGTCCCAGAATCCCGCCGGCCTGGGCTTGATGCGGTATGGGGATCTGTCTACCACCTATGCCTACAACGAGGTCTCAGGAAATAACTTTCCCTCCGGTACTAAGGTAAAAGATAAGCAAAATATCGGACAAGTTTTTGGGGCGACTCCCATAAATCCAACGTTGGATGGGCTTCCAGAGTCGGGCAACCTCGGACTTGGATGGTTTGGAAGGCAAGGGGACTGGACCTATGACCGGGACAACACTGATAGTGGGACCTATCAGGTTGTGGGTGGGTACGGGAAATCGATCGGGCATCGTACGGCTCTCGGGTACGGATTGACCTTTCAAAACGATAATGTTGATTCTGACACTCATAATTACGAATCATCGCAGAGTTTTCTCCACACCCTTGGTGTGCAGAACATGATTGATGACGATACGACTTGGGGTAGTACGGTCTTCGTGGGACATGGGTACCACGATCTCGATCACCTCGCCGACGCTCGTCCCTCTCAATCAGTGAGTCAGCTATCCGTTGGATGGGGAGGCGGGATTGAGCATCGAATGGGGAGCACGTCGTTAGCCGGAGGCCTCGACTTTACCTTCATGAGAAATAACGGAACGAACGATCCTGCGGTTAATGATGTCGTTTTTGGGGGTGATTCGCTTGGCCGGGTAATGAATGTTCGAATCGGTATCGAAGAGCAATTATTGGATTGGATGGCGATTCGAGCGGGATATCGCTATGCGTCTAATTTTGATTGGGATTATGATCGTGCTGCTCTTTCCGATCTTTCAGGAAGCGCGAAGTACAACGCGTGGACGGGAGGCGCTGGTGTGAGCTACGACTTTGAGGATGAGTACTTCTTCCACGCAGTCCTGCTTGATTACGCCGCTGAGTATCGCGATGTTGGAAATGGAGATTGGCAGCACATGATATCGCTGTCTGCTCCATTCGATCTTTGCGTATAGCTGGTAGGGACGTTTGACATGGAGCGCGGGTGTTCTCGCCCGCGCTCCATGTTTTTTTGAGCACTTTACGGTTGCTCCGTTTGTGGAGCATCCAACGGAGGGAATCCTGAGCCCCCTTGAAAGTCGAGGTTGGCCCGTTCAGAGATCCCCTGAATGTACGCTTCCGCAGTCGGACGATTGAGTTGTCCCGCCTGGGCGAAATACGCGACCGACTGCGCGAGGGTTTCATTAGTGAGTCCGAAGCGAGACATGAACGAGTTTACATTACGTCGGACATCATCGAGCGTTTTGGCGTTGGTGACAGCCGCGTTCGCGAAATACCCTACGAAATCAACGTGCACTTTCTGATTGCCCTGGCTGAGCAGTTCGATAATCGGATTCAGCCATGCGACGGCGTAGTGCACGAGAGGATTATTAAAATCGATCTCGTACGGGCGTCGTCCTCCGAAGTCCGCGCGCGGGCCACCGTCTTTACCCATGTCGTAAAGGGAACCATCCGCTAGAGGAAGTTGAAAATGTGAGTCGAGGATATTCGCGTTCACCAATATATCTCGGACTGCGTCGCGTGCTTTCTGATCGCTGTGTTTGCCGGAAGTAACGCATCCGATTAGGCCTCCCGCAAGAGTGCCGATGCCCGCGCCTATCGCTGTTCCTATACCTGGGGCGAACGCGGTCCCCAACGCCGCGCCTACCGCGAGTCCAGAGGAGGCGCCTGCGGTAGGAGAGGATCTTCCCCAGCTGGTAGCTAGTTGTACGGCTCCGAACACCCCTCCAACGATGTTCGCGATTGACGCGGCGGAGCCGAGCGCGGTGGCGGTGCTTCCCAAGGTGGAGGTAGTTGCCGAGGTTGTTAACGCCCTGCCCGCAGGCAGGCTCGGTTGACGAAACGCTTGGAGCCCGGTCAGGAGGGCTGAAGGTAACGTGTTTGATACAAAGTCGGCCGTTTTTTCGGCTCGAGTATTCGGCTGAAAGGTAGTTTGAGGGTACATCGAAGAGGGGATGTCGCCACGAATCTGTCCAAAAGTCATACAATTAGCTCCTTGTTATCACCCTAGATTTGGCAGCTAAGGAGGATGAAAATGGCGTAGTTGACCAAAAGCCAAAGTGATTTTGGGCAGATACGCCATTTTCAGACCCGCAACTGCGGAAACTAGGATTCTTGGTTATCGCCCCATTTCAGTCGTGACAAACGGGGTGTCGTATTGTGTTCGGAAGGGTGGGTTAAATGTTGTGTAGCATCAGTATTTCCTGAATTATTAGACGGCGACGGCTGAGTCCGTTGGGCCTAGATGTAGAGAGGTACTTGTGCGCAGTCTTATAAAATTTGCAGCGTGTTTCGTGCTCGGACTTGGAGCGGTCGCATTACTTGGATGTACGGATGGTGATGATGACGATAGTTCGTCAGGTCAGACTACCGAAATTAAAGAGATCGAGACTGACAGCACTACTATTCAGCTCGGTGACGGGACTGACGTCAGTTTTAATTTCGTTTTCGACGAAGAGGATGTGTACGACAATGACGCGGAGGTGCAGTTGGTCGTAAAGCTTCCAAACGAGTTGGTGTATCAGAATGGATCCGCAAAGATCGATGGGTTTAACTCCCAAGATGATGACGGGGTTAGTCCGCAGATTCTGCGATGTAATGGAGGCGTTAGCTACCTCGTGTTTAATCTCGATCAGTACGATCTCGACAGAGCGTCCCCCCCGACCAATGACACCGATGCTCAGCTGAAGATGACTATCGATGGTCGTCTGTTAGGAACTGGACTCGTTATCGAAGGTCGAGCGGAAGAGGGAGATGTTTCGTACGGGTGTGATGAAGACTTCTATCCTGACGATCAGCAAGTTGTCGCCGTTGTTGACTAGCAGGGTGATAAAAATGATTTCCTGTTGCGCTTTTCGATGGCTTGGCTGCATCTTCGTTCGAGAGTGCGAAAGGCCCTCAGGATATCGCAGAGGATACGCTTCCGGTTGTTTTGTGCTCTCCTCCTTGTTTGGCCCCAGCCCTCAGCATGCTCTCGACGAAACCATTCTTCACTCCCCTGTTAGGATACATTCATGAGCGACCGACTTCTTGTTGTCTCCGCGACGTTGCTTGAAGTCGCTCCGAGTCTCCAGCGAGAAACGGGGGTAGCGTATGAAGGGGTGGGTCTTCCGGGCTCTCTTATCGAGGGCTCTACGTGTGATTTCTTAATCACTGGTGTGGGGCAGCTCCTTTGTGGAGTGCACCTGACTCGCGCTCTCGCGACCGGTAGATACACTCAAGTTTTACAAGTCGGGATTGGTGGAAGCTTTGATCCATCTCTGGGTCGTGGAGCGGTGGCTGTTATTATTGAGGAGGCGCTCGCGGATCTCGGAGCGGAAGATAACGGCGCGTTTCTCGATATCTTTCACATGGGCCTTCTTAAGCGAGATGAGATGCCCTTTAGTGATGGGATCCTGAGTGCTCCCGTCCTTGAACTATTGACACTCAAGGACCTTCCGCGCGTCCGCTCGGTTACGGTGAATAGGGTTCTGAGTGAGGAGCGTTCGATTGCATGGGTCCGGTCCCAGTACCGACCGCAGGTCGTCAATATGGAGGGGGCGGCGCTCTTTTACTCCTGTCTCCTTGCGGGGATTTCGTTCGTCTCTCTTCGGGCTATCTCAGACATGGTTGGGCCGAGGGACAAGAGTTCGTGGGATATTCCCGGAGCGGTGGGTGCGTTGGATCGGGTTGTGAAGCCTCTCGTAAGTGAGTTAACCGCTGGCTTTGGAGGTGGAGTTTGCCGTTTAGTTGGGGCTTCCACCCAGCAGAACGCGCCGGTCTCGGGGTCCAGATAAGCTTTTGACCTTATAGGCGAGTAGTGAAACAATGCGAGGATGCTACCCGAAGCGGTTGGCTCCACGTTTGCAGGAGAAAGGCATGTCCGATCAAAGAGAAGATGACCAGGTAGATGATATTTCCGTTGATGACCCAAAGGACACTATAGAACCTACCAGGAGAACCGAGAGGAAGGGAGCGCTCTCCTCAGATGCTGCAGAGGGGGATGACGAGGAGGAGACGTGGACGAATCAGCCGGGGGGTGCCGCGGCGGATGAGCCAGTAGACGATGACCTTCTTGATGAGGATGACGAGCAAGAGACTCAACCGGTGACGCGAAAAGTCATTCAAAACGGTCGGGATGTTCTGTGTGAAGAGCTTCCCGGGCGCGCAAGTAGGGCTAAGCTTAGAATGAAGCCGCACCTCACCTGTACTCTAGTCGTCGAACTGACGAGCTCAGGCGAGAAGTTCCTTTTTGATTGGAAGGGAGAGGAACCGAAGGTGGTGCCCGTGTCAGGCCCGATATCCGTGGCGACCGCCGAGGGAAGTGACGCAGCTGCGGTTGATTCTGTTATCTCGCTTACCGAGCAAAACCTGATGGCGGTTAGATCGGGAGATCTTAACCCCCAGGTGGCGATGCTGGCCGACAAGATTAAAGTGAAGGGAAAGATAGGTCCCGCTGTCTACCTCTTCAATCTGATAGCCCCGCGCGTTCAGCAGTAGGAGGGCAGGGGCCTATCGAGTCGTTGAATAGCAGAGCTATCCATAGTATTGATTCCGTCGTAGAGGGTGTCAGCATTGTCGCTAGCTGCACATCCTGGTGTATTTTCGGCCGATAACGCTTCGGCCAAGAGAACGTTTCTCATGTCGTCAGCTGAAACTCCTCGCGTGGCTCATATCGTTTCTTCGCCTCAGAGCGGCCGGTTAGCACTCGATTCTGTTTTCGGTCGGGATTATCTACGACCCCTCAAAGATCTGCAGCGACAGATGCTCATCGATGGCCGGACGGTTTTTGATCTCTCAATGGTGAATCCAGATCTCGCTCCCCCTCGCGTGGTGCTCGATCGGCTTTTGGAGTCGGTGACCAAGACTCAAAATCATCGCTACGCTGTGTCGCGTGGTGTAAGGCGGTTGCGAGACGCTTTCGCTAACAAGTACGCGACACGCTTTGGTATCAACCTCAATCCAGAGACTGAGGTCTGTGTGTGTCTGGGTAGTAAAGACGCGACCTATCAGGCGCTTAAGAGTTTGTTGAAACCTGGTGACCAGGTTGTGGTGAGCGCTCCGTCGTATCCCGCGCATATCTCGGCAGTAACGCTGGCAGGAGGTTCGGTTGTTTCGTGGAGCTACTCAGACGACCCTGCTCAAGCGGCCGCCTCTCTCACCACTTTGTTAGAAACAAGTGGAGCGAAGGTCGTTCTTCTCAACTTCCCCTCGAATCCTGCTGGAGTCGTAGTATCTCTGGAGTGGTGGCAGGCAATCGCTGAGGTGTGTAAGCGCTTCAACGCTGCCGTCATCAATGACTTCGTCTATGGCGAGATGTGTTTTTCGGGGCAACCCGCGGTGAGCGCTCTCTGGATGCGTGAGCGTGGGGTGCTCTGCGTTGAGGTGTATTCGCTCTCTAAGGCTTATAACGTTCCTGGATGGCGAGTTGGAGCGCTGGTAGGAAGCGAGCAGATTGTGCAATGCGTCGCTCGATTCAAATCTCATTCTGACTACGGCCTCTTTTTGCCACTACAATACGCGGCATCTGTGGCGTTGACTTCGACCCAGGATCTCGTGCGCTCAACAGTAACTGCGTATGACAGACGGATTCGAGTTCTCGCGATAGGCTTACGTAGGCTCGGATGGACGGTTGTTGAGCCACGCGCTGGCGCCTGTGTGTGGGCGAAATTTCCAGAGGACGGGTTCTCGACAAGCCAGCGCGAATCGGGCGCGAGTGGATCTGTCGCGTTCGCGACTGAGCTGCTCGATCGTACGGGGGTACTTGTCGCTCCTGGAGTGGTATTTGGTGATGAGTACGATACCTATGTGAGATTCTCGGCGGTGGTCACCGAGGAACGTATGCGAGAAGTGGTAGACGCGCTAAGCAGAACGGTCTCTCCGGCTGCGGGAGTGAGCGCGGCACGGTAGCCGCTTTGAAAGGAGTTAAGATGGCAGCACAACGAGGTCGCATCATAATCGCGCTTATAGTGGGATGCGTCGGTGCCCTCCTAGTGTCAGTGTGCGATCCTCTTTCCGCTGTCGCTGATGAGGCGTGCCTCAAGTCCGCCGAGTTGGTGAAGAAGGGTGTTGATATGGGAGATGGCTCTGACGCGGAGATCTCCCTATACCACGAGGCGATTCAACGGTGTCCAAAGATGGTTGAAGCGCATTTCAACATGGGCTTAGCGCTGCAGAAAAAGGGAGACCTCTCCGCGGCAGAGGCCAAGTTTCGTGAAGCTATTCGAATCAAAGATGATGAGACTTTTCGTATCGGACTCGCCGGAGTGCTGATGCAGAAAGGTGAGGTCTCTGCGGCTCGCGAGCAGTATGAGCGTGTTCTCGAACAGAATTCAAAGAGCGTGGCCGCGCTTCAAGGAACTGCGGTTATCCTTGAGAAGCAGCAAAATCTCTCGGAAGCGGTGGCTACCTTGCAGAAAGCAGGGGGCATCGACGAATCAAATTACCTTACGTTTTTTAACCTAGGGGTTCTTAACGAAAAACTTAAGCATTACGACGCGGCCGCAACCGCGTATCGGCGAGCGGTTGAGATAAACCCCAAGCATTTCGAATCAAAGTATCTTCTCGGTATGGTTCAGTCCCGTCTGGGTAAATTAGAGGATGCTCGCCGTTCACTCCAAGCCGCCGCGGAGTTGCGGCCCGATGATGTTCGAGTGCATTTGGGGCTCGGTGAGGTGTATGAGAAGCTGGGTGAGCGGGGGCTCGCAGAGACTGCTCTGCGCCGAGTCGCTCAGATATCTCCTACTAACTTCTATGCTCAGATCAACCTAGGCCTGCTTCTCATCGAGAATAAGCAGTACCGGGAGGCTATTGTGACCCTCAACCGAGCGGCCTCCCTTGATGGAAAGAATTCTCGCGTTTGGAGTGCCCTGGGACGGGCTCAACTTGAGCTTGGGGATATGGATGTCGCGGAGAAGAACCTGCGCCATGCGATCTCCCTTGAAGGAAGTAACGCATACGCTCATAACAACCTGGGCGTCCTTCTCCAGAGGTTAGGTAAAAAAGATGAGGCGAGGCAGGAGTTTAAGGTAGCTCTGGCTCTCAACCCCTCTCTTGAGGTAGCCCGAAAGAACCTTGACGTAGTAGGCGAGGACTAAGTCTTCTCCGGTAGCGAGTCGTCCACTAAGGCTTGTCAGGTACCCACTGATTGAAGGGGTTGTGGTTGTATCAGCCCATTTTTCTACCCGATCATGGGTCTTCAGCATGGGTGCGAGGCGAGTCGATTACATCGTTACACAAAAAAGATCACAAAAAACGGAGACTGCTCACAGCCGTGTTTGCTTAGTTATTTTAATAGGTTAGTGATTTTAACATTCTTATAGTACGAACTCCGTTTTGCACTATTTCAATGGTGCCGATCTTGTCAGGCTCCCATACTGACCCTTACCGCGAATGTCTCCGGGTTTTTCCGGAGGGACTTTGTGGGGTGATAGAGCTTAAGGTCGCCACCTGCAGTAAAGGTTTCTGTGGCTTCAGACCGAGAAAGTGTGGTCAACTTATCGAGCGGACCCATACTACAAGGCTTTTCACCGTGTATGTGTAGTTGTGGTTGGGAAAAGAAATGTCAGCAGTCTTAAAACTAGTCCAAGCCCCGCAGTTCACAGAGCAGGTCGATGTCGATCCTGCTGGTTATTCGCGTGACGGCCACTCTCTTCAGTCGGCCCTCTCGTACTCTCACCTGTGGCAGGCTCCAGTGGTTCGCTACGTGGTGGATAAGTTCTCCGCAAAGGGAGACCTCGTGCTTGACGTGTCGTGCGCTTCGGGAGCCACCGGCATTGAGAGCGCTCTCCTCGGGCGACACTTTCAGGGATGCGCGGATGATGCCGCGTTTGTGAAGTTGGCGAGGGCGCGACTCTCTCCGGCCGATATCGCGGAGGTGGTCTTACGGCTCCAGTTTATCAACATGAAGCGCCCAGTGGACGTTCGTGAGTTCAAAAATCCATTCCCGCTCTATTACGACGTCGATACGTTCTGCGAATTGATGAATCTTCGCGCGGCTATTAGTGGCGCAAAGAACCACGTGGATTCTTTCATTGAGCTTATCGTCGCGTCGATCCTTCACGGGCACACGGTGGCTCATCTCTCCGGATACTCGTCTCCTCATGGAGCTACGGGACCAACAGAGCAGGCTAATCTCAATCGTAAGCGCGGAGAGGTCCCCTCGTATCGTGCTGTACCGGCTCGGATTATCAAGAAGGCTGCCGCGCTGTTGCGTGATGGCGTTCCTGTGCAGCTTCAGCGCAACGAGTTAGAGCGATCGGTTTTCGAGGCGCCTATTCACGATATGTCGCCGGTGCGAACAAGCTCGGTTAACCTCGCCCTGGTTTGTCCGAAGCAGCCTGGTTCTGGTTATTCAGAAGGTCTTCAATCATGGCTCCGTTCATGGTGGCTCGGTGTTGAACCGGTGAAAACTGTGCGCGATCTTAACTCCCAGAGTGCCTGGGGTGACTATGCGAACGAGTCCCTCCTTGAAACCGCGCGCGTTGTCCGTAAGGGTGGTAGAGCGGTTGTTCGAGTGGGGCGGGGTCGCCTTGGAACGAAGCCAGTACATTACCGTGAGGAGCTCTCCGAAGTTCTTAAGACCTGCCTGTCCCAATATTGGTCTGTTGAGGGAACTATTGTTGAGCGTTACGCGAAGAGTGCTGGGATGATCAAGGGCGGCGCGAAGAGCGCTGGTGATATCGCCGCGGAACTCGTCGTTCTTCGCCGCAAGTAGCCCCGCACTACGTGACATCAGTAGGTTGCGCCCCGCATTCGTAGCAAAACGCCATGAATCCTTACCTTTGTAGGATTTTCTTACGATTCCCTTTGTAGGGAGGTTGGTATAGGTCGTTTCGTGTGCCCGCCTCTGGAGGGGGCTTCGTTCATGAATGTTACGAGCATTGGGCGGTCTGTTCCGCGGGTCATTATTGGTGGTGTTTCGTCCGGCGTCGGGAAATCCCTGATCATGACGGGAATCGTCTCTCATCTTCGTCAGCAGGGGGTGGGGGTTTCGTGTTGCGTCGTTGGCTCCGCGCTTCACCAAGGGCTGATCTACAATCGATTGAGTCGTCGCTACAGCCACACCTTGGATCGGACGCTGCTGGACGCGGATCGGGTATTTCAAACCCTGGCGCAGGCTCAGATCGGTGCTGAGCTTCTTCTTATGGATGGGCGAGGTGGAATGTACGATGGATCGGCGCCGGGAGATCTCTTCGGATCAGATGCGGATCTGGCGGCGCTCACAAAGACCCCACTCGTCTTGGTTGTTGATGTGGAAGGTTTTTCACACAGTATCGCGGCGCTCATTAAAGGATATTCTGAGTTCGATACTAAGGGAGTGATCCAAGGCATTATCGCAAATCGCATCCCTATGCTTGAGGGTGATAGTGGTTCTTCAAACCAAACACTTCGCGCGCTGAATGAACATCTCGATACGTGTGGCCTTCCTCGATTTATGGGAGGTGTGCCTGTTGCTCCGTTTGAATCTCCGATTCCACCGAGCGTGTGTAGCCAGTATGAAAACGTGACCTCGATTGCGCGAGATTTCTTCCTCGATGCCGCATCTCTCGTGTCGCAGCACATTAACCTTGAAGAGATTCAAGCCATCGCAGCCCTTGCCGAGCCGATCAGTGAATCGCATTTGCAACTACCGGCGTCTCTGGCGAATTGTCGTATCGCGGTCGCGGAGGACTCATGTTTTAACATCGGATATCAGGATAATTTGGCGTGGTTGAGTTACCTGGGGGCGGAGCTCGTTCCATTTTCTCCCCTCACGGATCGTGAGCTACCGCGCAGAATAGGTGGTGTCTATGTTACAGGGGCCTATCTCCACTCTTACGGTCAGGAGCTTTCAAAGAATGAAAGTATCCGAAACGCTCTCGCCCGGTTCGTTGATAGCGGCGGCGCGCTTTTCTCAGAGGGAGCAGGTACCGCGTTTCTTTGCAAATCTTTTCAGCTAAAGGTGGGTGGGCCGAGCCTTCCAGGCGTTGGAATCGTTCCTGCAGAGGCTGTTCCGACCCCACATGAGCAGACGGTTATCGCCGCCTCGATGGTTGAGGATACAATACTTGGTCCGCCGGGCACCGTGATCCGTGGGATCTCGACCGGGGAGTGGAACGTACGAGGGATGATGGTCGGAAATGAGCGGAGCCTCGTTAATGTTAGCCGAATTACAGCCCCTGATGGGCGCTCATTAAGTGGCGCCTTCTCCCCCTCGGCGCAGTCAGTAAGCACCTTTCATCTCTTACATTTTGGTTCTAATCCTGAGGTCGCTCGTGCCTTTGTGCATGCCGCTTCGGTGAAGCCGATAACGGGTTCTAGCCAAGAAGAGGAAAATTAACCTCGGAGCGGATGAAAATCCCTAGGCAACCGTGTAGGCTAGACGCTCGTTCCACAAGTTTTTTACCTATAGGGCGTACTGCAAGCAGGTGTATAGCTCGTTCGCGGCATGGGTACCTAGTAGGCCAAGGAAGTTGTAAGGAAGTCGCGCTAAAGGACCCCTATGCCTAATGTTGTATCGGGAAATACGAAAGGGCTCGCCCCTTCCGAGATTCGAGCTGTAGCCAAGCTCTTTCAACGATCTGTGTCGCCGGATGAGATCGTATCGCTCGATCTTGCTCGCGAGATGTGTTTCATCGGAGAGCAGTTGCGCCGCCGAGTAGGTGTGTTGATAAATCGGCAAGGGCGCATCGAGGAAGTAATTCTAGGAACCAAGGATATTCTCTTTCTCCCCGATCTCGGTCGTTACCGTCTTGGGCGCGCTCGTCTGCGTAATTTGCGATTGGTCTTCACCGACCTAACAAACGAAAAGAATCAGGTCACTATCCCCTACGATATTTACACCGACCTTGAGCGGCTTCGGTTTGACAGTGTTGTTGGTATCAGAAACGCTCGTAATAGAACCGCGATGGCGTACGCATATCTCATTCCGGCGAACGGAAGTGAGAATGCGACCACGCATACAGAAGTTGTGGCGGATCTCGGAAATCTTGAACTTGATTTTAGAGAGTTTATTGAATCCGTCGAGCAGAGCCTGGCCTCGGACGTTCTTCAACTCGATGCTGATGATCAGGTTGGCGCGGTTATTGTCGGGGTATACGACGGTCCGCACGATGATCCCACGACTTCTCAGCTCGAACTGAGAGAATTGGCCCGCACCGCCGGGGTAACGATCGTTGACGCGGTTGTACAGAAGCGAAAAGCTGATCCAAAGACCTACATAGGAAGTGGTAAGCTTGAAGAGCTTGTGATCCGTTGTATTCGGGTGGGCGCGGATATGCTCATCTTTGATACGGAGCTAAAGCCCTCTCAATGGAGAGCGATTACTAATTCAACGGAGCTTAAGGTTCTCGACCGCAGCATGCTTATCCTCGACATTTTCGCGCAACGGGCGCAGAGCAGTGACGGACGATTGCAGGTGGAGCTCGCGCAGCTGAAGTACAATCTTCCACGACTCGTCGATCAGGATAGCGGCCTCTCTCGTTTGAGCGGAGGTATTGGTGGCCGGGGTCCCGGAGAGACGAAGCTTGAAATTGGGCGACGACGTATTCGTGGCAAGATCGCGGAGCTTGAAAAGCGAATTGAGAAGCTAAAGGGCGCGCGAGACTTCAGGCGTAGTCGACGTCGAGAAAATCAGCTCCAGTTGGTTTCGGTCGTGGGATACACAAACGTGGGAAAATCGACGCTCTTTAACCTTTTAACAGGCAGCACCGTCACGGCGGAAAATAAACTTTTCGCGACTCTCGACCCGAGCCAGCGACGATTATTCCTCCCAACCCAGACGAACGAAGAAACCGGCGAGATGGGGCGTACGGTTATCCTAAGTGATACGGTAGGGTTTATCCGAAAGCTTCCGAAAGAGTTAGAGACCGCTTTCCGAGCGACCCTGGAAGAGCTTTACGAGGCCGCACTGCTTGTGCATGTTGTCGACGCTTCCGATAAAGACGCCATTGGTAAGTACAATGCTGTCAGACAAATCCTGGAGCAGATGGAGTTGTCACATACTCCTGAGCTCGTGGTGCTTAACAAGATTGATGCCGCGGATCCTGAGTGGGTGGAGTCGCTTCGGGCCGAACTTAACGGCGTTCCTGTTTCCGCCGCGAAGCGGATAGGAATAGGGGATTTGCTCAAGGTTATCGATTCGCAGGTGCCGCAGAAGAAAGCATTCGTTCCAGAACCGGATCCAGAGACGTAGTAAAGCTCGGGCCGTGGAGAACGCCTCGGTGGCATCGTTCTTTCCGGGGATGTTCGGATGTTTCGCGGATGAACCCGCTTCGTCAGTTCTAAAATTCGAACGACAACCCATCGTATCCCAACTCAATTCCCGCCGGCAGTAAGGCGTTCGTCTCGTCGTAATCGATCGTGTGGGTGGTGTGGATGATATAGGTTTGTTGGGCTTTCAACTTTTGCGCGATTTCGACCGCTTGAGTGATAGTAATATGGGTATTGTGGGGCTCAAACCGTAGTCCGTCGATGAAGAGATACTTTACCCCTTCGAGGACACGCATGCCGCGCTCGGGCATCTCGTTAAAGTCTGTGGCGTAGCCGAGATCTCCGACACGAAAGCCAGTAACCGTCATATTTCCGTGCACAAGTGGAAAGAGAGTGAAAGCGGTGCCTTCAATCTCAGCGAGCGTATCATTCGATATCTCGTGGGGATCTAGTTGGGCAACCATGCCGCCGGCGTATCCTGGGCGCGGCTTGAATATATACGAGAAGCTGTCCGTAATCGGATCAAGGGTCTCTTTGGTGCCGTAACACGAGATCCGTTTTTTTGACGAGAAGTTAAACGAGCGCAGATCGTCGATCCCGAGGATGTGGTCGGCATGCGCGTGGGTGAAGAGGACGGAGTCCACTCGCCGTACCTTGTGCTTCAGCGCCTGATATCGAAGGTCGGGGCCGGCATCAATAAGGATCACCCTACCATCATCAAGGGTGATGCACGCGGACGTCCTATCGCGATGGTTTTTAGGATGACCCGATGTGCATACCTTACAGGCGCACCCGGGAAGGGGAACGCCCGTTGATGTACCGCAGCCTAACAAGGTGAACTTCATGGGCTGTACCGTAACAACCTCCGGTAAAAATCGCTACTGTTCGTATTGTGGGGCTCGGTGCCGCAGCTGGGAAATGTGCTCAGATGGATTGAAGGTCCGTCGGCCCTGCAGGATTCACTACCCTGCTGAGGCTGTTGTGCCTGTCGTCTCCGAGGTAGGGGAGCCTCGATCGCCCCCTTGAAACATCCCCATCTCTGATGGGATAGTCATGCAGTACTTTAGTGATCCCTTCACTCTTGGGAGCTCCCCGTATGAACGACCATAGTGATAATGAAGAGAGGAAGACGTTTCAGGTTGTAGACCGACGTCGATTCGATTCGGAGGGTAATACCCGTGAAGAGCAGAGCCCATGTGCGGAGGACACTTCAAAAGAAGGAAGTGCCACAAAGCCAACTTCTCAAGCTCAAACAACGCAAAGAATAGCAGGCGAGTTTCGTATGGAATCACCAACTAATCAGGAATCAAGGGTTAACTTCACCTCATTTATTATGTCGCTCGCGACACAGGCGATGATTCAACTCGGGCAGATGCAAGCACCTCCTGGGCTCGATATCCCCCTTGATCGTGAGGCAGGAAAGGGCACGATTGATATCCTTACGATGTTGCAACAGAAGACGTCGGGGAATCTCTCTAAAGAGGAGAGTAAGTTCTTAGAAGAGGTCCTTCACTCACTTCGAGTGGCGTACGTCCGAAAACCGTAAACATCGGTAGTACCGCCTAAATGGGGCAGGGTATCACTTACGTGTAGAGATGAGGCTGTTTACCCACTCTCTGTTTACAGGGAGAGCACTATCCGGCCCCCCGACGCAGTTTTGCCGGTAAAAGTTGCCTCTTTTTTGACTCCGTTTAACGGATCCCTGACACGTATGTCTTATTTTCGGACACCGGGCCGGGGGGGGCTAATCTAACCCCCTGATTCAACTAAGTGCATCTTTTTTTTATCTCCTTGCATCGTGGTCCTTTCGCGGTGGCCCACTTTTCGCATGAAGAGCTCCAGTTGTTGCGTCGGGCCGTTGCTCGATGGCTGTCTGGAGGATTGCTGGTATGCCGACACAAAAGAAGAGTGACCTTGAGTTGATCGTGGAGTTTCAAAAGGGTGATCAACGGAGCTTCGAGGAGCTCATCTCCCGGTACAGTAATAAGGTTTTCAGTTTGGCTTCGCGCCTAACCCGCAACACCGAGGACGCGGAAGAGGTTATCCAAGACGTATTTGTTACCGTTCACAGAAAGATCGGAGGTTTTGAAGGTAAATCTTCCTTCTCCAGCTGGTTGTACAGAGTAACGGTCAACGCCGCTTTCATGAAACTTCGTAAGAGGAAACAGGACCAAACGGTTCCCCTAGAGGAGCTCATTCAACAGCCCGTTCTTGTTGCGGCTCTCAAAAGTCCAGAAAGTTCGTTTGTAGATTCACAGAGTATTCGCAATGAGATGTTAGAGGCGCTCGAGGCGGCGATTCGTAAGCTTCCAGATGATTATCGTCCTGTCTTTATCCTTCGTGATGTTGATGGTCTCACCAGTCGTGAGGTCAGCAAGATCCTAGACCTGACGGTGCCAGCGGTTAAGTCTCGCCTTCACCGTTCGCGCCTGATGTTACGTAGACGATTGAACCGGTTCTTTGTCGAGCAGCGGCCTCAGAACCAGCACGATGACATCGATATCGGTGTGGTTAACGCCAAGTAACTCGTTCGCAGACCCTAAGTGGGTGTTTTGAGGGCAGGAATTCCCTTGAAACACCCGTTCCGATACTTTCCCAAGAGTTCTCTGCCGGTGTAGTCTGCCACCCATGGCTTGGTGGCGCCCTCTCATAATTTCAGCTCTCGCGCTCATTTCGGTGAGCGCTCTTTCGGCATGCTCCTCTGAGGAGTCGTTGCCACCTCCGTTGCCGATTTCAGAAGATACCCTTGTGCGTGGTCGGGAATTGACTGAAGGGTTTGGCGCATGTGGATTCTGTCACGCAGGGCAGGGGCGACCGGGAGAGGCTCTTTCGGGTGGGCGACTGTTCGTTGATCTCTACGGGGAGGTGCCCGGACCAAATATCACTCTCTCTGAATCCGGTATCGGTTCATGGACCGAAGATGATGTTCGCAAGTTTTTTAGAGGAAACGTTCGTCCGGACGGAGACCTAGTCTACTCGCCCCTTCACAAAGGATTTGAGTGGATTTCGGATAGAGATCTTACGGCGCTGATCGCATATCTCCGTACACAGCCCGCTCACGAATCAACCGCGGAGCGCCGGGAGGTCTCGTTTTTCGAGCGTAACACCACTGGCTTTTTCCGCTCGAAACCTGCCGTAATGGGCTACGTTCCCCAGATTACTACCTCATTCAAGACGGAATACGGGCAGTACCTAATCGATTCGATTGCTCGTTGTTCTCGATGTCATTCAAGTTCAGACACCCTTTTCTCCGAGGAGGGCTATATGGCTGGAGGTCGAGAGATCGAGATTAATGGCGTTATGAAGGCTGCTCCAAATATTACTTCTTCCAAGACCTCTGGAATTGGTGAATGGAGTGAGGCGCAAATAAAGGATTTCTTTCATACCGGAAGAACGCCGAACGGCAAGAGTGTGGACCCAGCCTTTTGCCCCATAGAGTTCTACCGGAGGGCTTCGGCTGAGGATATAGAAGCCGCGGCTCGTTACATTCGTTCCATACCGGCGACAGAGTAGGATTCATGGTAGTTCTTGGCGTTGAAACAAGTTGTGATGAGACAGGGCTTGCCATCCTTGAATTCGACAAGGCTGGTTACGCGACTATTAAAGGCGAGGTGCTCGCCTCTCAGGTAACACTGCATGAAAAATACGGTGGCGTGGTGCCTGAGCTTGCGTCGCGCGAGCATATGCGAAGCCTTCCCGTGCTGTGCGAGGAGCTTTTCGCGCAAACGGGTCTCGGGCTTAAAGATATCGATGGAATAGGTGTTACGTGCGGACCAGGTCTCAAGGGTTGTCTCTTAATGGGGATAACCTTTGCCCAAGGCTTAGCGCTGACAAGGAAAATTCCAGTGTTTCCGGTCAATCATATTGAGGGGCACATCTTATCAGGAGAGCTTCATGAGAAAGCGCTGAAACCTCCGTACGTGACCCTCGTTGTTTCTGGAGGGCACACCGAGATAGTGCTCGTTGAAGGATTGGGAAACTATACATGCCTCTGCAGAACGCGTGATGACGCGGCAGGGGAGGCGTTCGACAAATCGGCTAACCTACTTGAACTTCAATATCCGGGAGGCGCCCGACTGGCGGCTCGTGCTGATTCGTCGGGCCCATCGAAGCGATTCACCGTTCCAAGAGTCTCGCGCGAGATGGAGGATTTCAGCTTCTCGGGGCTCAAAACGGCGGTGTCATTACTCATCAAGCGGAATCGTGACGAGATATTCAGTTCTCCCGAGGTCTTCGCTGAGGTTTGTTGGGCTATCCAAGATGGTATCGTCGATCCTCTCGTGAAGAAAACAAGTCGAGAAGTTCTAAGCCGAAAATTGCCACTCGTTGTGTGCGGTGGGGTATCAGCGAACAGCGCGCTTCGAAAGCGACTCTCCGAGAAGTGCTCGCCAGTATTCTTTCCACCGCTCAAGCACTGCGTTGATAACGGCGCGATGATCGGATACGTCGCGGGCCGTTATTTGACCGAGGGCGTACTTCCGCCAAAAATTGATATCTTTAGTCGGTGGCCTGTAGAGACCCTCCGAGATTTTTACTGGGCTAATCATGGGTAAATTTAAAAGACCAGAGCGACAGAAGGACACCCTTCGAGATCTGAATGTTCGTCCAACGAAGGAGAGAGGGCAGAACTTTCTCATTAATCCAGAGGTTCCTCGCTCTATCGTTGAGTTCGCGAACTTTTCACCTGACGCGAAGGTTATTGAGATCGGCCCTGGTACGGGAGCGCTGACCGAGTGCCTCTCCGCGTTCGCGGATCTTACCCTTATCGAAATTGAACCGAGTTTCTGTGAGCATCTCGCTCCCAAATTTCCGCGAGCCAAGATTATTAACGCGGATATACGGGATGTCGACCTTGCGACGGTGGGTTCTGGATTATCCGTATTTGGTAATATCCCTTACGTTTTCTCGTCCGAGATAGTCTTTCATCTTATCGAGCACCGGCACCTCGTTAAGCAGGCTGTTATGATGACACAGAAGGAGTTCGCCGAGCGAATTGCGGCCCCGACGAGTACTCGAGCCTATGGCAGTATCTCCGTTTCAGCGCAGCTCTTTGCTGATATTGAGCTTGGTCCGATCGTCAGTGGAGACTCATTTCATCCTCCAACGGAGGTACAGTCACGAGTCATGAAGTTTACCTTTCGTGAGACACCACGGGCGCATGTTCCTGATTATGAGTTCTTCCAGGTAGTGGTTCGCGCGGCGTTTTCTCAACGTCGGAAGAAATTAGTAAACAGCCTTATGTCGCAAGGTCGTTGGAGTAAGGAAGTCGTTCTTGAGGCGCTCAGCCGGGCAGGTATCTCTCCCGATGTGCGAGCAGAGACGTTGTCAGTTGAGTCATTCGCTTCCTTAACAGCCGCTTTTAGGGGATAGAGATTTTTCCTCTTGAGCGCGCATGTGACCCGACTCCTTAGCGCACTTATTGCTGAAAAAAATATCCACTGAAGACTGCTGCTAGTATCCAGGATATGTGGCTCACTGGCGGTGCGGCTCAGAAAAAGAGACCGGTGGAGGGTCCCCATTGTTATTGATTTTCGAAAAGGGCACAGACTTTCTGTGTTTTCTCTCTGTTTTGGCAGTGTCCGACTGTCTCGTATATAATTCGAGAACAAAAAGTTGCGACCCACACGAGCACTGCTGTTTTTGAGCGACAAGCTTCATAATCCTCCGGATGATTGCGGGGTTTATCAATCTGTCACCGTCTCTTATGGCGTCGTATCGCGCTCGATGTGGTAGTGGTGTCAGGGAATAAGGAGATTTCCACACCATGAATGCACTTAAAAACTACCCCATACATCGGGCTGACGGGATGCTAGCCAAAGGGGGCGCCTTGCAAGAGATTCTTTCAGACGTCATAGAACCGTCACCGAGGCATTTTACAGACTCCGGTAGGTCCTATGTACCAAACCGAATGAAGCCCCAAGCATTTGAGCGCTCTCCGTCGGCGTTTTCTGAGCTTCAAGCGCCCAAGGGCTCCTACCGAATTGGGTTCAGCGAGTTTCTCGATTAAAGGTATCCGGTGTGACAGGACAATTCTGGAAGTGAGCTACGACAGTTGTATCTCGTGCCCAAACAGGTCGGCTCTTGAGGATATAAGATAGTTGCCCTACGGCAAGGTATCGGTCGCGGGCCGTCACGGCAATTCAAATCGGAACGTGCCGATATAGATTGGTGTCCCGGCGGCCAATTCTACGTGGCCTTTCATCGGTGAGTAGTATCCACTCGTGTCTGGCACGTAGATTGCGGTTTTGAGCGGAGCTAGATCAAGGTTGTAGGTACCCAGGTCGTTGCGCATTATCTTGACGCTACCGAGTAACGTTCCCCATGTATTAATCGGAGTTGAGAGCACTTGCTCTGTGAGTATCTCTTGTTGCTTCGGAGTTTGCGTGCCGAGAGCTCTCTTTATAGCGTGAGCCCGTGATGGGTAGCGATTTTCTATGAATTCAAAGGAGAGATTGACGCCCTGTTCAAAGAAAAATAGGGCGACATCGGCTTCATTGTCAAAGTTCTTTGATGCTCCGACCGCAAAGGCCGCTTTTCGGGATACGGGCTCCTGGAGGTAGTCTTGGAGAGCGTGGGTGTATTCCTCAGCATAGATGAGCGCAAGTTCTTTCTCCCATCGCTTAAGAAGATCAAGTTCCTCTGGAGTCTTTTCCTTGTTCGCGAGCTCTTCGGAGAGGCAGGAAATACTAGGATAGACGAGTTTTTCTTTCGATTTGAACCATGACCGGCGAGCGACCTCAATGAGGTTGTTTTTTACGGACTCCTTATCAAGAGAGCAGAGACGAAAGAGATTATTTTCCTCTAGGGTATATCCTAAAAAATTCAAAATTGCCTGATTGGATAGGTGAGCTACGGCCTCTTCCGCGCGACCTTCGCGTATCATCAC
>CAIXKI010000176.1 GCA_903920005.1 uncultured delta proteobacterium
TCGCATCATTATTGCGGGGTCGATTGGAGGGCCGGCGGCCTCGCCGGCCGCAGGTGCCCGGCTTACATATCCGGTCCAACGCTCGCTTCCGGGCGCAGTTCATGCAACGAGCGAGAGAGATCACTTTCGTAGTCTCCCGTTCGAGATACCGCGATCCGACCCGAACGAACGAACTCTATAAGTCCATACGGCTCTAGATAGCTTACGAGTCTTTGAATCTCCTCCTCAGGTCCTGTGAACTGAAGGAGGGCGCTCTCTTCTTTTCGCTCGATCTCAAAAAGAAGGGGAAACGATCGCTGCATGGCTTTTTGCACTTCTTCGGATATTCGCGCGCGCAAGAGCACGACCTCGCGATGCACGACATCGCGCTCCTCGAAGACGAAGACACGCCGCACATCGACCATACGCTCGATCTGCCGCCCAATAGTTGCCGCCGTCACAGGGTCGCTGTTAATAGCGATGGTGAATCGCGAGACTCCTTCCACCTCTGTGACAGAAACAGTCAGGCTCTCAACATTAATTTTTCGCCTCGTAAAAAGCGTTGTGAGCCTTAACAACACCCCGGGGCTGTTCTGTGTCCAAATAAGAAATGTTACCTGCTCTTTCATATCCCTACTCCAACCTAATATCTGCTACCGCGGCGCCAGCGGGAATCATCGGAAAGATGTTCTCCTCCTTCTCGCATACAACTTCAACAAGATATGGGCCTGGCGTTTCCCACATCGTCGCGAGCGCTTCCCTTACCTCGCTACATTTCGAAACCCTTCTCGCGGGGATTCCGTATGCATCGGCCAGCTTCACAAAATCGGGATTATCCATCTGAACAAACGAGTACCGCTTTTCAAAAAAGAGCTGCTGCCACTGCCTTACCATGCCGAGGAAGTTGTTATTCAAAATAACGATCTTTACCGACAATTTTCCTTGCGCGATCGTTCCAAGCTCCTGCGCGGTCATCTGAAAACCACCATCTCCAGCGATAGCGAGCACTCGCTCATGAGGTAGCGCGACAGCGGCACCGAGAGCCGCTGGGACCGCGTATCCCATCGTACCTAAGCCCCCTGAGGTAATAAGAGCGTTCACTTTTCTGAATGGATAGTAACGCGCTGTAGCCATCTGGTGTTGGCCCACATCCGTCACCACGATCGCCTCTCCCTTCGTAACCTCCCCAAGGTCGGCGATAACTTTATTCATGCTTGGAAGCCCCTCTCGAGGCTTAAGATCTCGGCGTATCACCTTCTGCTCTTCAAGGGCATGACACCGGGCGAACTCACCTTTCCACTCAGCACTCGTTGACCGGTTTAAGAGTGGCGTCAGAGCGCGAAGAGCCTCCCGCGCGTCGGATACGATCCCAACCGCGACCTGGACGTTTTTGTGAAGCTCCGCTGGATCGATGTCGATATGAACAATCCTCGCTTGGCGCGCGTATTCCGAGAGCTTCCCCGTCACTCTATCATCAAAGCGCATTCCAACAGCGATGATGACATCGGCCTCATTCGTCAGAACATTAGGGCCATAATTCCCGTGCATACCGAGCATTCCAACGTAGAGAGGATGATCAGTTGGAAAGGTAGAGAGTCCAAGGAGTGTGCTCGCTACAGGGATCTCACCCTTTTCAGCGAAAGCTCGAGCCTCCTGATGCGCGCGCGAGATGAGGATCCCGTGACCAACGAGAAGTAATGGGCGTTTTGCCTCATTCACTAATCGAGCGGCCTCCCGCAACCCAGATAAGTCGACAATCTGTCGGCATTCCAACGCATACCCCTGCGGTAGATTCGAAAAATCAACTGACACCTTCTCGAACTGAGCGTTCTTTGTGATGTCGATGAGGACAGGGCCAGGCCTTCCTGAACGGGCAACCGCAAAAGCTTTAGGGATTATCTCCAACAACTCCTCAGCGCTCGTTACCTGGTAGTTCCATTTGGTGATCGGAACGGTGATGCCGATAATGTCGGTTTCTTGAAACGCGTCCGTCCCCAAAAAAGCGCGACCCACCTGTCCCGTGATGCAAACCATCGGCACTGAATCGAGCATAGCGTCAGCGATCCCCGTCACGAGATTTGTCGCTCCAGGACCGGAGGTCGCCATGCACACCCCTACTCGCCCTGAGGCACGCGCGTACCCCTCGGCGGCGTGGGACGCCCCCTGTTCATGCCGCACGAGGATGTGCGAGATCTTGCCCTGATAATCGTAGAGAGCGTCATAAACAGGCATGATCGCCCCACCGGGATAGCCGAAGATCGTATCGACCCCCTCTCGAATAAGAAGCTCTAAAAGAAGTTGTGAGCCGGTGAACTCCTGCGCATGCGCGCCGAGAGCTTCAGGGGGGCCACGAGATTCAAGAGGGATGGAGTGAGCACTACTCATACAGAAAGCCCTTTTATAAAATAAAAAAGCCCCCGCACCTTTTTAGGGGTGCGGGGGCTTTTTAATCGCCTTCCTTTGGTTATTTACGCCAAAGGCCCACACCCCGCTCTCACGAGCACGACCACCACCACGACGA
>CAIXKI010000177.1 GCA_903920005.1 uncultured delta proteobacterium
CTCACGTCGGAATAGTCGCGCCAAAATTAGTTAATCCTGGCGGACATACGATCAATCATGTTGGATACGTTTTCGGAGCGGGCGCTTTTTACGGGATCTATTTTAATCATCCTGCTCATCACCCTTCAGTCAATACAAAGCGTGATTATCAAGCACTGCTCGGCGCATGCATTATCATCTCACGAGACCTCTTCTTCGACGTCGGACGGTTCTCGGTTGAGGGACTTGAGGATATCGACCTCTGTTTAAAGGTACGACGACGAGGCCTCGTATGCCGCTACCTTCCAGAATCGGTCGTAACACACATAGGATCGGTAACGTTAGCCAACAGCGCACCCGGTAGTTTTCCAATTACCGACGCAGCTAACTTTGGCCAACGATGGACAACGGAGGATGTCCGATGGGACGATTACGAATGGTATATCTTGGATGAAGAGTGGCCAGCACCACTCCCGAGCGAGGGGAGGACCGAACTTCAACAAGCTGAACGCTCTATAGACGCACTTCTGGCTGCGTACGGCCATCACCGGCACGGAAGGTTACTTCTCGCACTCCAATCTGTGGAACTTTCACTCTCTCTATGGAGGCACAATCCGAACGCGTTCTGCCTCTGGTGCATAGTGATGATACAACTCGACAGGAGGGATGACGTCATGCGGACCCTTCTACTGCGCCTCCCAGAGTTCTCGTTTCATCCAATTTTCATAAGAGAATTGCTTCCATTCCTGAACAGCCTTGTACCCGACGAAATCCCGTGTCACTCATGACGGCCTCCCTTTTTTGAGGATCCTAAGCAACGGGCCCAACGGAGGGGCGTCGCGTTTTGGCGGGAACCTCAGATGTATCCGACCAGGATTCGACCAAAATCGCAGCGGATAAAAAACTGGGTAAGTCATGGCTCACACGAGTTTCGTTATCAATCCCTCGATCCTCTGCCTTGGCTGCGTGCGAACCTCCTATCCGGCATCGTAGAAAACTCAAATGAAACAGGCCACTCTTCATCATCGATACGGCCAAATTGGATGTCACTGCAGTCATGCCCCAGCGCTTTGACCTTTACCCGTAAACCCGCCTCTCTGATCGCGTCCATAACTCCGCCAAGAGAGTCTGGATTCTTGCTAGCGAGAGGTCCCCGAAGATATGCGGCGACCCGCAATTTCTCTACGATCAAGAAATTAACCAACGTCCTTGCCACCTCAGCAATCGGTAGAATAAACGGAAGGTAAAACGCAATAGCCCAACCACGCTCTGCTATTGTTGGGGACCCTATAGCAACGCCAATGATCGTAGTCGCAATGCCTATTCCAAAAGAGCCAAGATGCAATCCTCCAACGGCTATAAACGTAGCTCCTTTTCTGGACAACCCATCCCATCGATACCCAGGGTCCTTCTCCCAAGAAAACAAGGTTGGTCGAAGGATCCTTCTTTCGGCGATTCCGTCAAGAACGTAATCTAGCCGCATAACCACGCACGACCCATCATCCTTTGTTTCCAGTTGCGCCTGCCCGGTGCGCACACGTTCCCAGGCGGCCTTAATTTTAGCTACCAAGTCTCTCATCTGGACTACCTCATGTTCTGTCGCTAACGAACTGAGTCCGAGTCGTTTACGAACGGCTAAGTCATTGTCGAGGGCGTCTTCCTCGGCAGTAAAACGTGCCTCAATAGCATCCTCTAACTTCGAGTTCACCCCCCCCCTGGCACGCCGAGCTTGTGAAGCGTGTGTAGCTTGCGCTACGCCTACGCCCTTTTCTCCAGAAGCAGTAGCCTCACGTGGGGCGCCTTTCTGATCTAACGCAGCTACAACCTCCGCAGCTACATCATCACCTCCCTTGTAAGACGTAACCCGTACTCGAACGGCACCGGTGAAAACCCGTTGCGAGATCCTGACGTGGCAGAGCTGCTTCTCTGTTCCATCCTCTCGAGTCTCAGAGATGTCATACGCGTATACCGGGAACTTATCGCCTAACCATTGAGCTATCGATGTGCGATTCCACCACCGGGCTACGGAACTGCTCCCCAACAAACGTGAAGAGACAGGCTCTACCGTATTGCCGGAATCACCCGCGTAGCTCTCCAACTTCTTTTCAAGGTCATTAACCGCACCCAAGAAAGACTGCCGTATTGCTGGAACGTGGGGCGGCCTTGGCGAGCTGACTTCTAATTCCAGTTCGACAGGGAGCGGCTCGACAATCCCTAAGTGCGGTGGACTGAAAGCTGCGCAACTTAGCGCTTCGTCTGGGCGACGAGGAGCCACATTTTGGCTCCGGTCCGCACCACGCACTTCAGCCGTATTCACACCACCTACAGCAGGTTCTTCACCACCTTCCACTCTTTGCACTTGCACTTGGCGGCCCATACGCGCTCTCCTTACCCCATTCAGTGACCAGCTCAACCGAGCCCCGGATACGCCTATGGTGAGAGAGGTGCGGATGCTAGGCAAATGCCCTCGCACCAAACCTGATCTATTCTACCTATAGTGGAATTTCTGGATAGTTTTTGGGAATCCCGTGTCACTCATGACGCCCTCCCTTTTTTGAGGATCCTGAGCAACGGGCCCAACGGAGGGGCGTCGCGTTTTGGCGCGAGCCTCAGATGTATCCGACCAGGTTCTGACCAAAATCGCAGCGGAAAAAAACCTGGGTGAGTCATGACTTACACGAGTTTCCTATAACACAAATTATACCTGTTGATGTGGCGCTTGGTGCTATAACATCTCCCTGGTGCAGCCCTTAGGATTATTTGCCATATGAGCCTCCTTCCACGATTTCGATTCGACTTCCTGAAACAGGACATCTCCGCTGGATTCGTGGTGTTCCTTGTAGCCCTGCCGCTCTGTCTGGGAATCGCCCTCGCGTCCGAGGCACCACCGATAGCCGGAATCATATCGGGCATCGTCGCTGGGGTCCTGGTATCGCTGCTCTCTGGCAGCGAGTTGAGCGTCAGTGGTCCGGCCGCTGGGCTGACCATGACAGTCATTGCGGCTCGGACGTCAATCGGGTCTTTTGAGGGCCTGCTTGTGGCAACGGCTCTTTCCGGAGCAATTCAGATTGTCCTCGGGACGATACGCGCAGGCCTTCTGGCCGCGTTCTTTCCTTCAAGCGTCATTAAGGGCATGTTGGCGGGGATCGGTATCCTTATTGCCTTTAAGCAAATTCCGCATGCGGTGGGATGGATGGAGCCGGCGATGGCGGAGGAGGGCCTCTTCTGCCTTGGATCGCCTTTCTGCCTACACGGCTTCTACCAATTCCTTAGAGAACCACATGAGAGAATCAGCTTTGGCGCAGTGCTCATATCAGGGATATCGCTTTACCTTCTGATTCTCTGGGAGCGTCTCGCGCTTGCTCGTGAAGGGGTTTACAAAACCATCCCAGGACCACTCCTCGTCGTCGCTCTAGGAATACTTTGCAACGCGGGGTTCTCCTGGATGGGGCCATGGTTTTCCCTTAAAGCCGAGGACGGTCAGCTCGTGACACTACCAGCGTTATCAGGTGTATCGGACCTTTTCATCCATGGACCGAAATCGTTCACTGCATGGCTGAACAATTCAGCCGTTTGGAGCGCCGCGCTCGTTATCGCTATCATAGGTAGCATTGAGACCCTATTATCCCTCGAGGCTACGGATAAACTCGACCCACTCCGGCGAACCTCTCGTCCAAATCGGGAGCTCATCGCGCAGGGGACAGGAAATATAGTCGCCGGACTCTTGGGAGGAATCCCCATGACTTCTGTGATCGTTCGAAGTAGTACCAACGTGTACGCCGGCGGGCGAACTCGTCTCGCGTCCATGTTTCACGGACTCCTTCTTCTTATCAGTATTCTTGTAGTTCCCGGTCTTCTCAATCAGATCCCTCTTGCCTCTCTCGCGGCTATCCTCATGCTCGTGGGATATAAGCTCTCAAACGTGAAGTTGATCAAGCAGGTATGGGCCGCTGGGTTCGATCAATTTCTCCCATTTATCATAACGATTATCGGCGTGGTAGGATTTGACCTTCTCACAGGGGTGACGATTGGGACCATCGTAGGCCTCTTGGTCGTCCTGGTAGCGAACCACCACCTGGCGTTCAATATCGTTCGCGATAACAATAGTTTCTATCTTCGATTCGCCAAGGACGTTACATTCGTTCAAAAGATCGCGCTAAAGCGAGAACTGGCCCGCCTCCCAAATGATTCTGACATCATCATCGACGGAGGAGGCGCTATGTTTATCGACCACGATATTTTTGAGATGCTTGAAGATTTTCGCCGCTCCGCAAGGGACCGAAACATTAACCTTGAGCTTCGTAATTTTCCAACCGCAAAGTTTAATCTCTTTTCCGCATTAAGAAACAAGGTGCATGATGGATAAATACAAGCGCTTACTCTTGGCGAACAAAGCATGGGTCCAAGAAAAACTCTCTCTCTCGCCTCATTTCTTCCAAGAGATGGCTCGGGAGCAGAATCCGGAGTTCCTCTGGATCGGGTGCTCCGACAGCCGCGTTCCGGCGGAGGAGGTCACCGGCACACAACCGGGCGAAATCTTTACCCACCGAAACATCGCCAACCTCGTTAATCATACCGACTTCAACCTCTTGAGCGTACTCTCATTTGCCGTTGAATACCTTAAGGTGAAGCACATCATCGTCTGTGGGCATTACGGTTGCGGAGGTGTAAAAGCGGCACTATCAGCCCATCGATACGGAGTTCTGGATGAGTGGCTCAGGCAGATCAAGGACACATATCAGGCCAACAAGGAGATCGTCACCGCCGCAGGCGAGCTCGACGCTCAGACTGACAAGCTTGTCGAGATCAACATCTATGAGCAGCTACGAAACCTTCTAAAAACCAACATTATTCAGAAAGCATGGCATGAGGAGCGGCGTCCTGTACTACACGGATGGGTGTACGGCCTCAGTGACGGTCTTATAAAAAGCCTCTACACTATTGAACCTGGAGCCCCGATTGAGGATATCTATCGATTCAAATTCTAACCATTTCATATGGAGGACGCCATGACAGGCACAACAATAAACATCATGACTGCCACCCCATCTGACATCGTCACCTCCACGGGCTCGCCACTTTTACTTGATGTGCGCACCGCCGCGGAGTACGAGGATTCGCATATCCACGGGGCAGTGCTTCATCCTCTGAGCGACCTCAACCCTGGGCGGGTTAAGGAGCTCGCGGCTTCACACGCGCAGTGTTTTCTGATCTGCGGATCCGGTGGCCGAGCGCGGCAGGCGTACGACCGCTTAAAGGACTCTGGCATCCAAAATCTGCGTGTCCTGGAGGGAGGAATGCGGGCCTGGGAGGCCAGCGGAAATCCAACCATCAAAGGAAGAAAGACTATCTCCCTCGAGCGTCAGGTAAGGATCGCTGCAGGGTCGCTTGTACTGGTCGGTGTTATTCTTGGATACACTACCTCGGACTCATTTTTCGTCCTCTCTGGGCTGATTGGCGCAGGTCTTATCTTCGCTGGAATCACTGACACGTGCGGAATGGGAATGATGCTTGCCAAGATGCCGTGGAACAGAAAATCAGGTGGTAGTAGCTGCGCGACTAGATAGCCGAACCCGGCGGCTGCGGACAATCCACTCTACGTCAAGCTCCATGCCAGCACGGCCTTTGCTACATGCAAACGGCTTTCAGCCTGATCGAAGACTATAGACTGGGCGGAATCCATCACTTCATCAGTAACCTCCTCGCCACGATGAGCGGGAAGACAATGCATGAATCGGGCATGCGCCGACGCGAGCGCCATAAGCGCGCTGGTGACCTGATACCCTTGAAAAGCCGCCAGCCTTGCGCTCTTCTCGCTCTCTTGCCCCATCGATACGAAGGTATCCGTGTACACAATATCCGCTCCTCTCACGGCGTACGCTGGCTCCCGAATAAAATCGATACTCTGGGACTCTCGTACTTTCAGTGAGTGAGTAACCCTTTGCTCCACGTTCGACACTTCATATCCAGCGGGACTAGCGACCACCACATCATGCCCCCGCATCACGCACGCTTGGACAAGCGAGGTAGCAACGTTGTTTCCATCGCCAATGTAGGCGACTTTCAAACCTCCCGTCTTTTTAAGGAATCGCTCCATGGTGACGACATCCGCGATCGCCTGACATGGATGGTGCTGATCGCAGAGAGCGTTAATTACTGGAACCTTCACGATCGAAGCGAGCTGCCGTATGGTATCGTGCCGGAACACACGCGCCACAATGACATCACAGAAACGTTCGAGGTTTCGTCCGATGTCCGGGACAGATTCCCTCCCCCTCTCGTTACCACCACTTGCGAATATCTGCTCGCTTGAGAGGAATATAGGATGAGCTCCCAAAGAGACCGTTGCGACCTCGAAGCTTACCTTAGTGCGCAGAGATGGCTTTTCGAATACTAGAGCCACAAACCTGCCCGTGAGCGGAGTGTGAGCCGAGGACTGCCCACGGGTCTCGCGAAACTCATCCGCCATCGCCACGATGGTCTCTAGGTCAGAAACCGATAGGTCCGAGATCTTCGTTAGACTTCTCATGCGCGCCTCCTTTTGATCAACTCACAGAAGTCGATCCGATTAGACAAGCGCGGCTTTGACCCGCTTAATCCCGGCTCCGACGTTCTCCTGCTTCTGTATTTTGAACCTTTTCGCACCTTCCGAGATCTCTCCAGTCGAATCAACATGAGGACCTCCACAGAACTCAGCCGAGAACCAGCTCTTCTGCTCGCCGATAAAGTAAACACTCACGATATCAGGATACTTGGCGCCGAACTCCATCTGAGCCCCAAGTGCCTCAGCCTCTTCTCGTGGCATCTCTACGCGGAGAACGGGCTTACTCTCCTTGATCTGTTCATTCACCAACTCTTCGACCTTTGAGACCTCTTCGGGCGTCAACTTGCGGTCGAAATTAAAGTCCATACGAAGGCGTTCAGCGGTAATGTTACTCCCCTTCTGCCTAATGTTCGGATCGACTATCTTCTGCATGGCGGCCAAAAGGAGGTGGTGAGCCGTGTGAAGCTTGGTGGTCTCTCGCGATTGGTCGGCGAGTCCCCCCTTAAACTTCTGCTCAGCGCCCGCCCTCGACAACTCTCGGTGCTTCTTCTCTGCCGCGGCGAACTCCTTGGTAATCTCAACCGCTTGCTCATCACTAACCTTAAGCTCATCAAGGGTAAGCTCGAGCGGGAAGCCGTACGTCTCGTACACAAAGAATGCTTGCTCTCCGGAGATCTTTTGCCCGGCTCCAAGCTGGGATTGGATCTTCGAAAGCTCCTTTAACCCCTTCGCGAGCGTCTGGTTAAAGGCCACCTCTTCATCATGAATCTTTTGAAGAACAACCTCTCGATTCTCCGAAAGGTGCGGATACGCATGAGCCAGTGTATCGATAACCGCTCCAGCCACATCGCGCGTGAATTCACGCTCGACCCCCAGCTTGCGACCAAAACGCACAAGACGGCGAATGAACCGACGCAGAATGTAGCCCTGATCCTTGTTCGAGGGAGAGACACCATCAGCGAGGATGAAGGTCGCGGCCCGACCGTGATCGGCGATGACGCGGAACGCGGCGGTATCCTCATTATCCTGCCCGTCCGTCTTATACGTCCGTCCTGAAAGCGTAGCTACCGTATCAATGATCGGCGAATAGATATCGCTCTCGAATATATCCACCTTGTTTTGAACGATCATGCAGACGCGCTCAAAACCTCCGCCGAAGTCGATGTTTTTCTGAGCGAGCGGCTCCCATTTCATATCCTGAGAGAGGCGATACTCCATGAAAACGTTATTACCGATCTCGATGAAACGCCCGGAGTCGTCATTGATGTGATACTGATCCTGAACTCGCTCTACGATCCCCATATCGTAGAACATCTCAGAGGTGGGGCCGCCCAACTCTCCCGGAGCCTCAGCACGCTGCCACCAGTTCTTCTTTTTATTATATGGGAAGATGTGATACTTCCAGCCCTTTGTATCTTCGATCGTTGGGGGCACGGCGTGAACGTCTTCTGAGAACTCCGCCTCAACTCCGTACTGACGGAACACCTTCTTCCACGTTTCAATCGCTAGGTCGTCTCGAGGAGCGGTATCATCTCCCGCGAATACGGATACGTATAACCGAGCCGGATCCATGCCTAAAACCTTGACCCAAAGCTCCATGATCCAAGGAATCTGCTGCTCCTTGGAAAAGTCGCCGAGCGACCAATCTCCGATCATCTCAAACATCAAGGTGTGACGGTTGTCACCAACCTCTAGCATGTCTTCGTAGTTCGTGCGGAGACAACGCTGAATATTACAGAGACGTTTTCCCAGAGGATGTGGCTGCCCACCAAGATAAGGAACGAGCGGAAACATTCCTGAGTTCACGAAGAGCAAGGTCGAGTCCACGTTCGGAACGAGCGACATATTTGGAACGATTCCGCATGACCGCGGTGTCTCCGTCCAAAACTTGAAAAACTTCTCTCGAACCTCGCGTGATGTAAGCATACTGAACCCCTAAAACTTGGCGTGGTGGCAGTTTAATCCCCGGTTCTGCGGGAATCAAGACAGATACCTGTGGCGTTACACAGGTTCTATCGCCGAAAAAAAGCAAAAATAGAGCAAAAAAATATTACTCTGAGCGCAGCAACTAACGACCGACTCCCTCCTGAGAGGGCACCGCTTCCACATCCGCCGAGAGGACATATCCACCCCGACCCCGACGAGAACGGAGCCTCAACCAACGGCCAAGAAATCCTTCTACTAAAACCCTGTCCCCAGCCCCCAGTTGGCCGATTACGCGGCCGCCGAAACTCGGTGCTGACACCACACTGGTGGACACAACAACTCGGTAAACTCGACCAGCCTCGAAGGCTTCATCCCGTGGAGGAACGGGAAGAACGGCTCTAGGGGGACCTCCTTGAATAGCCCCCCTCTGGTCCGATTCGGACACAGACCGGCGCTCAATCCTCTCTCTGAATTCCCGGCCCTCAACCGGTCCCTTTGTGTTAACCCTCTCCTTAGGTCCATCGTCTTGAGAAACGATCCTTCCACTCAAGGGTACCTCGGTATCCACCGGAGCGCTTGGTCGTAAGGGGACCAATGTACCACCCGGATTTACGGAACCGGGCGGAACAGAATTTCCCGAATTCTCCTCGATTGCGTAGAAGAGAGCGCCCAATCTACCAACCGGGTTCTTACGCTCAAGCTGCTCCACTGATTGCTCAACGCCTGAGGCGTCTATCACGAAAGCTTCAGGAGCCGTATCAAGTTGGGCGATAAAAAGATTGAGGGGATCCCAAAGACCTACAACCACCACCGCAAGGGCCATAGCAACACCTGCAAGAGACGTAAGCCCCCAACGAGGTCGCCGTGCGGGCGACGGCTCAGCCGCTGGCGAAACACTTACGGAAACGTCCTGGGCCGGGAGAGAGAAGTCCGCAATTCGAAACGAGCTCGTTACCTTTCTTTCGCGCCCGTTGGCGTCGCGCTCCGGTTTGATATCGAGTGGCGTCATCGCGGCGCGAAGACTTTCGCACTGATCGCGCTGCCCCATCTCTTCCAATCTTCCAACCGTAAGAAGAACAGTTTCGCGCAGCACCCCTTTTACTTCCGGGGAAAGCGATGAGATATCGAGACCTCGACAGAGCGATTCCATCGGAGCGGACAGGAGCGTTACGGGCATTGAGAACGCGCCAAGGTGTCCACGGATCCACCACACCCTCGCCTCTACTGACGGATCCGTCGCGAGAGCGGCCTCCGCGCGACGAACGATCTCGGTCCATTCACGCTTATCAGCTAATTGCTCGTAGGGTGAACGAATAGCTTGCGGGGAATGCGCTCCGAGCGTCCAGCCGTCCACATCAGATAAAGGAAGGTCAACCGGCACCTCTGCCGCTGGCTTCTCAGCCGCCGCGAGGATCGCCCCGAGCCCAAGGTCGATTCTGGGCTTATCTTTATCTCCGGTGGTTGCCATACGTCGAACAGTCTGCTCTTCCTAAGCTCTATCCCTTTCTGGGTCCTTTACCTACCTATCGGTCAAACCCCGGGTCATAGTACTATCGTAACGTTGAGGCGTGCCCTACTGAAGGGGTGTATTAGGTTTTTCTATGCGGATATCGTCGAACTCTTTGTGTCGAGGGGTCATGAGACTCCTTCTACCCCTCTTAAGTGGCTGTTTTGCCGTGAGTCTTCCCCAGGAAACTCCGCCCGATGGGCTGCTTAAGTTAGCGCAGCTCTCAGACGCGACCCTTCCCGTGCGTATAACGACAGAAGACCTCACCGAGAGCTACCGAGGCTTTCAATACCTATTCCTCGTATTTCCGATAAGCCGCGTCTACACCCCCTCCCTGCCAACCGACCTGCTCTTGCAACTCTCTATCGCGGGTGGTTTACGGGGGTACTCCTTCACACAACTCCGGGGAGAGAGCGTCCCGCCTCTCTATGTAGACATCCGAATCACGGACGCGTCCGTAAACGGCTACGACCTTATATTCGTTCGGAAACCCACCGCTTCGGTCGCGCTAGAGGCTCGACTCTTTGAACATGGAGCACTCAAAAAGGTTTGTTCCATTTCTCACTCAGCCAGCGACACAGCTCACTACGCATTTTCAACTGAGCTTCAGATCGCGCTCTCAGAAGCGCTGCTACAATCGAGCTACAAACTCCTCGACTGCTTAGAGATAGCGGCGATCCCAGCGCACCAACCGTAGGAGACATGTGATTGATGATGTCCAAGAGCGCCTCCATAGTCTGCCTTGCCCTTGTTTCCGAAGTTGGCCTCATTGCCCTGGCATACCTTATCGCATGGCTCTCTGAAGAGCCGATCGTATGGAACCCTTCCGCACAGCACGTCGCAATCGGCGCATTAAGCGCGGTTCCACTCTTAGGATGCAATCACCTTCTGTGGAAATGGACTCAACGAAACCCCGACTCTATTTATTCGCGATTTAGTCGACAGGTAGTGCTACCCCTCTGTCGCGCTGTCACAATCAGGGATGCCGCCCTCATCGCTCTCCTTTCGGGGATAGGCGAAGAGGTTCTTTTTCGTGGGGCCCTTAACACGCTTATCGCGACTCACACCGGCAACCTTTTGGCACTCTTCGTAACGAGCATCCTATTTGCGTACGTCCACTTTATTGGGCACTTAAAACAATTCGGAGCGATGATTCCACTCTACTCGATAGTGGGCGCAATCCTCTGGATGATCTGGCGAGCAACGGAATCACTTACCGCGGTCGCAACCGCTCACGCGACCTATAACTTTGCCGCGATCACTGCGATGAAATATCTGGACGGTCGTGATGACGGTCGGAGCAGCGCCTAAAACTACCTATCAAACATCCGACGAGCTTCGCGAATCGCGGTTACCACCGAGGTAATATCACTCTTGCACGAATAGACACCAAAACTCATACGAGCGGTGGCCGGAACTCCAAGTTTACGGAGCGTCGGCATCGCACAATGATTGCCAGCGCGAACTTGCACGTTAAAGGTGTCGGCGATCGTCGCGAAGTCGTGAGGGTGCACGATATCAAGCGAGAACGAACACACCGATGTCTGAGGTCCTCCCGTTACGGCGGGACCATGCAGCGTCACCCCTTTCTCGGCCCTGAGCGTATCGATCGCATGCTTCACCAATTCAGCCTCGTGCGCGTTGACCTCTTTACGAGAGAATCGATTCAAGAAATCAACAGCGGCACCTAGCGCGATCGCTTCAGGAAACGCGGGGGTTCCAGCCTCGAAACGCTGCGGAACTTCAGCCCACCCCGAGCCTTCCACGCTAACGTAGGAAATCATATCACCGCCTCCCATGAAGGGCTGCATCGCCTCCAGGCGCTCAAGACGACCGTACAGCACGCCTATCCCGGTCGGGCCGTACATCTTATGCCCCGAGAATACGTAGAAATCACACCCCAGGGCCTCTACGTTTACACCAAGGTGAACAACTCCTTGCGCCCCATCAACGAGCGTCATCGCCCCCGCTTTCTGAGCGAGAGAGACAATCTCCTCTATAGGCGTAATCGTTCCGAGCGAATTAGCCAGCTGCGTAATAGCGACCATCTTCGGCTTAAGGGTTGCGAGCTTTGACTTGTAATCCGACATATCGAGCTCACCCGATGGGGTGATCTCAGTGAACGCGACGGTGAGATTTCGCCGCTTGGCAAGCATCTGCCACGGTACGATGTTGCTGTGGTGTTCAAGCAGAGAAAGAAGAATGACATCTCCCTCGTTAAAGAGGTGCTCAGCGCCATATGCCACGAGATTAATCGCCTCAGTGGCTCCTCGAACGAACACGATCGACCGCTCCGACCGAGCACCGATATAGGTAGCAACCTTACAACGAGCTTCATCGAACAGCTCGGTAGCATGAGCGCTCAACCGATACGCCCCGCGATGTACGTTTGCGTTGTGATTAACGAGCACATCTCTGAGCGTATCAATGACGGAGTGAGGTTTCTGAGTTGTCGCCGCGGAATCGAGATAACACCCACCAGGCCCCTCCGTAAAAAACGGAAAGAGGTGCCGAACAGCCTCCCCTGGATGGAGGGCCTCTACCGCAGTGAGCACTGAGGTGTTTAATTCAGACGATTCTTTCACACAAAACTCCTGTAGGCGCTCGAACATGTCTAATCGGGCCCGGGGGACTATCTTCTCGTACCTTCAAACTATACGTAAGTACCCGTAGATATTCAATGAGACGGGCGCTTACAACCTAACAAAGGTAGGTGGCATTAGCAGAATAAGCAGATCCAAACGGTGACATAGGGATCAGATAGCAACTTTTAACGACTACGTGCGACTTTCTTCGTGATACCGAAAATAGTTCTTGACCATGAGGATCCCCCCGAACTATTCTCCGGCTCCGGTTTTTTTTGAGGATTTGTCTTCAAAAAGTTGGAAGTTTATTTGAGCGAGAGTCTTGCTCACAAGTCCCCTAGCGTAGTCGAAAGTAGCGCCCCCTAGTAAAAAGCAAGGGGGCAAAAGTACTCTGCGGCGAAAACTAGGGATGTGAGGCGGAACATACGGAGGATCACTTTGCGAAACTCCATCAGTGCTCAGAACGGAAGACCTTGAAGACTCCGCCTCCGAAAACTCGCATCTTTCTTTGAGTAGTGTATCACACTGCGATAGAAAGGTGAGTGACGCGAGTCATAGAGAAAGAGCGAAGCGGTTGGTTGAATACGTTGTCATAACAGGCGGCGTCATGACAGGCGGCGGTTTGTGGTCTTACCGTGTGACGCTTCAGAGTTGGACGCAAATCCAATTCTAGAACCGGAAACGGGCCTACAGTGAACTAAACGTTGCGAACGAGATGTTGCGTTTACTGATGGGCAGATTTGTTTAACTTTTTGATGGGACAATCGACATGAAATTCTGGTCAAATTCTGATGTTCCGACCCCTGGTGCGGCGATTCCTGAACTGCGATTACTTGCGGCAGTTCTTCAACGAGCGATTCATGACTTCATCGGTGGTGAAGGTGACGTTCGCGAGGGCGCACGGTCGTGGTTGATGGACGAAGAGCCAACAGACGCTCCTCTCTCCTTCAAGTTCATCTGCGAGGCTCTCGATCTCGACAGTGAGAGCCTTCGAAAGGCTATCGGACGACAAGCTGAGGCTCAAGTTCGTCAGTACGCTGCTTCAGACGCCATCGCGTAGGTTCAGCAATCGTAGGAAAGGCCGCCAGCAGGCCTACGTTTTTCTCTTAAAAAACGGCAATTCCGATAAAG
>CAIXKI010000178.1 GCA_903920005.1 uncultured delta proteobacterium
TATTTCTCTCAGAGACCGCGCGGTAAACAAACACGCTTTATATGATTTCAAATCATCTCGACCGAATTGCAAAATCGGCTACTTACCCCGTATCATCGCAGCAACTCTTTACTCCTAATCTCGATTTATATGTTTTCAAAACATATCCAGGTAAGGAATCTTCATGTTTCGCATCGACCAAATCATGAGCGCGACCACATTCATCCGGTCGTTTCGAGAGGTGGCAGAGCACCTATCTCAACATCCAGAGCCACTCCTAATAACCCAGAAAAATGGACGTTTTATCGTCGTCATAGATGGCGAGGTCTTCGAGGGTTTGTTGAGTGCTCTACACCGAGTCGAAGACACCTTACGTCACACCGAAAACATCCCTCCGTATGATTTCAAAACGTAAAACCCTTCGGGCGGTGCCGCGCGGTCTCTGAGAGAAAAAACGCCCTCCAGTGATTCCGAGCAAGAACGTTCTGGCAACTATTGCCCGCGCGCGCGCCGGTTAAGAAGGTTTTTCACATCGTTCAAAGTGCTCTCCCGAATCGCACGAGCCTCGCTGCCAACGCACAGTTGGTCCATGTCCGAGTCGGCGCCCTGCTTGGTGCGGGCAAATCCTGCAGCAGCCTCGGCGATCACTTCCGCAACCTCGTTACTTGTAACGGGATTCGTGAAGCGGCGCTCTTGGTTTGGTGATACGTCTGCTTTCCAGGTCCAATCAGCCATGGTTCCCGTCGCGATACGGCGCGCAAGGTATTGCTGCGCAGGCCCCATCCCTAACGTGTATTGGTCAAGGGTCGGTCCTAATACTCCACGGGTGTGGTCTCGCAACTCTGGCTCGTTAACTTGATAGAAAGGCCCGCTCATATACTCTCCGCACATTTTTAAGGGCCCTCCAGTCTACTGCCCGCTCGGGCTATTAGCCAGTACCTTCCCTAGTCGAAAAGGACTCAACCTGGCGCAAATAGTCGGGTATGGATTTAACTGGGTTCACTTTGCGGCGTGACAAGAACCCCTCTACCGGTACTTCTTTACATTTTGCCAGATGATTTTTGGGAAACAGGTGCTCCTTGCGTCCCCATCGTGGCCACTCGAATTGCGGTACAAAAACACCGCCCCTGCCTTCGATAACAATCTACTTTGAGGAATCGCGATTGTCTGTCTCCCGCGGCCCCGGATCTTCGCCTGTCCGAGCACTACTTCGGCAACTTTTTAATTCGTAATTCAACACGGCGATTCTTTTGCCGCCCGGCTGGATCGTCCTGACCATTCTTAGACTGATTGGAGGCGATCGGCTCTCGCTCCCCACGCCCGACCGCGGAGAAGCTCCAACCTGATAAAAGCTTGGTATTCACGAGGAAATCCTTTACCGAATCGGCCCGCTTCATAGAAAGCGTATCGTTGTAAGCATCACTTCCCTTGCTATCAGTGTGTCCCGAGATTGAGAGAACTTTCAGCTCATACGGGGCGAGCACCTCCGCAAATCGTGTGAGAGGCTGCTTCGCTTCAGAACGAATCTCCGCGCTATCAAAGTCGAATAAGATATCGCTCTCCATCCGCACGAGGTATTCGAACTCCTCCTCAATCAGCTCCCATCCCTTTAACGACGCTATAAAATCAGCGAGCGAATCTCGGAAGTTTTTTACACCACCGTCAAGGGAACGAACCCCCGACGTCCACTCACGAGACCCTGGCAACCAATCGATACTCCTTCGCTCCGCATGAGGGGGCAGAGCCACCGACGGTTCTGAGAGGTCCTGAGCGAACGCCTCAACACTCAAACTACAGAAGAACGAAATCGCCACACCGTACAAGACGGCCGCGATAGCGCCCTTGCGAAAAATATAGTCATGCCCCGGCTTGCTCGATACCATGGTGCGCTCAGGCTACTTTTGAAGAGGAACGTCTTCAATCGGCAGCGCGGAACCCGCAAACACAACCGTGACCTTCTCCACCTCAGGGGGTGGAGCCGTGATGCGCGCCCAAAAGTTGATCTTACCGTGGGGAGGAATAGCTACAAAGGGATTATGCTCAGACCCTACCCGAACACGATCGACCCTTATTTGTTGGTATTCTTTCTTACCAACTGGATCCTGTAATACCGCTGAAAATTTTCTTACATCCTCAAGAAGGTCCCCAAACTTCAAATCTCCTGCCCCCGGATTCTCAATAGAACCCTTCAAAATGACGGAGTCACTACCACTTCGCTTTAATGAGATAACTGTTATCACACCACCGTCCTTCGACTCAGAGGTGTAGGGCTGTGCCGATGCCACTCCAATCCCGAGAAAGCACACGACACTGTAAACAAGAGATGCGAATCTGAATAACTTCATACAGGCTCCTAACGAAACAACCTCTTCACCAACGCCGAATTTCAAAAGCGCACCTCTTCTTGATACCTAGCACAGTGACTTCTTCACGCTTCTCTGTCCGTGGGACAAAGCGCATCCCCTTATCAGGTTATGGGTCGGACCCTTGGCCGAATGACTTTATAGCTTGTGTCTTTTACTATCAGCACGGCAGCTAACCGGGGCAGTTATCCTGCTCAATAACTTCACAATTAGGCCATTGCCGTCTAAAGCTGCAGTAGCTTTATGTAGTGTGGAGTTTCCTTACTGAACCGTTCCGTCCGACCTACCGGTGCCAGGCCCTCTTGTGGTGCCAGGCTACTTCCCCCGACCATCGAATACACCCTCGGCTTCACACCTTACCCGCGTTTCCGAGTAGCCTGGTACCGGTTTCGCACCAGTTTCGCTACGTCGCCAGTTTCTTTAGACAAAGACGACACCCGCCGAGCTGTCTGCGCAACTTCTTCAAATAACGGCCGAACTCCACTCGATATCCGTCACGATCTGAGAGTTTCCTACGCGACGGTCGCCGATACCACCGCGATCCCGCGAGTTATCTTAATCACCTTGACGCCACGTAGCTTTAAAGCTACATGTATATGCAACATCAGACGATAGTCATATACGAACCTAGGCGTGGACAGAGCCTCTTTCTCGACTGGATGTTGGGTATGCAAGACGTTAAAGCAAGAGGTACCATACGGGCTCGGATCAATAGGCTCGAACTCGGAAACTTTGGCGATTGCAAGAGTGTCGGCGCTGGAGTCCTTGAGCTTCGTATCTCGTATGGCCCCGGCTACCGAGTCTACTTTGGACGAGCGGCCTCTACCGTGGTGGTTCTTCTGTGGGGCGGGAAGAAGAGCTCCCAATCAAGGGACATCGTCAGAGCGAAACTACTGTGGAAGGAGTACAAAGATGCCAGTCAAAAGCTATAGAGCAGAGCTCCTCAAACAGCTGAAAGACCCAAAGGAAGCCGCGGAATATCTGAATGCCAGCATGAGCGACTCTGAAGAAGTTTTCCTCCTTGCCCTCCGGGATGTAGTCGAGGCCAGCGGCGGCATGGCCGATATCGCGCGCAAGACATCCCTCAATCGAGAGAACCTCTACAGAAGCCTCTCTAAGCGGGGCAATCCCAAGCTCTCAAGCCTAGCGTCAATTCTAGACGCTGTAGGGATCAAGCTGCACTTCTCGCCGGCCAAGAAACAAAGAAAAGCAGCATGAGAAAAAATAGAAGCATTGGAGCTGCAATCTTGTCCCCCAGCCCAACCTCCCGACCGCGCAGTTTGTGAGACGTAAAGAGACACTAGACCGCTTTGCAATCCGGTACACAAACCGCAAAGCTCCATTAAAATCGAAGCGATGATGTACGGGCGTTATGATTCTATAGAGCTCTCTTAGGAAGATATTTCCGTAAGCAACTCAAATACATCTGCGCTTCGACTGGAGCCCACGCTGGCTTTTGGGGCTGACTTGGCCGATATCCTGGCTCTACTCCTGGTTCTGATTCTCGTAATTTTCCTTTCTTTGGCATTCCTCTCGACGGAAGGAACTCCACCAAACACTTCCTCAATTCACTGCAGTATTCCCTTATAAGAGTTGAATCGTCCTCTTTTGTAGGCGGCTCTCCTAGATCACAAATCTTTTCAAGGGTTGGTAGACCTAGCGGATCTTCGGGCGCTGGCGATGAAATAGGAGCCTGCGGGCCGGTTGAGTCAGATCCACTTACTCCTGGGGCAGCCAATGCAGGCGCTCCGGCGGCAAGGCCGACGATCAGCGTCAGTACGAGTGCTATTTCGATTCGAGTTTTAGTCACCATGAGTCCCTCCCAAGGGCCTTAGTCCACCGGATCAATAATCTACCGACTAAAAGGGAGTCGTAAGCCTCGGTCTGTAACTTAATACTTTGTCCCCCTTTTCCTTTTACCGAGATACTACCTATGAAATTGGCCGGGTGCCGAAAGCATACCTTGCGGAGCCGCTTCCCCCTCTCCATCCACGAGGGTACCTCGCGTATCTTCACTTAACTGGCTGCCTTAGGCCACGCGCAGCCGAGCTCGAATTCCTTCAAACAGCCGCACTGTTACACTTTTGTTATCTCTTAGTTATTCTTTCGAGATGCCTGCGGCTCATACACATATACGTAACTGGAGCACACTAAGCTTTTTTAAAGTTTATAAAAGGTTTTAGGAGAAAGAGCGTATGAGAGCGTCACGAATGTTTCGAGGATTACGTCTTATCTGTTGTGTAGCGGGAGCACTGCTGGTTAAAGATGCCTCCGCTCAACAAAATTCTACCGGCTCTTATTGCGGAGACGGAATCTGCCAAAATATCACATGCCAAGCGATAGGCTGCCCTGTTGCCGAAAACGGTTCCAACTGTTCGCAGGATTGCAATTCAGGTAACAGCAGCGCGCCGAATAGCGCCGTCGCAGTTTGCGTTCCGGGCTTTGACCTCACCTGCTCACCAAAGATTGAAGTAGGAACAACCAAGCCGAGTGCAACTAAAAAAGGTCTCGTACTAAAACGCGACAACCTTCCCTTCAATCAGAGTGATATTGAAGTTATCCCCTTTAAATTAGACCCTTCGGGGAGTTGCGGAGAAAACGGGGTTCTCTGTCCGACCAAGTCGTTTGATGTCGGGATGAGCTTTACTGGCTTGGCGGCTAGTGTCACCGCAAACGTAAGTAGTGGACTCTTGGCAAGGAGCTCGGACGTGGGTAGTGCCTGCGGTTCGATATACTTGGATCTTTATGCCGGTAGGGGGAAAAACGCGCGAAGGGTTCTTTCGAAGCTCGTAGGCAGATCGTGCGATCAACAGCACCAATCTCTCTTTAAGTCTATTGTGTTTACGGATCTGAAAGCCGGAGAAAACTATGAAATCAGGGGACGATTTGAGTGTGCGTACTCAAAGATTCCTCAGGCTCCTACCGGTACGGGTGCAGGACACTTTCTCTGCAGCACGTACGGTACCGAGGTTACCCTTGTCTGGCCGTTCGGAGTAAAAGCAAAATAGGCGAGCAAGAGTCTCGCGAAACCGCGTAACAACAAACACCTCTGTCGAAGAATCAATTCGGCAGGGGTGTTCTTCTTTTGGAGCGGGATGAAGCCCCGATCAAGGGGCGAGAGGGGCGGCAGACCCTTGGCGAGAGCGCCGAGCGGGAAAACCCAGGGTTGTTAGGGAAACATCCCTAACCCGTCATCCACATCTTGGCACA
>CAIXKI010000179.1 GCA_903920005.1 uncultured delta proteobacterium
ACCTGGCTAGGATCTCAAGGGGATATAGCCCTATTTTCTATCTATAAATCCGTAACACTTCCGCATGGCGGTTACGTGGTGACCAAGAACCCCGTGTCGCCAGCCCAACTACAGGCGCCGCCTCGCTTCTCAACCTTATTACAGACCGCTGATTTAGTGGCGCAACATATTCGAGGCGCATCAGCCCACGGCGTCGTGAATCGGGTATGGAATCTTACGAGAGGTGTCCGAAAAACCCTCGCGGACAAGACCGTGGTCTCCGGCACAATAACCTTGGATCCACGAACGCTTTCCTACTCTGCGTCTCGTGCCGCGCGGTATCTCATGCGATTTGCGGACCCGACGTCTGTAATTGAGACACGCCGATCCAACTTCGCGCTCCTACACAGCAAGCTCCGGCATCTGAGTGCTCTGAACATAGAAAAACTAGCCGAAGGAGCTTGTCCACTCTTCTATCCGATCGTCGTTCATGATAAGCCCCAGTTCCGAGCGGACTTACTGCGTCGAGGTATTGACAGCGTCAATCTGTGGAGCAAGCCACATCCGGCATCACCGTGTGAGAATACGGGGCGGGTCCCGAAGTGGCGTAGCACTATCCTCGAATTACCCATTCATCAGCAGCTTGACAGTAATGACGTAGAGCGGGTAGCTCGGGAGGTCTTGCACCTCACCCGGCGCACCACTGTCCAGCACACAAAGTCCGCGACTCCATTGAGCATGGCACTCTAACTGCGGTGTTGAGCCCACGCACAACGATGAAGCGCGATATCATTTCCGGGTGGTGAACGTAACGGTGCGGCTCTCCGCCCACAAAAACTCCGTATTTACTCCCACCCAGGGGTCTTTCGTCCTGAATAGAGGAGAGCCGCGCCGGGCAACGCCTTGAGCAACCTCTAATCTCTCTGAATTCAAGACTGCGGTTAATCAGGGTAGTTCCCAGCGGCTCAACGAACTTCTTCGCCCCCTATGGTGCTGGATGTTCTTTGCCGAGAGGTCTAGCGAATCGAGCTTATAGGCCACAACGAGAACTGAGTTGTCCGGTGACTCTAGTCATCTCTCCATCTGTGTACATGTCAGTAGGATTACGAATAAAATTTTTTAATCGAGGCCTTCCATGGTTAACGCGCTCAGTGCATCACACGAAACGATTTCAAACACGGCGGCCCATTCCCAGATTCAAGCTGCAATCAAAGAATGGAGTGAGACGTACAACCCAGAAATAGTCGCAGACTGGCGAAAGCTAACAGCTCACGGAGTGTGCGCCGAGCCGTTCTATCAGCCCGAATGGTTTCAGGCCTTTCACACAACCTTAGCGGCAAAAAACAATCCTTTCCTAGTGACCGTTCATAAGGGGCAAGACCTCATTGGATTACTGCCACTCATGCGCGACCGAACATTTTTAGGTCGAATCCCGGCCTCTAGTTTGCGGAGTCTCTCAAATCTGCACTCATGCCGCTTTGACCTACTGCACGACGGCACGTCCAAGGAGGATGTAGCTAAAGCAACTTGGAAATGCTTGAGGGACGAAACGGATTGGGATGTCATAGAAGCCAGGGACGTTCCAACGAATGGAAATTTTGATGCGCTGATGAAATATGCGCGGGAAGATGGCTATCCGACAATGGTGTGGCCTACCCGAATGATGCCCTATTTACCGCTATCCTTAGATGGACATGACCCCATAAAAAACTGCCCAGAACGTTTTAAGGGCACACGAAATCGGTTAAGGGGAAAGGAGAAGAAGTTACGTCAGGAGGGAGCTCTTGATTTCACCCTAACGAAGGAGGCAACCCCAGAGATCTTAGGAAAGTTCTTTGAGCTTGAGTCGTCAGGTTGGAAGGGGCAAA
>CAIXKI010000180.1 GCA_903920005.1 uncultured delta proteobacterium
TCAGGCATCCGCTCTTCCGGATGGCTCAGCATATGCCAGAGGCACTTCGCAACATGGGTGCCCTCATCACCGAGGTAGTTCACACGCACTGTTGGATACCCGTTGAACTCAAAAAGTCGAGAGACCGAATCTCCAAGCGCCGCGTTTCGCACGTGCCCAACGTGAAACGACTTGTGCGTGTTTAACTGCCCGTACTCCACCATCACACGCTCTTTTTTTGTGGAGCGAGTTTTCAGAAACTCTCCACTCAAGATCGCTGGCACCAACTCTCCCGCGAGGGACGCTTTGTTGAGAATAAAATTGATATAGGGGCCGATCGCCTGAACTTTTTCAATCTCCTTCTCGGTTCCCAACGCGGCGGCAAGCTTTATCGTCAGATCTTGCGCGATCATCGGCGGAGCTTTCTTGAGCGCTCGCGCAAGTTGAAAACAGGGGAATGCGATATCTCCGTGCGCGGAGTCTTTCGGGGTCTCTAAAAGATTCTCTATCTCCGCGGCCGAGAGAGATACACCCTCAAGCTGAGCGATGAGCTGCTCTAGTACCCGCGCAACCGTTGCCTGACCGATCATAAAAACTCCTTACAACTTATCGGTGCGAATGCTCGCTCTTCAGGAGCCCCTGCAGGTATTGACCATACGAGCTCTTCTTCTGTCCCTCTATCAACTTCTCAAGTTGGGCACGATCAATGAACCCCATCGTGTACGCGATCTCTTCGAGACACGCGACCATGAGGCCCTGCCTCTCCTGAAGCGTTTGTATAAAATTGCACGCCTGTAACAACGATTCGTGCGTTCCAGTATCAAGCCATGCCATGCCGCGACCGAGTAATTCAACGTGAAGCTGGCCATCTCTAAGGTATTGAAGATTCACATCGGTGATCTCAAGTTCTCCGCGAGGAGATGGTTTGAGGTTATTTGCAATATCGACTACTCGATTGTCGTAGAAGTAAAGTCCAGTGACCGCGTACGGAGACTTCGGATCTTTAGGCTTCTCAACAAGATGTTTCGCTTTACCGTGCGCGTCGAATTCAACAACTCCGTACCGCTCAGGATCTTTAACCCGATACCCGAACACCGTAGCGCCCTCGGTCCGACTCGCGGCACTACGCAACGCCTCGGCGAATCCATGGCCGAAGAAGATATTATCTCCGAGCGCAAGGGCTACAGAATCGTTACCGATAAAATTCTTTCCGATGATAAATGCCTGCGCGAGGCCATCTGGGCTTGGCTGCTCGGCATAAGAGAACGAACAACCCCACTGAGATCCATCACCGAGCAGTCGCTCGAAAGATGGGCGGTCGTGAGGAGTCGAGATTATTAAGATCTCACGGATACCTGAAAGTAAGAGCGCCGAGAGTGGGTAGTAGATCATCGGCTTGTCATAGATCGGCAACAGTTGCTTACTGATCGCCAACGTCACTGGATGGAGCCTCGTACCAGAACCACCTGCTAAAATTATTCCCTTCATAACCGCGCCCTGCTCACCGTGTGAAATTTAAGGATCCAAGAGTCGTAAGCCTACCAGGATATTAAATCATTTTCATCCTCCTGATTCCAGTAGGTTAGCCCTTTCACTCCCCCGATCTTTGTGGTCAGATCAAGCAATGCTTCGACCTGCCCACATCACTCTTCTCGCTCTCGCATTGTGCGGCACTATTCGCCCCGCGCACACACAGGAACTCGACCTGAAAAAGCTCTTAAAAAATGGTGGCATTCGAGTTGAACGTGAAGACGGCACACCACTGCTTACCTATCGAGACGAGCAATCCTTCATTCCCGCGTCAACGCTTAAGGTCGCGACAACCTTCTGCGCGCTTGAGTCCATGGGGAGAGACTATAGATTCGTGACAAACTTCTACCGCGGTAAAGGCAACACTCTTTATATACAAGGCTCTGGAGATCCCTCACTCGTGTCAGAGGAGCTTTCGCTCCTTGCCGCGAAAGTAGCCCCTCTCTTTCCGGTCATCGAGACTATCGCGATCGACCCGTCATTCTTCGATCCAAATATCTCGATCGATGGATCATCGTCATCACTCAACCCTTACGACTCAAAAAACGCCGCTTTTGTTGGTAATTTCAGTAGCGCGCACCTTACTCGTCGCAAGAGCGGAGTGATAGAAACCGCCGAAGCGCAAACACCTCTCACCGCTCTTTCGAAACAAGCCGGTGAAAAATTACGCCGCGGAGCCTCTGAACGAATCAACCTCGGAACGAACTGGCGCACCGGAACGATCTACGGCGGTGAGCTCCTTGCCGCGTTCCTCAGACGGTCTGGCGCCTCAGGCTCAATGAACATACGAATCGAGCATGTCCCCTCTGACGCGAAGCGGATCTATGAACATCGCTCATCTCAGAGCCTAGAGGAGATCTCCAAGGGGCTCCTCAAGTACTCGACCAATTTCACAACCAATCAGATCTTTCTCGTGCTCGGGGCAAAAGCCTACGGCGCTCCCGCTACGGTCGAAAAAGCGCAGCGGGCCATGCGCAAATGCATGGAGGAGAGGGTTGGATGGCGTGACTTTCACATCGAAGAGGGTGCCGGCCTCTCCCGAAAGAATCGAGTGTCCCCAGCCCAGATGACCCAACTCCTGAAGCGCTTTGAGCCGTACCAGCCGCTCCTGAACGTTGAGGACGACTTCGCGGCAAAGACCGGAAGCCTCCGCGGAGTGAATTCGCTGGCAGGATATTTCGACCTAACCCCCCGAGAACAGGTACGCTTCGCTATTCTAATCAATAGTGATGTCGAGCACTTATACAAATACAAGGTTGCCAGAGTCATCCGCGACTATCTTAAAGGAGGCAAAAGATAGCATAAAACCCTAGAGAGTTAGTGTAAAATGGTCGATAATTAGGCTTAACGTGCCGAGATTAAGACTAGCGGCCTCTAGGAGTGCATAATGGCAGCAGCGAGAACTGTTCCACCTAATCCTTCCCTCTGGTCTATCCCTCTCATCGCACTCATTGGACTAAGCGTCGTCGGCTCCTTGGTACCACAGGGCGGCACCCAAATAGGCGGCGAAATTAACACCGGGGACACGGCGTGGATGCTTACGGCAACGGCTCTCGTCCTCCTGATGACCCCTGGTCTCTCCTTTTTCTACGGGGGAATGGTCGACCGAAGAAACGTACTTTCAACGATGCTTCAAAGCTTCATCGCGATGGGACTCGTCAGTATTCTGTGGGTCACCGTAGGATTTAGCCTCGCCTTCGGCGATTCGCTCGGAGGTATCATTGGCGACCCTCGAACGTTCTTCATGTTCCGAGACGTTGGGGAGGCCTCCCACCCTACCCTTTCTCCTACCATCCCACTGGCGCTCTTCGCCCTCTTTCAACTGAAATTCGCGATCATCACTCCGGCGCTCATAACCGGCGCGTTCGCGGAGAGAGTCCGGTTTTCAAGCTATATGCTTTTCGTGTGCCTCTTCTCGGTTTTCATTTATTGCCCACTCGCGCATTGGACCTGGCATCCGGAAGGGTTCTTACGTCAGTGGGGAGTTCTCGACTTCGCGGGCGGTACGGTTGTGCATATGGCTGGTGGATTGGCAGCTCTCACCGGAGCGCTCTTTCTCGGTCAACGCACCGCTCACAAACAGAACGCCCCGCAAGTTCCAGCTCACATCCCCTACGTACTTCTCGGAACAGGAATGTTGTGGTTCGGGTGGTTCGGGTTTAACGCCGGCTCCGCGCTCGCCGCTAACGGACTCGCCGCGAAAGCATTCCTCACGACAAATACGGCATCCGCCGCGGCGATGCTCGCCTGGATCTTTTTTGACTGTAGTAAAGGGCGAAAGCCTTCCGCTCTTGGCGCATGCATAGGTGCGGTCGTAGGCCTCGTTGCCATAACGCCCGCTGCTGGATTCGTCACGGTTGGAGCGAGCATCTTCATCGGATGTAGCGCAAGTATCATCAGCAATCTTGCGGTACACTGGAGAACAAAGAGCGAATTGGACGACACACTAGACGTCTTCCCGTGTCACGGCGTGGGCGGCGTTGTCGGAATGCTTTTAACAGCCGTTTTTGCTGACAAAGTCGGCCTGATCCACGGAGAGACTTCGACGTTCATAAGCCATCTCTACGCGCTCGGAATCGTGAGCGCGTTTACCATCGGCGGAAGTTACCTGCTCTACCTAACAACTCACACCATTATCCCGATGCGGGTCAGCGAGGCGGAAGAAGAGATGGGGCTCGACCTAAGCCAACACGGAGAAAGCTTGGAGACGGTCACTTTCAAAGAGACCTACACACCTCCTAGCTTGAAGGTGGTCACTCTATAAGCTGTTAAGCCAACCCGAAGAATCTACGGATACGCGCGCGAAGATCAACTTCATCAACAACTTCATCTTGCGCCACGGCTGAAGAGGAATCCAGACTTCGAGCGTGCTCGGCTTCTTGCGCGCGAACGGCCGCGTAATGAGCGAGAGATTGTACGAGATCCGGACGTCGCGTGAGCACGTGACTGAGCGCCTCTTTTCCAATACGAGCGACCTCCACGTCCGTAACGGCATCGATCGAGGCATTTCTTATCTTCCCTAGCAGTAGAGAGACCTCGCCGAACACAGCGCCCGGGGCAAGCGACAACACCGAGAGCGCTTTGCCCTTCTCGCCTCGCAGCACCACGGCGCACGATCCTTCAATCAGAAGATAGAAGGCCTCTCCCATCTCTCCCTCGGCGATAACCCGCTCCCCCTTAGCATATTGTTCAAAAGTTACTTCTCTCTCTAAGGTCGCGAAATCGGAGTCGGCTAGCTCCGCGAATATGGGCGCCGAACGAAGCAGTCGACCTACCAAAACACCATGGTTATTTGGTACGGGCGCATAGGGGACTTCCGTCTTATAGAGCGTTGTAGTCGGATACGGAATCGAGATGTTGCGACGACGAGCGGCGTACCACACACGAGTCATAAGCTCGTTTCGGATGTTCACAAGATTCTCGTAGTCATCGATAAAAATACGCAGTTCGTACTGAACGGCGTATGCTCCAAAATCAGTGGTTCGAGAGTCCGGCTCTGGGGAGTGAAGAATGCCTGGCGTTTCAAGAGCTACCGTCCGCAACATCTCCTTTACCTCATTTGGTGCTGCGTCATAGGAAAAGCCAAAAGCGATCTTAAATCCATAGGCACGTACGGGGTTCGAGAAATTGGTTATCCTATCTTTTCCGATCGCTGAGTTGGGGATCGTAATCTCATTAAGCTCTCGCGTAACGATTCGAACCGACCGCCAATTAATCTGCCTGACCTTTCCGATGAGATCCCCAACCTGAATCCAATCACCAACGGAGATCGGTCGCTCGAAAACGAGCGCTAATCCCGAAAAGAGATTCCCAAGGGTATCTTGCAGCGCGAGACCTAAAACGAGAGAGCCAACTCCGAACGTCGTGAGGAGTGGGGAGATATCCCTCTGCCACACAGAGCTATACACCAAGAGACATCCGACAACGACGAAGCACAGCCGCAGAATGTCCACGAGTAGGCGGGGTGTTCTGGCTCGAACGGAATCCTTCTCAAACTCGGAAAAGAAGAGAACCTTAAGAACCGTCGCGAGGAACCACACGAGCCCGAACCCTAAAAGAGTTTCGGTAACGCGAAAAAGCGTATCTGTACGTTGGATTCCAAGAAGGTCCTCAAGGGCCCAAAGTAGGACAAGGCCGGGGAGTATGAAGTTGCGGAGAAAGCGAAAGGGCTCTCGAAAACGATCTTCTATGCGACGCTCAAGTACGACACTCCCCACCCAAAGAAGTGTAAACAGTAGCAATGCTATGAGCAGAGGTGTCTCTTGAATCATGTTCATGCCTTAGGCTCCTCTTCAGCCGTAACCGGTTTGCGGAGGAGGGATATGACGATAGAGCCAACTATAAGACTCAGTACAACCAAGAGCGAAATCTCAGTTGGAAGATGGTAATGAAGAAACTCATCTAAAAACGCCATCTTCACACCGATGAAGATCAAAACAAACGACAAGCCGATTCCCAGGTAGTGAAATCGAGAGATGAACGCCAAGAGCAAGAAATACAACGCTCGAAGATCTATCACGGCAAAGATGTTTGAGGTGAACACAACCAACGGCTCTTTCGTTAAGCCGAAGATCGCTGGCACAGAGTCAAACGCGAACATGATGTCGGTAATCTCTACAAATACGAGAGCAAGAAAGAGAGGAGTAGCCACGAGCCGTCCATCCAGACGGGTAAAGAATCGTTGCCCGTCTAACGTCGGAGAGACCGGTAAAACCTTCCTGAGGAGGATAAGGAGTTTATTCTTCTCCGGGTGGATCTCCGGTTCCTTCCCACGAAGAACCGAGATTCCCTGGAAGATCAGGAATAGGCCGAACCCGATAACGACCCAACTAATATCCATCACCACCGACCCCATGGCGATGAAGACCGCGCGGAGAACGAGTGCTCCGAAGAGTCCGTAGAAGAGCACTCGATATTGATTCTCTTTGGGAACTGAGAAAAAGCGAAAGATAACGATAAAGACAAAAAGGTTATCTACAGCGAGTGACTTCTCAACCAGGTAGCCAGAGAGGAACTCAAGCGCCGTCCGTCGCGCCAGCTCTCCGGCTGTTCCTCCCAGCTCTGCCGCAAGGCTTGGTTTTGAGTTGAGATGAAAATAGGTGAACGCAAAAAGAATGACATTAAAAAGAAGCGCGAGACCGAACCAGCTCAGAGCTGAGATCGAAGCTTCTCGAATGGTCACCTCCTTGGGCGTTGTGTGGAATGTGCGTAGTGACGCGAGCAGTATGGCGGATATAACGATCCCAAAGAGGAGATAGAATGCCCAAAATTCATTGAACGGGAATATATGTGGCATATTTGTGCAAACCTCTAGAGAGCTGCGTTTTCTAAAAATAGTTTCGCGATAGAGACCATCGTAAGGGGTGAATTACCCTCCGCTTTGTTATTCGCCGTGACAAAAGCTCTTTTATTCGTGGCAAGGGCCCGCCGTAGCAGCTTTACGACGTCCGCTCTCATCTGTGCGTTAGGCCTCTGCACCTTGTCGTAAGGCGCAAATTGCTCCTCAGCGTTTTGGTAGCTAGTGCCTAACGGTGTTAGCAGTCTCGCAATGAAGAAATCTGCCGTCAATCCACCCGCATCGGCAGCGGCTCGCATCTGAAGGTGAAGTGGGATCATCGAGTTCCAGTGATTAAAACAGTGGGTAACCCCCGCCTCATTTAAGGCCCTAAAATACGCGGGAGTTAACAGCTCCGAGTTTCGGACCTCAACGGCGTACTGGAAGTCCCTGGGCAACTGCTGAAGGAACTCGGCCAAACGTCCAAGAAACTCCTCATACGCCATCGTGCGAGGAGAAAATGGCGCGAATTGAAACACTAGCGGGCCGGTCCGCTCGCGAATTTCTGGAACGGCGTACGCGGAGAGCACCTGATCCTTAAGGAGGTCAACGTTTAGAAAATCAGGGTTCTCTTGCCCCGCGAGGGCCCCATACCGGGGGTGCTTCGGATAGTGCGCTATGGTTATTCGCTCCCAGACCTTTGAAACCCACTGAAAAGAAGGCTTAACCAATGCTGCATAGGTAAGGAGGGTCTCCCGTTTTGGAGGATTATAGAAGAAGCTGTCAATACACACCGTCCGAAACCACGGGATCGACGCGTACTCTCCGAGGCTCTTTGCCGTAAACTCTTTTTGACTCTTGTAGCTCTGCTTGTACACGATCCCCTTCCAACCGGGGAATGCCCATGTGCTGGTACCGAGATAGAGAGATGGCGGCAAGGAATCCCCATCATGGTCCCAAATGTCATCGGCCGAAGCTGTCGTAAGGAGGTGGTTCAAGGATTCCTTTCCTGCGCGTACCAGATACAGGTCAACATACAGGCGAGGCTACCGCGATATGGTGAAATTCGTACGGGTATTCTTCGTTAGATCAACCTTCACTGTTGATGGCGTGATTCGGTATCGACTTGAACGAGCCTTAACGGTGTAGGTACCGAGCGGTAGATTCGCGACTGAGTACGAGCCTTTTGAGTTGGTACGAGTCGTTCGTCGAGTGGTGACACCATTTTTGGGAGTTATAATCATAGAAACCCCCGTGAGTCCCCTACCACTTCGCTTGACTGAACCAGTTATCTTGTACAGCTGTTGTCCCTGCGCCATAAGGACGGCGGCATACGCATCGACGATGCCCCCTGAGACGGTCTTTCTTGATAGAGACGGCTCAGGTTTTGCAGTCGATATCATGATACTTCGAATGAGTGTACTGGTCGCCGCCGGATTTGCTGCCGCGATTAAGGCCGCAATACCGCTCACGTGGGGAGCTGCCATAGAAGTACCGGATTCATACCCGTACTGACTCACTCCACCGATCCTCGGTTCGGTGCTCAGAATCGCCGATCCGGGAGCGGCTATATCAACGCTCGTACGACCGTAATTAGAGTACTCAGCAAGGGTACCGCCAGTGTTCGTTGCGGCCACAGAGATGATATTTGGAAGGTCAAAACTGGCGGGATACGTGGGGGACCGATCGTTGTTGCTCGTCTCGTTTCCAGCGGCGGCGACAAGTAATATCCCCCTCTCTGAAGCTCGCGAGATAGCGCGATAGAGTGAGTTCGTATACTCACCGCCAAGCGACATATTGATCGCCACTAGCGGGTATCCTTGGTCTTTTAAAGTAACCGCATAGTCAATTGCTCGGACGAGGTCAGAATTATAACCGGAGCCGGCGCCATCCAAACATTTAATCGCGACAACTTGGGAGCCCCACGCGACTCCGATAACACCTATCGCGTTATTTCCTGCGGCCGCGACGGTTCCCGCCACGTGCGTGCCGTGACCATTGTCATCAAGTGGTTCGCCGTCGTTATTCGCGAAATCGTACCCGTAATAATCGTCGGCGAGGCCATTGCCGTCATCATCAACTCCGTTACCCGGAACTTCACCCGGATTCTTCCATATCGATGTTTGGAGATCGTCGTGCCCGTAGTCGACTCCTGAGTCCACGACCGCGACGAGCGCGGAAGGAGAACCTATCGACACGTTCCATGCGTCAACGGCTGATGTGCCCGCGACGGTAGAGAGTCCATACTGATCTGAAAAGCGTGGATCATTGGGTGTCAGAAAAGCGTGGACCTTGGTATCCACCTCAATCGATTCGATATCAGGTCGGTGAGTCAACGCTGTTAGCTGTTCGGTGTTTAAAACAGCGGCTACGGCATTATCTCTCGGTAAGAGAACGCTAGGAGTTGCCCCATGAAGATCGGGGGCGATATTTCGCGAAAGCGCTCCAACGTGAAGGGCGGCGGTGGACCGGAACTTGACGATGTACCTATCACCATCCGCAGCCGCGGTACTCGCGGTCACACCCATCACGAGGATGGGAACGACCCAGCGAAAAATCCTTCTATAGGTAATGGTCGTCCGATACACCAAAGCCACCCCGCCTTAAGCAACCTTTCTTAAGTATACAGAAAGAGCGCCGGACTTCCTACGATAGGGTTATCCCTGCGCGCCAGCCCGAGCTTCTTTACGGGCCCTAACCACCTCAATCACCGCTGGCATAATTGAGATGACAATAATCCCCAAGATGACCAATTTAAAATTCTTCTGCACAAGAGGTGTCGTGCCAAAGAAAAACCCAGAATATGTAAATAATGAAATCCACAACAAAGCGCCAGTTACGTTGTACAGCGCGAACTTTGCGTACGACATCGTTCCAACACCTGCCAGGAACGGAGCAAATGTTCGAACGATAGGAACAAATCGGGCAAGCACAATAGTCTTTGAACCGTACTTCTCAAAAAATCGGTGAGTACGTGATAAGTACTCAGGCTTAAATACTCGCGAGTTCTTCCGCTCAAATACCGCCGGACCCATCCTTCTTCCGATAGAATAATTGACGGCGTCACCAATTACCGCAGCGACGAACAAAAGGACGGCGAGCAGGTTCACGTCAAAGGCCCCCTGAGCAGCCAGAGCCCCTGCCGCAAAAAGAAGGGAGTCCCCGGGCAAGAACGGAGTTACCACTAATCCGGTTTCACAGAAGACGATGATAAAAAGAATCACGTATGCCCAAGTCCCGTAATTCTGCGCAAGTTCGGTGAGGTGCTTATCAATATGTAGGAAGAAGCTGATAAATGTTGAGATGTATTCCATAGGTACCCTTTCCGGTGAACGACGCGGGGCTACGCTAGAAATATAAAAAGCTCCGCCCGAAGAGTCTTGCACAGTCAAGGCTAGGGGTCATCCCTCTAGCTTTCATCAACAAGGGGTGAAAATGAGGGCGCCTTTGATATCGCAGGCGCGATTGGAGGGTCGAGGGTCTCGGCAAGCCGGCGAGGCCGCCGGCCCTCCAGGTACAATCATCGCGGGTTACGGGCGAATCGCATAATTATCGCGAGTGCGATTGAAGGGTCGGCGGCCTCGCCGA
>CAIXKI010000181.1 GCA_903920005.1 uncultured delta proteobacterium
GACGAAACGAGGCGGAGATTGCGAAAAAACCGGAGGCGTATCCTCTGAGATACGCTGAGGATTTTTTCGTGGGCTCCAACGAAGTTGCAGTCCAACGAGCGAAATGCGCAACAGGAAATCATTTTTCACCACCCTGCTAGCTCTCATCTAACAGGTCGTCGCCAGAGTCGTAGATGCCGAATTTTTCTTTCAATAAAGCCACCAAGTCGAGGCTACTCCGGGGGTCGAGCATTTCGTTGAGTTCGGTACCGCTGATAGTGAGGTATTGAACGCCATGCGATTGTAACAATCCAGGCAACCGATTCTGCCGCTCTAGTTGATCGACCTCAATATACAAGGAGAAGTCAGGCGCGAACTCAACAACCATTTTAGGGTCATCCGCGCCATCTACGACCGTAAAAAGGCACTTACTCCGCTCGGCCCACGCTCGCGTCTCGGCGTCACACACATCCGTTACTACGGAGAGGTCTCCACCACACACCGCACGCACACTCATACTAAAGAGCACACGGTCCTCTCCGAAAAAACCCGTCAAAAGACGGAACAATTGCGCCTCGTTCAGCGACATCTCAGCCATACTCCTAGTATCGCAGAAGGCTTATGGGCCGACAAACCAGAAGATTGTAAATCTCATAAGGTCGCGAAGTGGATGGAAAGTGACAGATGTCCCGAAGTTTGGTCTACTATTTGGCATGGCACTTTTAGACGTTAAAATCATCCCTGACCCAATCCTTAGGGTAACGACGGAAAAGGTTGAGGTATTTGACCAAAAGCTCCACACTTTTCTCGATGATATGTACGAGACGATGATAGACGCGATCGGCATAGGCCTCGCGGCCCCTCAAGTCGGTAGCACTCAACGCATCGCGATCATGGATCTTACGATTGAAGGGGTTCCCTATCCTGCGATCACCTCACTCTCCGGCAAGGACGCCAGCGCTCATGTATACAATGGGCGGCTTGAATTGATTAATCCAGTGCTCGTCAGTAAGGGAGCTATCGTCCCATCGGATGAGGGATGTCTAAGCATCCCTGATTATCGCGACTCCATAAAGCGGCCAGGCACAGTTGTCATCACCGCTCAAGACCGACGTGGCGACGAATACAAGGTCGAAGCTGAAGACCTCGCAGCCTTCTGCATCCAACACGAAATGGATCATCTTGACGGGGTACTTTTCGTGGACCACCTGAGCCGTTTAAAGATGCAGCTCTTTCGACGATGGTGCGCAAAGAACGGATTCGAGTGGCAACCGCGAATAGGAAGCTAACGGCACGCATGAAGATCCTCTTTTTCGGGACTCCCGATTTCTCGGTTCCTACTCTTAAAGCACTTCTTGAAACTTCCGGTGTCTCTGTGGGGGCTGTCCTTACTCAACCGGATCGGCCCGCTGGGCGCGGCGCCAAGATTACAATGTCGCCCATCAAAGAGGTCGCGCTCGCGCATAACATTCCAGTGTTCCAGCCCGTTTCTCTCAGAAAAGAATTCGCGACACTTCGTCCAGAGATTGAAGCTCTCGGGCCTTTTGACCTAGGAATCGTCATCGCCTTTGGTCAGATACTTCCCAAAGAGGTTCTAGATTTTTCAAATCACGGCTGTGTAAATATCCATGCCTCACTCCTCCCCCGCTGGCGAGGAGCCGCGCCAATTCAACGAGCGCTTCAAGCAGGAGATTCCGAGACCGGCGTCTGTCTCATGAAGATGGACGAGGGGCTTGATACCGGAGGAGTGTTCTCAAAGGCGGTCCTACCGATAGAACCTTCGGACACCGGGGGCTCTCTTCACGACAAACTTGCGGGGCTGGGAGCGGTCACGTTAGTTCGCGACCTACATGCTCTTATGGCGGGCTTCCTCTCTCCAGTTGCTCAACCGTCCGAGGGAATCACGTACGCGGCAAAGATTAAAACCGAAGAGTGCAAGATCAACTGGTCTCTCAACGCTCAAGAGATCGCTCGAAATATCCGAGCGTTTTCGCCCTTTCCCGGAAGCTTTACCACATGGCGCGGAAAGCGTGTGAAGATCCTCTTCGCTCAAGACTCCCGTCGCGCACTTTCTCAAGCGGTCGATTCAGGGCAGATTCTTCATGCCCAAGGCGATCGCCTTGAAGTGGCGTGTGGGCATGGCACCACCCTCCTTATTACGGATCTTCAACTCGAAGGGAAAAAACGCATGAACACCGGCGAATTCCTGCGCGGAAACGTTCTCGCTGAGGGAGACTCATTTTCCTAGAAGTGGTTTCAGCGAGAAGACGAATCCAATCGAGATGGACAGCGATGCCGAACATCGCACTTTGCGCACTTACTCGGATGAGGTTGCGCGGTAGCCTCGCTCCCATCCAAGATCAAACGCATCTCGCGAATCATTGAATCGATCCACTGCTGTTTCTGGGGAGAGTTTTGCACTTTAACCCGACGGCACTTAGGCCCGAGTAAGAGATATCCGTGGGGAGGCTTAGCGCCCTCAAACTCCTCAACCAAACGCATATACACCAAAAGTTGGGCCACATATCTATCTCTAAGTTTTTTCGCCAAGGGCTTACGCTCAACCGGCAAAAAGAACTCCTCCTCTTTCACGAGCGCGTCAGGCTTTCCCGCCAATCCTTGGGCGGCCGAGATGTACTCACGAGAGGGAAGTATTGAGCTTCCTTCAATTGCTACCGCTATCTGTGAGAGGGCGAATCCTGAGTCTCGATGTCTTGTCCGAGCAGCCTTCATAAAGGACCGAATAACGAGAAGAGTCGCCGCGACCAGAACGATTAATTGTAATCCGTGACTCCGCACAGATACGAAGAAGATTCCGCTCAAAGGATCTTCCGGGGAATGAATAAGCAAGAAAACAACCGCGGCAGTACATACCAATACCGCCAGGTATCGTATCCATTTATTTAGGAGCAACGACTCCTCAAAAACGGAGGCCCATGATTTGTGAAGGTCCTTACCAAGCTCCACAGAGGCTTCAACTTTAGAGGTCTCTTTATCAACCCACTTGAGTTTCCACGATAAAGGGCACACAGAGAACGCCCCCACCTCTCCCGCAGCTATAATATGTCGCCCATCCGGGCTTAAGGTGGCCACCTTACTCTCCCCTCTCTATCACTCGCGAAAAACGCACCACTTCGTAAGTATGCCAACCTTTGGAAGACTTGGTAACCTCTCTTATAAGAAAGACGATCCGTCCCCTGTTATCGAGGGCGCGTAACTAAGCCTCGAGCCCGGCGAATGCACTTGCGTGCCTTGCGGTGAATCAGAGAGAAGATCTCGCGACACACCTCTTGAAGAGTCTCAGCGTCGGTCTTCGTCAGGAGAACTTGAGCTGGAGGATCAATCTCGGCTTGTTCAATAATCGTATCCGCGAGATGAACGGTCGTCATGTGCGGCAGATGTGCCGACTCTAAAGCAAATTGAACCTCCGGCGCTTGGTGATGTGTTAAGCGCCAAAATGCGTACCGACCGCATGCGCTCGTAAACGTGCATTGCACGTGGTACCGAGCACTCTCCGGATCGAACCCAACCTTA
>CAIXKI010000182.1 GCA_903920005.1 uncultured delta proteobacterium
CTCTTATAGGCCGCCTCTACTTTGGCGATGACGAGCGCTTTTCCCTGCTCTAGGAGCATATCATTAGGAAACCCGATCGCTTTTAGCAGCTCTATCCGGGCCTGCTCGAACAGGTCAAAACACCGTCCGTGATGCACGTGGTCATAGACCGGGGTCACCCACTGGTCAGTAAGATCGACAGTGATTGAAAACATACGACACTACTCCTCGATGCAATACGTGAGCTTTCATAGGTGTTTAGCAGACTTATTCGGAATCCTCAAAAGCCTTTAACGCCTCTAAGTTACTGTCATGCCAAGGTCGGATAATCGTGGTCTACTTAAAACGACTGTGTAAGGACACCCTTTATGAAACCGATCTTCCGTTCTCGCGTCAAGAAAGCCCTCGCGATCCTCGCTCAATCCGGTAGCCCAGAGGCGCTGATCGTATCAGGCAATCCATCAGCGATCCGCTCTCGCGACACCCACTTTCCGTACCGCCCCAATAGCGACCTCTTTTACCTTACGGGGAGCACCTCAGGCGAGATCACGCTCGTCCTGCGACCGCACTCGAAGCAACCGGTCGTACTCATCGCTCCTCCAACCGACCCGCTCAAGAACCTGTGGGAAGGTGCTCCTGCCCCCATCAAACCTCTCGCCAAGTTTCTCAACGCCGAATTGGTTACCACCAGCGATCCTCTAAAGGCGGTTTTGAATGCATTGCGAGGCTGCACCACAGCATATCTGCAATCGATACCAGGAACCGTCAGCGCGGCGGCAAAAGCGGACCTCTCTAACCGTGGAGCGCACGCGCTCCGAGGCCTCCCTACATCGCTCGTTGAAGCTGAAGCACTTACGGCAAAACTCCGACTCATAAAGGATCCCTCAGAGGTCGCCGCAATCAAAGAATCCGCGACTATCACCGCTGACGCTATCGCTAACGCGCTACCTCTCATTGAAGCCGGAGTAAGAGAGCGCGACATCGCCGCATTCCTCGAATACTTCTATAAAGTACATGAAGCAGAACCTGCCTTCGGAACGATCATCGCCTCAGGACCATCCGCCGCGACCCTGCACTATCACGCCCTCTCGCGGAAATTAAAAAAGGGCGAACTCGTCCTCATCGATACCGGCGCGGAGCACAATATGTACGCGAGCGACATCTCACGCATGATCCCTGTAGGCGGCCAACTCTCCCCTGAGCTTAAAGACCTTTACGACATCGTCCTACGCGCGCAACTAATGGCGATTAAAAAGGTTCGACCAGGCGTGGAGATCTCAGAGGTCTACAAAGCCGCCGCCACAGAGCTCACCTACGGATTAAAATATCTGGGCATCCTTAAAGGGCCGGTTTCGCACCTCATGAAAAAGGGCGCTTTTAAGGAATGGTTTCCGCACGGAATTGGGCACTCACTTGGAATCGACGTTCATGACGCCTCGCCCGCGAAAGCGATCACCTTGGAAAAAGGCATGGTCGTCACGATCGAACCCGGCCTTTACTTCCAAAAGCCTACCGGACCTCTTCCTGTCTGTGGAGTGCGCATTGAAGATGACGTGCTCGTTACCACACGTGGGCATGAGGTGCTCACGGACGGGGCCATTACAAAGGACCTAGCCACCTTGCTGACCATTATGGGTGGGTAAGCTCGGGAATCCTATCAGGCCTTGCCGCGACAGCAATTATCCGATCGCCTTAATCTCAGAAAATCCGTACCGACTCGGGTCCTTAAAGATTAACGAGAGAGCTATCACTCGCGGCACAAAGTTTCGGGTCTCACGAGGAAGAGCACCTTGCCGGGACAGTCCCCAGAAATCTCTCTCGCCTTTGGCGCTAACCACTCGGTTAACGGCACCACTTCCGGCGTTGTAGGCCGCCAGCGCAAGGTGCCAGTCATTAAAACTATTAAAGAGGTCTCTTAGGTGCTTTGCGGCGGCAACCGATGACAGATCTGGGTCAAGCCGCTCGTCTTTTGTGAGTCCTACTTTGAGCCCGTATATGCGCGCGGTGGACTTCATAAACTGCCACATACCGCGAGCGCCTGCGGGGCTATGGGCCTGCGGATTAAATCCACTCTCAACCGCCGCTACGGAGAGAAGCTCTGCCGGAACGCCCTGTCCCTCGAACACCTCTTTTGTTTTCTGGTAGCGGTTAGAGTTTTCATCAAGAACTCGGATAACGGTCTGTCTCTCGGCCGTCATAAAGCGATTCAGCTCCGCCTGAACCTCCGGAGTTACGCCAAACTCAGGCTTCGGAAGGACACGGGCGGTACGAGGGGCAAGCTGGCTCGGACCCTTTCCATTGGAATCAATGAGGGACTCATCCGCTGCGAGAAGATCAGAGCCACTTCCTCCACGAAATCGATGCGAGAGCATGCCACATCCGGTTACGGACGCCATTACGAACATAGCAACAGCGACCATCACCAACCGATTCAGGGTTGCGATAAGGGATGATGGGATACAGCAAAAAGTCTTGGGGTTTGTCGTCATAAGTTACCCGGAGTGAAAGTACACCCCAGACCGCGACGCTTGGCAAGTTTAACACCAGTTGATTAGCCATGCCCCCCTTCAACAGCCATGTAACCATCTGTTTTTATTAAATCGAAATAAAAAAAATGTGGTTTTCTACTCCAACCATATTTCCAAAACCGCCAGATTCGCCCCAATCCAAAGCGGCGTTTGCTGCATCTTACCTCATGCACCCCCACTGAGCTGAGCTTGCCTGGAGCGGACATACGCCCCCAAAGCCCAGCGGATGAGGTTTTAAGGTATAAACATGTCGACCAGGACACAGCTTCCGAGCACTCCCCGCCCCTCAACATCGGATCGCCCCAACCTCAGGGTTCTCGCCTTCACCCTGCTCTTACTCGTAACCGGGTGCGCAACGGCAAGCTTCAATCCAGCGAGTAGTGAGACCTGGCTTCCAGATGGGAACCTGGCCCTCTTGAGACCGGTACCAAAGCAGAACCTCTATTCCGAGAAAACGTCGTCGGAGCCGATGGCGAGAATGCGTCCTCCCGAGGCAGAACAATCAATCATCGCGCCCCACGTCATCATACACGGGGCCTCTCACTCATTAACGCTCTCGTTACCGGGAAGCGCACCGATTACCATAAAGGCCCAAGGCACCTATGCCATGAAGCCAGGCTCCTACGCCGTGGCTCTTAAACAAAACGATCCTCTTTGGTACGCCCCTCCAACCTACTTCCTCAGACGAGGAATTCAGGTACCGGCGGATGGCACCAAGGCTCGATTCATGAGAGGCGCTTTGGGTAGCAAAGCGATCTTTTTAGATCGCGAGATTCCAATCCACTCCGGCCCAGTTTGGACCGAGGAGATCGGCGGCCTCCGTGTTTCAGCAGACGACATGGCTCGAATCTTCGACGCTGTGACGGTCGGTGGACGGGTGGAAGTTCGATAACCCACCTATCCAATAAGTCCCCCCAAAACCCCTTATTTGCTCGACAACTCGACAAGCACCCGAGATACGGGGTACACTGCCTTTCGAAAACTTTCTTTGAGTAGACGGTCCCTAGAGAGGGAGATTCCGCCACGACGCACGAATCAAACTCTCGGATATGAGGTAAGAGTTATGAAGTATGAGCAACTAGGCGGTGGATTCATTAAAAAACGCGAGAAGCGAGTTGTTGGCCTCTTTATCGACGGGACAGGTCTTGACCGAGCAACCAGACGAATCAATCGAAAAGTAGATATGGCAGCCCTCGTACGAGGAGTCACTTCAGGCATTGCGCCTGTGGTTGCCCGCTACTACACGCTCATCCCCTATGAAGACGACTCAA
>CAIXKI010000183.1 GCA_903920005.1 uncultured delta proteobacterium
AGAACGCAAAAAAGTGATCGAAGGCAGAATCAATAGCCGAATTGTGAGATTAATTGAAACGCTCATTGAGGAGGGACTCCTATGAAGATAAAGAGAGTTCTAGCCCACCAAAAAAAAAGAGCCTTTATCGTTCAGGTCGCAAAAAAAACCTACGAGGTCCCCTATTCTACCCTCGCTGTAAAGCCGTCCCTGCAAGACCCTGTTGTCTCCGTGTATGTCGACAAGGAGCTCGGAGATTTAGGTTTCTCGTATGCGCTACGCTCTGGGAACGGAGACTCAATGCTACTTGAGCAGGTTCTGGAGATGCACCACGATCCCGAGGTCGCTCGTAAGCGCGCCTTGTATGACCTCACGTGCCTCGCGCAACAGATCACGCAGCGCTCTTCTCTGCCCAAGCGGGCCATCGCTCGCCGTCTCGGGTGCACGCCAACTCACCTGTACCGCCTCCTTGACCAAACCTTCTATGGCAAAACGATCGATCAGATGGTGAAGCTCCTGAGCGTTCTCGGAGTGGAGCTCAAATGGCGGGCGATTGCTTGAGAGTACCGGAGTTCGAGGCCGCAACAGACGGCCAGTGCAGGTACAAATGGAACGTGCAATGAATTTGGAGGGGCACCGGCCTCGGTGCCCACGGGTACACATGTTTCATGCCTAGACATCGCGGGTCCCAACACGGGCACCGAGGCCGGTGCCCCTCCAGTTGAATTCCCCGCAACGTCATTGGAGGGGCACCAGCCTCCGTGCCCACGGGCGCTATCTTACCGCCTCATACCCACCAGTCACTCCACCCTTGGAGTACACGATCTGGTAAAGCTGGACCATGCGAGCGTTAAAGAGCGCTTCGCACCCTTTCAGGTAGTAAGCCCACATCTTGTAAAATGGCTCACCATACTTTGCTTTGAGAGAGGGCCACGCCGCTTGGAAATTTACATCCCATGCGTTTAAGGTCCTCGCGTAGTCCGCCGAGAAGTTATGTAGATCCTCTATCACCATCTTTCCACGGGCCGGGTCGATTAACTGCGGAAAGGACGGAAGGTATCCGTTCGGAAAGATCCGTCTACGGAGCCATAAGATATACTGATCGAGCGCCGGCACAGAGCGGGTAGTAAACGTCTCCGCTGATATCACCTGCAACGCAAAAAGCCCCTTGTCGACGAGACACCGCTCAACCATCGAAAAGAACGTCGGGATATTCTTACGCCCAACAGCTTCAATCATCTCTATTGAAACGATACGATCGAATGTTCCAGAGTAGGTCTGATAATCCTGCAGAAGAATCTCAACATCGAGCCCCTTACACCGCTCACGCGCAAGCGCAGCCTGCTCCTTTGAAACGGTAAGCCCGACAACCGACACGCCATATCTCTTCGCGGCGAACGCGGCAAAATTCCCCCATCCACATCCGATATCGAGAACTCGCATACCGGGCTTTAACTGAAGCTTTTTGCACAAGAGGTCGATCTTATCGACTTGCGCCTGCTCAAGGTCTTGAGCGTTTCGCCAATACCCACACGTATACGTCATCGTGGTCTTGTCGAGCATCTGAGAGAAGAGATCGTTACCAAGGTCGTAGTGACGCTCAGCAACCTCATACGCGCCCTTTCCTACCTGTGAGTTCCACAGCAGGTCCTTCACCACATAGCCGATCACGCGAGGACTAACCTTGGTGAGGGTCAATGGGATACTCGTATCACCGGTCATGAAACGGAACAGCAGCTCGTGAAGGTCGCTCGTCTCCCACTCACCCTGCATGTACGATTCGCCAAGGGCATAGAGCCCCCCTCGCTTCACGATATCAAGGATATTTTGCGATACGTGAAATGGCTTTTTGTCTTCTTCATTCGCGATGAACGGCGAGAGCTTCTCTGCGACCTGCATTGTCTACTCCTGGGGCACGACCGGGTTCTTAACGCGTCATTTCTCGAACTCGCCTTAAAACGGAGAGTAGAGCAAGTCGCGCCTTATGGATGATATTCTGTCTGGATCGAATAGTATAGGAGCTTGCAGGGTCTGGTCGCGCGTACACATTTGCGCGTGCCTTAAAATAGAGCTGCATCGCCTGACCGTGGATACGGGGCATGGTAAGTAGCGAAGTTATTGGGAATTTTCGCAGGGTCGCCCACAGAACACCCCTCGCAATGACCATGCCGTCCCCAGAGAGGGTGGCCGCGAAAGCCTTCTGACCGTCCTTATGAAGGTCAACCCGAACCTTGGCCCGCTCCCCTTCCGCTTCCAGAGCGACCTCATACTGCCCCTCCATATTGAAGAAGGGAGAGACAAAGAAGTCTTTTGAGAAGCTCCATTGCACGGGCATCTCCGATGGTTCACAGACGAGCGGATACACATGCGTATCACCGAAGGTGTTATTCACCTGCGTGATCAAACCGACGACCTTTTCGTTGCTATCGAAGCACGCGAAGAAGCTCACCGGATTAAACACGTAGCCAAAGTATCGTGGTGATGTAAAGAGCGTTATTCGTGCCGGACTCTCGTTTCGCCCGTGAGCTTTAAGCACACGCTCAACTTTTTCACGAATCGTCCCCTCTCCCGAGAGGTAATCGGCGTTGCGCACACTAAACACCGCGCGCTTTTCATACGCTAACAGTCGGGGACCAACTCGCAACGTTGAAAGCTCATCAACATCAAAAGCGAAGGTAAAAACAGGATAGCTAAAGGAGTGCTCTTTTGGAGCACCTCGCCAGTGCGCCACCGTTCCCCAAACTATCCTCGACTTCATAGTGAGAGCCCCATCTGATTAACCACACTTAACGCGGAGATGACACCATCTTCATGAAAGCCATAGCGCATGTAGGCGCCACAAAAATAGGTATTCCTGGTGCCGTTAAGAGCTTTTATCGCTTTCTGACTCAACGGCGACGCGGGGGTATAGATCGGATGCGTGTACTCAACCTCATACAGCACCGTCTTCGGATCGATATCGTCGCCGCAATTAAGCGTTACGAAGTAATCCCGTTGTGCCTTCAGGTTTTGAAGCTTATTCATGTAGTACGTAATCGCGACCGGCGAATCAATTTTTGAATTCGTGCGACGTCGATAGTTCCACGCGGCCCACAAGCGGCGCTTAGGACCTAAGATGGACGTATCGGTGTGGAGCACCGTACGATTTCTACTGTACGCCCATGTGCCAAGCGCGGCCTTCTCCTCAGCACTCGGATCTTCCAACAGCTTCAGCGCCTCATCCGCGTGAGTCGCGATAACAACGGCGTCGAATTTCTCGGGAGCGGCACCAGCAAGTGAGAGCACAATAGTATCCCCCTCGCGTCTAATCGCTTGAGCCGGAGACCCGATCCGAAGCTCTCCCTTAAACGCCTTACGGAACGCTTTAAGATAGGAGTGACTGCCCCCGACAATAGTCTGCCACTGCGGTCGCTTGCTCATCTCAAGCATCCCGTGATTATTGAAGAAGGTCAGGAACGAAAGCGCCGGGAATTCAAGCGCGTTTGAATCGGGCGCTGACCAAATAGAACCGATCAGTGGCGCAAGATAGTTATCAAAGAAGTACTGGCTCGTACCCAACTCTTTGAGATACTCGCGGAGCGGCTGTTCCCCGAGCCTTCCCTCCCGCAGGTCCTTGAGCGCTCTGCGGTTAAACCTCTGCTGCTCTACGATCATACTGACGAACTTAGGATTGAGCAGATTTCCCGGAGCCTTGAGAAACTCCTTAACCGACGGCCCCATATACTGAAGCCCCGTCCTCTCACACGAGAACCCAAAAGACATTTCAGAATCCTGGCGTTCAATACCAAGCTGACCGAGAAATTTGTAAAAGTTCGTATAGTTTCTCGGATTACAGACGATAAACCCGGTATCAACTGAGAGCTCTGGATTAAGAGGGTCGTTTACCACGCGAGTATTCGTGTGGCCGCCGAGGTAATCGTTCCTCTCAAGGAGCGTCACTTTGTGCGAGCGAGAGAGCACGTACGCCGCGGTAATACCGGAGATCCCTCCGCCAACGACGAGGATATTCTTGCCAGATTCTTTTACCACAACTGATTCACTATTTTTTCATACACAGGGGCCGGTAGGAATTTCCCAAACCCCACAAGCCAAGAGAATGGGAATGGGAACGCAACGGTGCGCTTGCCACGCTCAATACCCGCACAGATTATCTTCGCCGCCCTTTCCGAACTAACAAGAAAAGGCATATAAAAATCGTTCTTATCGGTGAGCGGCGTCTTCACGAACCCGGGATTAACGATGGTAATCGTAAATCCTTTTGGCTTTAGGTGGAACCGAATGCTCTCAAGGAAGTGAATGAGCGCTGATTTGCTGGCTCCATACGCGGCAGCTCGAGGCAACCCGCGATACCCCGCCAAACTAGCGACGGGAGCAATATGACCTCCTCCACGCGCGAGCATCCGAGGAATAATCGCCTCCAAACAGTGAAGCACTCCACCATAGTTAAGCTGCATGATGGAGAGATACTCCGCGCTGTTGAACTCCTCAGGCTTTGTGAAGAGGTGAGATCCGGCGTTAGGAATGGCTATATCTATCGGAGCGACGCTCTTTTCTATCGAGTCGACGACCTGCTTCATCTCATCAAGATTCAGCACATCTCCTGGAAAACTCCACGCCTCTCCACCGCTCTCACGGATACGAGCCACCATCTGATCGAGGATCTCTTTGCGCCGAGCTGTAATCGCGACTCGCGCTCCGCGACGCGCCAGCTCATACGCTAAAGCCTCTCCGATGCCACTACTGGCGCCGGTCAGCCACACGCACTTTCCCTTAAGGTCTATAGTCGCCACGGGCCCCCTTACATTTTAAGATCTTGTCCCCCGGAGCATACCCCGTACACTACCCGGGGGAAATAGGAGGGGCACCGGCCTCGGTGCCCGTTGCATGAACCCGCGAGAATGTGGAGGATCCCCAGTAACCGCATAACGCCCCGATAACCCTACCGTACAATAAGGCACCACCATGACCGCCCCCCAACAACGCTTCACCCAAAACATCCTCTGGTCCGCCACCGCGTACTTCGCCTCGTGCGGACTCTCCGCCATCTTTTACCCCATCTCCTGGCTCTTCGTTTCAGGACTCCCCCTCACCGTCTCAAACGAACTCAGCCTCGTATTCGCAACCCTCGGGGCGTATCTGCTCGCCCTCGCCTTCGGAGCAGGTGTAAGCGCACTCGCCCCTGCCAAGCACCCAGGGCTTATCCTCACCCTCGTTATCGGAAACGTCTTTGACTTCTGCGTGACCTTAAAAGCCGTTGTGGCCCAACAGCTCCCGATCCTAAACGGTGGACTATTCATCGCCATCACCGTCGCATGGGCAGTGATGCTAGGAATTGCGTATGTAAATGTTAAACGGCACCTAGCGTAATCCTGGAGGGCCGGCGGCCTCGCCGGCTTGTCGGAACCCTCTAACGATCCTGGAGGGGCACCGGCCTCGGTGCCCGTGTTTCAACCCGGTAACGGTGCCATGTAGCAATTCGTAACAACCGGCTCCAACCGTCACCCAAGCCCTTCAACGTCTAACTCATGTATCGTTTCGCACATGGGCATTTCGCCCGAGCACCCCACTTTATCGTGGCAGGTGGCGTTGCCTTACTTAGCTCGTCAAACGTGCCGGAGATTACGACGCAAACACTCTTTTTGAACGCTAAACAAGCCCTCCACCCCCTCCCTCCACGGATATACGTCTACGCGGCCGATTCGACGATAGGCTGTTTCCTGGGAAAGAATGACAGCAGAAGCATTCTCAACGCTATCGACGAAACGTTCAAGTTTACGGGCACTCTCCTCTGATACGGACGCGGACGACTTTATCTCTACGAGGTATACGTCTCTGCGCGGAGTGCGAATCACGAGATCCACCTCAGCTCCATCTTTTGTTCGCAAATAGGCGAGCTTGAATTCAGCCTCGTAGTAGTGATTGAGTCTGTGTATTTCATTTATGATAAGAGCCTCAAAAACCTGCCCATAGCCATACGTTTGGGGGATTACGGGAACAGACAATGTGCCGCTCAGAGCGCGCAACACTCCGAGATCAAAGAGATAGAATTTTGGGGTCTGGCGCTGCTGCTTCCGTACAGAGATCTCATACGCCGGGAGGTAAAATCCGAGGAGGGTATCTTCTAGTATCTGAAAATATCGAGCGATAGTCTTTGGTTCAATTTTACAATCTCTCCCGATCGCTGAGCAGTTTATGATTTGACCATTACATTGCGCAGCAACCTCCAAAAATCTTAGGAACGGATCGATATTACGAATGACCTGCTCCTCTCTAATTTCCTCGGTAATGTAGGTAGTAACATAACTACGCAACATGGCAGCTCGAATGTGGTCATCATCAGCTGTGTAGACTCCCGGCAAGGAACCCCAATTAAGAACCCTCTCAAGTAGAAAATCAGGGCCGAGCTCCTCAAAGGTGAGCGGAAACAAGCGATTCACCAACGCCCGACCAGCGAGCATGTTCGCGCTACGCCGCTTTAACTTTCGAGCGCTTGAGCCTGTCAGGGCGAATTTGATCTTGCCGCGGTACTCTGGTGATTCAAGGAGTCTGTGCACCTCGTTAAGCAGCTTGGGTACGCGCTGTACTTCATCAAGTACGATCCAGTCGGGCATCTGATTATTGCGGTGCAGATGGGACCGAAGTCGCTCCTCGAGAATCTTGGAGCTTTTGGAGAAAGTGATAAATTGTTCATCATCAAGGAGATCGATAACAATGCTGTTATCGGTGATGATCTTTGACCTCAACAGCGCAGATTTGCCCGTAGCGCGAGCTCCAAACAGGAAAAAGCTCATATTTTGCAGTGTGTTAGCAAGTCTTGGGTACATAAGCCTAAAATATCGGGTGCCTTAGGCATGGATAGCATCGCTAACTTCAGGCGGGTAAAGAGATACCGACCCCGTCGCGACGCATCCAATCATCCTCCTCACCCGCGTAGTCGGTAACATCTGTGACTTCTGCGTGACCTTAAAAGCCGTTGTGTCCCAACAGCTCCCGATCCTAAACGGTGGACTATTCATCGCCATCACCGTTGCGTGGGCAGTGATGCTAGGGATTGCGTATGTACATGTTAAACGGCACCTAGCGTAATTCTGGAGGGCCGGCGGCCTCGCCGGCTTGTCGGAACCCTCTAACGATCCTGGAGGGGCACCGGCCTCGATGCCCGTTCAATTGCATTCCACGTTGCATTCGGACCTGCGGCCGGCGAGGCCGCCGGCCCTCCAAAGAACCCGCGACCTTGACGCGATTCGTATGGTCCTCCAACATTCTTACCTGGAGGGCCCGCGGCCCGTCTCTCCGGAGGCAGACTTACTTAATCTCCAGCACCGGCGCCTTCTCAGCGTTTGACCACTCCTTCTGAACCGCGCACCCTTTCATACGCCCCCATAACGTCGAGAGCGGAAAACCCATCATGATCGGAATATCGCCGATCTCCCCAAACTTTTTATCGTACCATCCAAGCTTAGCTCGATTAACATCAGGGTCCGTAACGGCTTCGCTCCATTCATGCGTCGCGGCGATAGTCATGTTGTCGACAGCATTCCTCGTGAACGGCACCCCATTTCCTGCATCAGCGTATGCGATAGCAGCGTAATACACCGGTTTCCTGGTGGTTGGATCTACGTAACTGCCATGAAAACCACCGAGCCCTTTGCGGGAGTCAGCGTCCCCGTGTTGAAGAACGACCTTGGGTGGAAGAAACACGGTGTACACGGTATTCCCATCTGGAGCCGCGACACCTTTCTGCCGAATCGCCTGAGCTACGAGTCCCTGAATATCGCGCTCAGAGACGAACCGCTGCAAAGCCGGAAGTTGCACCGGAGCAGACCCCGAAAAGGTTCCTTTAGAGACCCCATACTCTTCCCACACCGTTGAGTGTGGGCCCTGGGGAACAGATTTAGAACAGTAATCGAGCTGCTTTTTATCGGTACGGCCCTGCGTGGTCCCCCAATACTGCCCTGCATACAGAGAAACAAAATTCGGATTCTCTAGGATCCTTCCACCGTAGTACATGAGCTTCGGTTGAGTCGAAGCCAGTGTCGTGGTGTGAGAAGATAGTGGTGATGTCATAACGAACTCCTTTTTTTAAAAGAGGTTCGAAACATCAGCACTAAAGTTGTGTTGTGGCGGATTTAAATTAAGCATAACCAGAATGAGAGAATCATGCTCTGACTCTACGGAACAGTAACCTCGCGCAAGACCTGAACTGCCTGGGCTACAAGCTCCAATACGTCAGGTTCGACGGAATCTGATCCGGCGTAAACATCGACTTCACGTCGATAAAGACTCCCCCTGGAGCGACCATCTTTGCCAATCCATCAACACCCATCTTCACGATCTCTTTATGGGCCACAGCAACGATCAAGCATTGCAGGTCCTTAAAGGCGCTAAGCGGTGTAAGCTCAAGACCGTACTCGTGCTTCACCACCTCTGGATCGGCCAACGGATCAAACATCATCGCCTTGATACCGAACTCGGCCAGTTCGTGCGCGATGTCAGGAACACGGCTATTGCGTGTATCAGTCACATTCTCTTTGAAAGTTATCCCCATGATTCCGATCTTCGCATTCTTCAGAGGAATGCCGCCGGTAATCATGAGCTTTACCGTTCTCTGGGCAATGAATTTACCCATGTCATCGTTAATGCGGCGACCAGCGAGGATCACCTGCGGATGGTACCCAAGCTGCTGAGCCTTTGCGGTAAGGTAGTACGGATCGACTCCGATACAGTGTCCGCCAACCAATCCTGGGAAGAATTTAAGAAAGTTCCACTTCGTTCCCGCAGCCTCCAGCACATCCTTGGTGCGGATCCCCATGCGATCGAAGATGATTGAGAGCTCGTTCATGAGCGCTATGTTCAAGTCTCGCTGCGTGTTCTCGATGACCTTCGCGGCTTCAGCTACCCGAATCGACGAGGCCTTGTGGATGCCAGCTTTTACAACAGCGCCGTACACTTTCTCCAACTTGTCGGTGATAGCTGGAGTCTCTCCCGCCACGATCTTCACGATCCGCTCAAGGGTGTGCTCTTTATCTCCCGGATTGATCCTCTCTGGTGAGTATCCAAGGAAGAAGTCCGTCCCCCGCTTGAGGCCCGATACCTCCTCGATAACAGGTCCGCAGATCTCTTCCGTAACACCTGGGTAAACCGTCGACTCAAAAACAATGATCGCGCCCCTCTTCAGGTTTGAAGCCACCGTCTTACTCGCACTAATCATCGGCGTAAGATCAGGTTGGCGATTCTTATCGATTGGGGTCGGAACGGCGACGATGACCACATCGCAGCTTGAAAGTTTCGTCGCATCTGTCGTGAAATCGACGGTCGACTCTTGGATTTCGGCCTCAAGCCCCTCATCCGTTGGGTCTTTACCGGCAAGGAGAGCGTTTACCTTTCCTACGCTCACGTCGAAGCCAACGGTTCCTTCGAATGCCCTACCAAGAGCGAGGGTTAAAGGAAGACCTACGTAGCCGAGACCTACGATACCAACTTTGAGTTTTTTTTCCGACATGACACACCTTCAAATAAGAGTGCTGCACAAACTAACGAGCGCGGGACAAATCATATCACTTCCGGTTAAAAACCCAAGAAAGCACGCCCCCTCTAAAGGCCCCTATTCTTGATACTTTCTCGTGTATTTAAGATAGAAGCTTTTCGGCACCATATCGCACTTGTACATCGCCCAGAACAACCATCGAAGCCGTTCAAAAGTCTCTTTATAGGTCTTGTAGTCACGATAGGTTTTTCGTGGACTAGCCATTACTGCCTCAAATTCGCCATCAGAGAAGTGGAGGCGCTTTTTCACCTCATCCAGAATGCTAGCATCGAAGGGCTTTGGCTCCTGGATCCTTTTCAATGCCTCGTCCCGGGTTATTTGACCGTTGCGAACGAGTGCTGAAAGCTCCGAGAATCGGAGGTCTATCTCAAACTTTTTAGGTAGATAATAGTTATTAGTGAAGTATGCAGTGCGGTTTTCCATATGGTGCCCGCCGTACCATTTCCATCCAAAGTTATCGGCCAAAAACTTTTTTGCCTCTTCCTTCCTGTAGTCCACATAATAGAGAGGGCGAACCTTTCGAATCTTGTCCACTCCAGACCACTTCAACCACTTCAGCAAATCAAGATTAGGAAAAGTCTTCATCTTTACTTTGCCGAACATTTTGTGAACCGAACGAATATATTGAGCATCCATGTAGAACCACCCATGGGGGGAGATGCCCTCAGTTCTGAAAGAATGACCTTCAAAAATATATTTTATCCCATGCTTCCGCGCAGCCAGATAATGAGTGGTCGCCAGCCCGATATCGGAAGCGGTATCGATATCCGGCACAGATGCGAGCATGAAAGATCTCATAATGTCGCAGAACTCGTTGTTGTCGACGACGTGTGTAAACAAATCGACCTCAAGCTTTCCTAGAACATTTTGTATGTTTTCAACAGCAATCTTCGAATTCCACGTATTGTCAAAATGAGCTGCCAGGGGACGTAACCCCAACTCCTTTGCCAGATATAGCAAATAGGAGGAATCAGTTCCCCCACTGACCCCTACGACCACATCGTATTGTCTATTTCGACTTCCCTCTTTAATCTTCTTTGCAAGTTCCCGAAGAACCTTCATGCCTGCCTCGCCCACTGCATACTCCGTGTCGAGTTGCTCAACCTGCCGGCAGTAATTACAAACGCCTCCGCTGTCAAAAGATATGTAGGGAATTTTCTCGTTGTAAATACAGCGTGAACATATCTTGTAGGCTGGATCTATCAACACAGGCGACACCTGAAGGATGCCCTTAGAAGTAACTACGGGTTGCGCTAAGACGTTTTCAGAAACTTGCAAGCTCATACCTCACCCCTTAATTCAAAATTCTCTCTAAGTCTAAACGCTTAGGGAAATTGATCAATACCCCCAAACCCTTACCCTGAAATACAGCCATACTACCGAGAGCAACCGCCGATGCGCCGCCCCGCCGCACGGCCGACTCTATGTGATCAAGGCTCCCAGCGCCCCCGCACGCTATCACCGGCAATTCAACCGCGTCACAAACGGACCTGATCAGCCCAATATCAAGCCCCTGCCAAGTTCCATCTCTATCTACTGAGTAGAGAAGAATTTCGCCCGCTCCGGCATCTTGCATCAAGCGAACATAATCGACCGGGTCATTTGACACCTTCTTGCTACCTGAGCGGGTTACCACCTTATAGCCATCAAAAAACCGCCTCTTCACATCTACGGATGCGACGATACTCTGGGAGCCGTACGTTGAGGCAGCCTCTCTGAGAAACTCAGGGTTTTCGGCGGCATAACTATTGAGAGCAACCTTTTCAAAACCCATACTGAAAACTCTCTTTAATTGCGCCATAGTGCGAACTCCTCCGCCGTAACAAATAGGCATGAAGCATTCACTTGCTAGATCCTCGAGGAGAGCATAGTTCGGTTCGCGCCCTTCGATCGTTGCGGAGATATCTAAAACGACGAGCTCATCAACCTCTTTTTCGTTGTATATCTTGATGGCGTTAATCGGATCACCAACGTAGACCGGCGCTTTGAATTTTGTCGTTTTTACTAGTCTACCATCCTGTATTAGCAGACACGGCATCACTCTAGCTCTCAACATAAATCACACCATCTTCGCGAAATTCTCGAGCAATTTCATGCCAAATTTGTGGCTCTTCTCGGGATGAAACTGCACCCCGAATATGTTTTCTTTCTCGACAGCAGATGCAAAGTCATTCCCGTATGGCGTTGTGGTTAACACATCCTCATCTGGTATGTCGCTGTAGTGATAAGAGTGAACGAAATAAAACCGTGGGTTCTCTGGCATATCAACGAACAGCTTGCTGGCTTTCTTTTTGAGCGTTACAGAGTTCCATCCCATGTGAGGAATTCGTAATTTTCGATCCGCTCCTCGGAAGTCAAAGCGAATGGTTTTTGCATTGATCCATCCGAAGCCCGGAAGAACGCCCTCTTCACTACTTTTCGAAAAGAGTTGCATGCCTAGGCATATACCAAGAATAGGGATCTGGTCTTTTCGGACTTTCTCGTCCACCAAAGGCATCAAATTCTCAAAATTACGAATCCCCGCATCGAATGCCCCTACTCCCGCGATAATTAGTTTCGAGGCAGATTTTATTACCGAGGGATCATTCGATACTACAGATGAATACCCGACATATTTCAGCATATTCTTTATGGAGCCCACATTTCCCATATGGTAATCCACAATCACTATCGACGGCTCTTGCAAATTATCCCCCTCTTGTGCGGAGCAACCGAGCTGGGCTACCCGCAACAACTGCATAGGGGGCAACATCTCGGGTAATCACCGAACCTGCGCCAACGATTGCTCCCTCTCCTACGGTAACCCCGGGCAATAGTGTTGAGCCAATACCGATGTCTGCTCCGTCACAGATCGTTACTGGCTTAAATTCCAGCTCATGGTGAAGAATCGGGAGTTCCAAGTCATTATCTTTATGCGCTGAGGTGATTATCGAAACTCGGGGGCCAATTCCCACGGCTTGTCCGATTTCCAAACCGCCAGCACCATGGAAGAAACAAGATTGCCCTATCCATGTCCCGTTACCAATACGAATGCTATTTTTATGATAGCCCTTTATAATCGAATTGTGGCCAATATAGATATTGTTTCCCAGGAAAATATTGGCGGGATGAAACACAAGCACGCCAGCTTCACATATTACGTTACTACCACACTCTGCAAAATCTTTTAGCGTGAATTCTCCAGATCCGTGTGTTGTGAAATCTTTAATCTTGGAGAACTTTAGTGTCATACCGACACCGATTTTAGCGTTGAAATAAGATACAACACATCATCGTCGTCCATATGAGGGCCTATGGGCAGGACCAAGCCATGCGTGTAAGCGCGGCTGGCATTCGGAAAATCGCTACCTTGCACTCCATAGGTCTTTTGGAAGTAGGTAAGGTGAGCAAGCGCATGAGCACCTAAATTGCTCTCTATTCCCCTTTCCTTGAGCATCGCTATTACGGCTTTTCGATCGACGCTCTCATTCAGTAGAACATGATACGACTGATATACCGTCATCCGTTCGGCAAACCTCTTCGGGGTGCTAAACCATTCCACATCCGAAAGCTCTCGGTCCAAAATGTCCGCAATCTCCAGCCGACGCTTCAGGAAAGAATCGAACTCTCTCATCTGAGCCAACCCCAAAACCGCTTGAAATTCAGTAAGGCGATAATTAAATCCAGCCCGCACAAAATCAAAACGTCCATCCACCGGAACCATGCCATGCGCACGGAGTTCCTTTAACGCCCTACAAAGCTCGGGGGAATTAGTCACTACGACCCCCCCTTCACCAGTCGTTATTGCCTTGCGAGGGTGCAGGCTAAAACACCCCATAAGTCCGAAGGTTCCTGCTTTCTTACCCGCGAACTCAGAACCAAAGGAACAAGCCGCGTCTTCAATCACCGGAATGCGGTACTTCGAAGCTAACTCCATTAAAGCAGTCAGATCGCAGGGCATCCCGAACTCATGCACCGGCATAATCGCTTTGGTTTTTCCGGTGACCTTGGATTCAATCGCGGAAACATCGATGCACAAATCATCTAGGGAGATATCGACTATTACAGACCTAGCTCCTACGAGCTCAACAACATTCGCAGTTGCGGGATACGTGAACGCTGGTACGATCACCTCGTCTCCTGGGCCGATGTTTAAGGCGACCAATGCAAGATGCAATGCAGCCGTGCCGGAAGACACAAGAACTGCCCCCGTAACCCCAAGAAATTCCTGCAGCTCAGACTCAAGGCGGGCAACCTTTGGTCCCTGAACAAGGTTTCCGCTCTTTATTACGTCGCACACCTCTGACAAGACTTCATCCGAGAAGGTGTGCTTCGTCAATCGAATAATGTTTTCAGTCTGCGAGTAATCTTTCACGGCTATGACTCTAGACACCTTGAGACTTGAACCACTCTGCGGTTCTGAGAATTCCATCCTCTAGATCAACTTCTGCGGTAAATCCTAAAACACGCTTAGCCTTGTCTACCGATGGAATGCGCAGCTCTATTTCAGCCGACAACGCCGGCTTGAAAACTATGTTAGATTTTGACTTCAGAACTCGACAAACTGTTTGAGCCAAGCCATACGTTGTCGCCACCGCTCTTGCATTTCCGATGTTGAAAGATTCTCCCACCGCGTCTGGGGCGGTGATTGACCGCATCAAACAATTTACAAAATCGTCAACGTAGCACCAAGCGCGAATCTGGCTACCATCTCCATGCATTTCGATATCTTGATCTCGTAGAGCTCGCTTGATGAAGATCTGTATCGCCCCCTCTCCCGTTTGACCTGGGCCGTAGACATTGAAAGGCCTTACAGAGACGGTGGGCAGTCCGAACTCTCGATAGTACGCCATTGCCAAGTGCTCGCCCGCTAATTTGCTGACCGCATAGGTCCATCGCGCCTCGCCAGCACTTCCCGCAACGGTTTCTGCATCCTCAGTTGGCTTGAACGCCATCGAACCGAAAACCTCAGAGGTCGAGAAATCAATGAACCGATCTTTAACGCCATTCAGACGCGCGGCCTCAAGAACATTTGCCGTGCCGATCATGTTAACCCGCATCGTATGGGTCGGTTGCTTAATTACCGTATCGATGCCCGCGATCGCCGCGGCATGCACGACCACATCGCTGCCTGTCATCGCCTGATTCACCGAGTCGAAATCTAAAACATCTCCCTTGACGATCGAAATGTTAGGATGATTCGCATATCCACTCCCCGAAAGCGTGTCCCGGCGAAAGTTGTCGTAAACGACTATTTTATTTTCATCAAC
>CAIXKI010000184.1 GCA_903920005.1 uncultured delta proteobacterium
CTTCCGGCCCAGCGAGAGGGAACTACGCAGTTCAACATTGGATACAATCGCTGCAGGTTCGGACATATCCTACTCGTCGAGCGGTGGTCCTATCGACTCCCCAGGGAGTATCCTGGTCAGCCGCTTGATCTAGAGAGTTTTAGGAGACTTCACTAGCGATCGTATCGCGTTTATTTGCTACGATCGGTGAAATATTCGTTCTGCACGGGATCGATCCCTTCTGCGATGAAGTCTTTGTGGAAATATATAGACTTGATCAAGTGCTGCTGATGACAACTACCGGTCGCGGCGGAAAACCCGAAGAAGACGTCAGATTTCAGAACCCCCGAGAGATCGACGGTGTGAGCGAGAACTGGTGTCGATGGGCGAGCGATTCCATCGGAAATTCTTATTTCAAGCACCTTTGTGGCCCCGTTGTAATCGACCCAGGTGTAATACGGAACGCCGTCATTTAGAAAGAACGGTGCCTTAGCCGTAACAATCGAGCGCGCATCTCCGTTAAGGTTAATCCCGATATGGTTATTGTCCGGATCACCGTAAACGCCATTCTCAAACGTATCAAATTCAACGGCGAGCGAGGAAGATAATCCACTATATCCAAGCCCCTGACCGTACGCCTTGCTCATTGAGCTGTTCGAATGAATAACGAACGCCAAGCCATCGCCTCCAAGACCACGCGTGCAGGTCGGAGAGGTTATTTGAAACGAGAAATGGGCGCTGAACGACTGATTGTTGAAAAGGGAGACTGGCTGCGCATAAAACGATGATCCATAGAGATCTCCGCCCGCGTGAGTCAAGTACAAAGCTCCGTCACGAACACTCGCGTCTCCATTAAGAGTCATCGGAAGGGATCGTTCCGCGGCCAGGTCGGGAATTGCGAGCGTAATCGCCGAGTCCGCGTGAGAGGTAAGCGGCCATGCCCCAATACAGAGGACCGAAAGCATCGTCGCGAGGAGTCGTTTTTCCGTCTTCATACAAACACCCAGATTAGTTGAAATCGACTAACACCCTGATAGGACTATCGGTATAATTCCCAAGATCTTGAGTTTTTTCAACGAAAAACCCTGAAAACACCCCGAAATACGAGCACCATCATGACTTCGGTCACATCAGGAAATCTAGGACAGGAGGCCCTCAGGCGCCTTGCGATTCCTTGTTATCGAGGAGCATACGGGCTTGACGTCCCCCTCAGGATTGAGGGGGCACTTCCCGCAATTCTCCCTGCATAGGCGCCCTGTGCTTTCTAAAAAACTGAAAATCCGAGTTCCAGTTCCCAACACTGGGAATAGAGTTCCCGCACTATACGTCACATCACCCATTACCGCTTGATAGTTCGCGACCCATTCCTCAACACCTCTAAAGAATCTTAAGAATTTAGGCAATGAAAACCGAACACCTGGTCGTTGTTCGCGTCAAAATGCAGCGGGTGAGTTGCGAACAGTTTCGCGCTAACGATTTTTTTTGGCGCTCAGACAGCTTCAGTTCCGCACAATAGAAAGAATTCGTCTTTAGCCGCTGCAGTCTCTACGTGGTGGCGAGCACTCCCCCGTGCTACATTTCTTTTGCGGAGCGATCCGTAACGTGGCAATAATTTTGAGGTCGGCGCATAAAGCTGCCGCAGGGCTTGTTGGAGAATCAGTGTATGCGGCGCGATGTTCTACGAAGGATTACTAGCATCCTAGCGTTGGTCGCCGTGGCGATAGCTATAGGGTTGGCCGTACGAGAGCAGATCGTGTACTCCAAAAATCTAGGAAACCAGCTATCCTTCCGCGGGGACGGCGCTTCAGAGCTCTCGGCGCTTAACGCGGCAATGCATTACTACAAGGAAGGGTTCCTAAAATACGCCGGACTTCCGAACTTCGCTTCGCCTCCAAATAAATGGTATACCGATCCAGCCGACGAAGTCACACGTAAGCAAATCTATACCCATTACCCTGCCGGTGCGGATTGGGTTCTTGGAGCGGCGCTGCACGTGTGCGGTCCTAACAATTTTCCTTGCTACCGGTATTTTCCGATCCTCTTCGGAGGCATCTGCCTCTTTTTAATGTATACATTTTTAGCCCTCTCTCTTGGGGCTCTGTGCGCCGCAGCGATCACGGTGACCTTGCTCCAGATACCGATGACCACCGCGATGATGCACGACCTCGGGGTACCGGGATACTCGCTGTCACTCTTTCTTTTGCAACTTGGTTTCGGTTTCTACGTTTTCAAATCTGTAGCAACTCCATCTTGGCGTCACCTCGTGACGTTTTTTATGATGAGCTACGTCCAGGGGTGGATCGGATTCGACTATTTTGTGATTTCGGGATTTTTTCCGGTGGTACTGTATCTAGCCACCCTCCCCGCAAAAACCCTGCGATTTTGCGTTACCGCTACGATCTGCTCCACGGCGGGCTTCTTGGCGGCATTCTTCTCTCACGTGGTACAAAACTGCATATACTTCTGGCTAGAAGGGTGCACGGTCATACAAGCTATCACCGCCGCACTCCGGGACTTTTTTCTGGCCGCACATACCCGTTCAACCGGATTCGGGCATCCACCGCGAGACCTCGATTCATCATGGTATGTGGTAAATTTGTATACGGGTAAGTATTTTATAGACCACGCCGGTCAAGTAGGCCTGTACTGCATTGTGGCCGCCACAGGGGCAGCTCTTCTCATGTTCATCGGTAGAAGCATCCGCCGGCAGAGTCGCAATAAGATCGTCTCTAACCTGCACCAACTGTGGGCTCTCTGCGCCGCGTTCGTCATTTCTGTAGGCTGGATATCTATCATGCGAGATCACGCCCTCGACGGCACTCATCAGCAGTGGTTGCCTCGACACTTTATCCTTATCGTGTTCACCGGCATATTGCTCTTAGGGAATGCGATTCGCGACACCCTGACCTCCGTATGGTCTAAAATCAGTCGACCATGAGTACTCCCGGAAAACGCTCATTAAGTGTGGTCACGTCCATACTATGGACCTACGTAACCGAGCAGAATAAGGCACGCTGACAGGAACAACGAACCTCAGCATTACCTGCGAAGGCAGTGACGGTACAGAAAATTGCGATTGCCTCATTATTCCCGGTGGTTAACACTATGCGGGCTAACGTCCGTCTCGTCGGCCATTTATCTCGTACACATAGCGTCATCATGAAAGACAAGCGTTTTTTACTATTCTGCTCTATTGCCGCACTAATGACGTTAGGAGCGTTTTATAGTGCGTACCTAGACGACCTCGCCAACGCTAATTCTCTTTCGTTCCTCACGCCTCTCATCTCACTGGGGAGCTTAGTAGGCGAACCGCTTTTCACCCAGGTGTATCCTCTCTGGCGTTACGGGACCGGACTGGCATGCCTTATACTACTCGCCGTTGGACTACGTCGTCGATCCGGCAGTCAGATGCTCTTTTTTTCCGGGTTAGTGGTAGCGATTCTCGCCCAACTAGTTCTCGTTGATCGCGTATTTCAACAACAACTTAGTGGGCTTCTCGGTTTAATACCGCCACCCAATGCAGCTCCTTATCCAGCCATCGCGCTCGGTGTTATTTTATACCTCGTCAGCTTCGTGCTTGTTTACCTCGGCTTGCGACGCGCCGATGCTCCACAGTTCGAAGACCTCCGCTCACGCGAGGAACCCACATCCCGAGGCGAGTTCGTAGCACTCCTTGCGATCTTCTCAATTGCGGTAATCTTGCGTGTGTTCGCCCTCAACCGAATCACCAATTATTTTGAGGGGGAGTGTGCCGCATTTTCCGCCGCCGCGGGCTCGCTTGAGGGAATGTTCGTCGCCAACCGCGGACTGAACGGTCCTTGGTCACCTCTCGGCATACTCTACTATCTTCCTATGTCCGCGACGTTCGCCCTATTCGACACGACCTTACTGTCGGTTCGCCTAGGTTCAGTGCTGATCGGGCTCATGACTATCCCAATCATGTATCTATGCGCGAAACGCATCGCGGGAAAAACCGCAGGAATCGTAGCCGCGCTTATCCTCACCTTCAACTGCCTCCATCTCGGCTGGCACCGCTCAGATATATATCCTCACGGGGCAACCACATGGCCCACCGTATTGATGGCGTACTGCCTTCTCCGAGCCGCAGAGACTCGTCGCCTCACGTGGGCCGCCGGCGTCGCGCTCATGATGGGAATTTCGTGGCATCAATACCCCTCGGGTCAAAGTGCCGTTGTAATGCCGCTCCTAGCTCTTGGTTTCTTCTGGCTCAACAACCGCTGCCGACTACCTCTCACATGGGGCCAATGCGCCTTAGTCCTGTTGGGAGTCGTATTGTGGGGGCTCGGTATACCTTTGAGCTACTATCCAGCGACCGGGAAGATAGAGTTCATGAACCCACTCACGCTTACGGGCGGAAGAACCCTATGGGGTGACGGCAGTACGTGCAGTGGCGCCGTGGGTGCTGCTATCTGCATAGTAAAGAAATCTTCAGAACATACCTGGGATGTAATCCAAGGCCTTTTCTTCAAAGCTCCCTACCTGTTCCATCAAGAGTGGGTACCATCGACTGAATACATCACCCCCCGCACCATGGAGTGGCCGGTCGTAGCATGCGCAGTTGTGGGTCTATTCTTCCTAGTAGCACGTCGCCGGAGCATGGAAACGGCCGTGCTTCTTGGATGGATCGGCGCGGCCCTTCTGCCCGGAATCCTCTCAGAGCAAGCATATCCTAAGCGGCTCTCGTCGACGTTTCCCGCGATCATGACCCTCGCCGCGATAACCGCCGCAGTGTCATATAACTACATCGCTCAATCCCGGTGGAGGGCTATGGTGTGCCGTATCGCGCTCCCTCTGACGATGATCGTATGGGCGGGAGTCAGTTGCTTCGCCTGGTTTTCAGGTCGATTTTGGCACTACGGCGAAGCACCAGAGATAGCTATGGCTAAAGAGATCGCTAGGGACATTCCATCAGGGACCCTAACAATCGGCGCCTTTGGAGAAAACTATGACGGATCCAAATTCACCTTACTCCTGTTGGATCATTTGACCGATGTACATAATCGCCCGAATCTTCTCGGGTTCAGCCGCTTTGAAACCCTCCCCAAACTAATCGAGGATCCCCAAGAAGCGACAGCTCGACTAGGAAAATCTTGGGTATACTCTTGGACAAAAATGAGATCGCAGCTTCAAGAGACTGTAGAGAATCGATCCTGGCAACGAGTGACGTACTTAATCACAGATACGTTTCACAACTCGAAGATAAATGGAGAACTCATTCAAAGCGCGATTACTCATTGCAAGAACCCGAGCGTTCGGACGATCGAATCCTCCGCGAATACGCCGACATGGAAGATACTGTCGGTGACTTCAATCTCCTGTGCAATGTCAGATCGTATCTAGTAGGGCGGTGAATCGAGGGCCTGTGAGCAATACCGCTCTAAGACACCCCATCGTAATAACCAAGTAGGCAACTCTCAGTGTCGAATCTCGGTTTACTCGATACAGTGGCCACGCTAACCTTCGGAGATATCAGGATTCAGCATAGTGAAGTGGTCTTTTACGGGATGCTTCTGAGATGCGAGGGCTTCGCCGCCACTGGAGGACGCTTTACCACTCAGCAACGCCGCCCTTAAACTAATAGTAGCGCGCTATGCCACAGCCTTTCGGCGAACGGCGATAGAGTTTGGGAAACATACGATGATTTTTGCCACTAACGGTATCCTACTAGTCCTATCCATATTGCACATCGTTTTCCTCACCAGCCATTGGCCAGAGGCTCTGGTGCATCTTGACTCCCTGCCCCACCTCCTTACCAACCAATCCCTGTACGATCTCTTTTTTGGCCTAGCCGTTGGCACAATGGTCTCCACATGCGCCACATATATCTTCGGTAAAAAGTGGTTCAGCCTCCTTACAACCGTGGCGGCAGCAGCCGCCCTTATTGCAGTATACTTTAATCTTCCAATTGCGATTACCTACGCTCCAACGACCCCCTCGACCGCGATGGCCACTGGAGCGCTACTCGGTATCGCAACCACTATTCTCCTTGCTCGACACAAGGCGAACGATCTCTATCAGGACAACCCAGGAGCTTGGGCCTTCTGCGTTTTGTTCTCTTTGGTCGCCTTCAACTTTCTCATGCTCGTCGCTCCGAACAGCACCATTGTGCCAACTGGATTTGAAGCTCCAACCGCATGGTCACCGACAAGCTTGTCGCTCAAGCACGACGACTCGGTGGCCATAAGGAGCAATCTTATCTTCGTCACAGTGCGCGCGGCTCTCCGTCCACTCGTCGGCAGCTCCATTCTTATTAACAACTTCGTCTCTATGGTGCTCTGTGCCGTAGGGATTGGCTTTTTGGCGAGCGCTGCCCGCTTTGTTGGTGGCACAGCTTTCGCCTTCGTCGCGCTCGCGCTTATGATCACAGACCGCTGGGTGCTTACAGCTGGACTCTCTGGAAATCTACCTGTCACGCTCATCACAACATGTGGACTCCTTTTTTTCACAGCGATGAAGATAGCAGTACAGTGGCGTGACAGAGCATTAGTGTGGTCAAAGTCCATATTTATACTGGTACTAACGACCTCTCTTTTTGCGATGTACTCATACGCGGCGGTGCGAATTCCCTTCATTCTGAGCACAGCGAGCCTTGGATTTCTCGCTCTGTTTATGGGTCGATCCTCTCTCTCTCGATCCCTTGTGGGAGTCGCCACACACATCGTCGCTCCGATAATACTTGCGGTCGGAATTGTAGCCACCGTGGCGTATTCTGGCGATATAACTCAATTCAGGCGCGACCTCTTGGTGTCGTGGCCTCAAGAGGCCTGGCGAACACACCCTGGAGCCGGGGGCTTGAAGGACTTCGTCCTCATTCACAATCCAGACACCCCCATCTGGATTCAGATCGCGCGACCTTCCGATGGTCAAAACTTCTCAGTATTCTGGAATCGGACTCCAAGCGAGGTCGTGACGGCATTTGCGGAACACGCTTCTAACATACGTAACGGGCTCCCCGATCTATTCTGCCTTCAGCCTTGTTTATTCTTTCTACTCCTTGCTGCCATCATTCGACTTATCTCGCTTCCACCTCGATTTTGGTACCAAGGAATTTTCATCTTCGTCTGGGCCGGCCTTTGGTTGACCGCTTATCTCCTCGTAGCGGACGCCTCCGCATACCGACGAGGAGTGTCGTTCTCCGCCATGACCTCGCTGTGCGGAGGGTTCTATTTTCTTTCCCCTAGGAGGAATCGCGGAACCAATGGAGTAATCTGCGCTGTGGCCATCGCGTTATGCGCCCTTCGGTTTCCGGTCGAGTTGACCTTCGCGAATAATCCGATAGCCAAAGCAACTATGTTTACTGTGTGCGGAAACGGAAGCTCTATCCGCTTGCTGCTCACCAGCCCTGCCTGGATAGATCAAGACCAGACCTCCTATATCGTTCCATTATCTTCTCATGAGGCCCCGCGCGAAAACTCTTGTCTGACCTACGCTGTCAACTCGCCCGAGTGGAAGCGAGTCATGCCACACTCCCGAACCATCCCGTTGCCAGCCGGTAGCTTGATTACATATGTGCAAGGCCTCACGTCGTCAGAGGCCGTACTGCTACACTGCTCACTCCAATCGGCACAGGACCCCACGATCGATACTCTGTGCCGACAAGGGCATCCCTCAATATCGGTGCGGGCAACCATACCGACCGATGATGGTGGGTTACCGAATGCTTGGGTAGTCCTAACCCCCAAGCGTGACCAGTAAAGCCCTCTTTCTCTGAAAAATTTCGGGCTAGCGAACTCCGCGCTGCTCTAGGTATTGTATTGTTCGTACTAGACAGTAAATCCGCCCCCCCAATGCTTCCCTATTTTAAGAATTTCCTGACGCGTTGCTGTACTACGGTTCCCTTTGGATAGTAGCAGCGGCGCTACTCGTATTGGGCATCCTCCGGTTCTCTCGCAGAGAACGGGGGCAGCTCGGCGACACTCTTCGTTGGTGTGCTATTCCGGTTACGCTATCAATCGTTGGTGCGGTCGCAATTCCTCTCATCTTCCGAATGCGACTGGGCACAACCCCTATCCTTCTGTGGGAGTGCGATAGCGTACTCGAATTCTTCTCCGCTTTTACCGACAAACAGAGCGTGTGGGATTTTACTAAGGAGGCGATTCGCCACAAGCCGGGTGTCTAAGCCGCGAGCGCTCAGACGCTGTTTTTCGGCGCCCCGACATACGCCATCATGCAGCTGTTCGGGTGGAACACCTTCACACTCCATTCAATCAGTCTTCTTGCAGGAATACTGAGCGTCCTCGTTGGTACGTACCTAATGAAGGTCGCTTTCAATGCAGGCACTGCAGTGTGCTTCGCTATTATCTTCGCGGCCAACCCCCTCCTCGTTCACTATATGGGGTACGCGGTGGCTGAGACAGGCACGCTTTTAGCACTCCTCCTGGCGGGCGCTTTTGTGTTCCGAGCGCTCACGGGAAGGGGCCCCCGCTGGCTTAACGCGGTGCTCTCCATAGCCTTCCTCTTCGGTTCGACTTTTAACTACGGTCCGGGTCGTATCTTCGTGGTGACCACCCTCATATTTCTCGGCACCCTAGCAGTGTTTGGTCGATTCGCGGGGAGCCACCCGGTTCGCGTACGCCTGTTGGCGCTCGCCATCTGCATCGGGACCGTCGGCGCCCTCATCACTGAAAACAAATTAAATCCTCGCGCTGACTTTTCAACCATGAGGGAAGAGCACGCGTTCTTTCAGCACAAGTGGAAGGGAAACTTGATAGATATGCTGGGCGATACGCCTGAAGTTCAAGCGCTAGATCCCCTCAACGTGCCAACGAGTGTGCGGGTTCGTTTCATACTCGCGGTAGCACAGACACGACTCATGGAGTTCTTAAAAACGTATTCTCCAACATATCGTTTACTCTATCTTAGTCGAGGAAGCGTTTATGGAGACGACTTTCGCCCATACCAGAGTGGTCTCATTGTATTTATCATTATTGGCCTACTCTTGAGCCTCCGCAGGGCATTCACACTCGGCAATTGGTACATCATCACCTTCTTCTTCGTAGGAATCCTTCCATTACTCTTAATAAACCGATTAGATCTTCACCGCTCGTTTCTACTTACCTTTCCAATCTCGGTGTGGGCGGCTCAGGGCCTTTGGGCAGTTTTGGAGAGGCTGTATCGATGCGGCTTCCCGCGGGCTCTCATCGGTGTCATGACGGTCCTCTTTAGTATCAGCTTGGCTGGTTCCAACTATTACGTAAGCGGTGTGCAAGAGTCCGCGCCACCCGACCTTATCGAAGCCTCACGGGCTGTTTTGGACGACCCGCAGCCGGCCTCAGTCCTGGGCTCGGCCGGATTTATCTGTCAGCAGCGCGCATGGATAGAACTCGGCCTCGCGGACCTCTCGCGTAAACACCCTAAAGTGCACATGTCATTTTTTCCGTGGCGTTTCTTAGATCAGCTGTCAGACAACCGGTTATCTACCAGCTCCACACAATTTCAAGAGTTCCTAACCTTGATCAACCAAAACAGGGGGAGCTTCATCGGAGGCCTTCCGTTCACCAAGCTCCGCCAAGCACTAGGAGAAGGCGGTTACTCGGTCTCAGTTAAGGAGACCGCTACAGGGTACACGGGATGGACTATTGCTAGCAAAGATAGGTCATAACGCTTTGTCATAAGCTTACAACCGAATCATTCTTAGCGGCCCTGCTAGAACGACTCAAGCGGGCGGAAGTTTACCTTAACTTCAGGTGGCTGCGAATACAGCTCTTTAGACGCGCCTTGAGTAATGCTTGTCACCGAATCACTTCTCAAGGGCGGTGTAACCTTACACAACTCAAGCAGCCGTAGCGGAACGTAGAGACAGAAGGCCGGGATAGGCAGCAAAACGCACTTAAACTCCATCGCATCGGCCAAGGCCTGGACAAACGAGCGCAGGGTAATCGGTGTGGGGTGTGCGGCCACAATACATCTCCCCTCCAACGTATCTCGGTGTTCCAGGACGCTCGATATGGAAAGAAGCAGATCGTCAACATGGACCGTGTACAGGGTATGCGCCCCCCCTCCGATCAGCGGTGCCACTCGAAATTTTTTAAGGAGCGCGCGAATAGCTTTTACGATACCTCCCTCCCGCGGCCCTCCCCATACCGTTCCGGGTCGCACTACGATCGCTTTCCGAGCCTGATACGCCTCTTCCACGAGCAGCTTCGATCGCCCATAAAGAGACTCGCACTTTGGAAACGCCGCCATAGACGAGATGAAGATCACGGTCGAAACACCCTGTGCATACGCATGCTCAAGCAGAGCCTGACTAGCCGCCACGTTGGTTTTGAGGATTCCCTCCCAAGAAGATTCCGTAAGGTCCCACGCCGCGTGGATGAGAACATCAACAGATTCAAGCGACGGAAAAACGCATTTTTGCAGGTCGAAGTGAGCGTCACTATCCCCCTGGGGTTTGCGTACAAGCCTTTGGACGCGATAACCCAGGGTGCTCAAAGAGTCACACAAAGCGCCGCCGATGTAGCCAGAGGCTCCAGTCACCGCGATAGTTTCCGGCCTCATCCCACGGTCTCCTTGCCTATGCGATACGCATTCGCCATCGCGGTAAAGGTTACGTTGGTGGCGGGGATAGACGGGAAGATACTGGCATCGACAATATGGACGCTCTTTAAGCCAATGGGTCGACCGAGCAGATCGGTCTGCAGCCCCTGCGGCGCGAGAGACATCGGCATACTCCCCCCGAGATGATAACTCTTTCCCACGCCTCCGATATGGCACATTGGGTCTATAGGCAGCCCTCTAAAGGTGCGACACATCCTCCGCATGCGACGATGAATCGCGCGAACCATCGTCTTCGTTCGCTCATTCTCCACTGGAGTAAGGAGTAACTGTTCATGCCCCTGCGATGCCGTATCGAGCTGGACACGCACCTGCCCCGAATAATCGCTATGCAGATATCCTTGCATAATGAGGAGACGGCCAAGAAAGGCCTTTAAAAACGGCTTGGCTACGCCCGCCAGGGGACCAAGCATCCCAGTGAGGGCCCGCGTGTACATATCATTGTACGTGTAGAACAAAACATGCACCGATCGATCGCACAGCGCTGGGTCGAGAATTTCTAAAGCGAGTTGCGACAGGGTGTGAAGCTCCTCATCAAGCACTCCCGAACTGCAACGCATTCGCAAAAACGGAGTCAAGAAATATTGGCTATCTAAAAGATGCGCGGAAGTCCCCGGTGGATGAAACGACCGTAGCGCAAGCGCCGTGGAATTAACGGCCCCGCACCCTACATACACCTTCTCGGCGCGGCACGTTTCCTGAGCGCCGTCCGATACGCTCCGAATCTCGACAGAAACTCCATCGTGTCCTTCAGAAATTCGCTTCGCTAACCAGCCTGACCGGTATGAAAAATTTGGATACGTTAACAGACGCGGGAGAAGATGCGACGCACTGAAAATAAGTTGGTGTGGACATCCGTATAGACAAAGTCCACAGGCCACACATTCCTGCGCGCGTACGGCAAGCCGCGAGCGCCCGATAAACATCTTATTGCGCCTCAACTCCGAACGGTTCGCGCGAGCATCCTCAAGAAGTAACCGAGCTTGCTCGCTTACCGGTAAACCCTTTGGGGTCGCATGCAAGGGAAAGATCTCCGCTAGGTCATCCTCTACTCCGGCTAAGGTGAGATACTCACAGACACGTCGATAGAATGGATCTAAAGCGGACATTGAAATAGGCCATTCGGCGATATCTCCCGGCAGCAATGGGAAAATATTTGCTCCCCAGGCGTTACTTAAACCTCCTAGAGCGTGCGACATCAACGTATCGACTCCCTCCTGACGCACCTCAACGTCGTCCTCTCTCCAACGAAATGGAAAGTCCGATCCATAGACGAGTTTCTTCGGCACTCCTTTCGTATTTGGATTCGTATTCTCCTTGACCATACGGAACACGTCGCTGGTCCAGCGAGCTTTAGGTACTCCTTGCACAGTATGGAGAACATCCTGACGATCCTTTTCGAGCACCTCACCAGGATCGATCATACAGACGTGAGCGCCTGCCTCTACTAACGCCAGGGCGCAAAACATTGATGCGGGGCCAGAGCCAAGAACTATTACTTCCATGATCGCTTACAGCATCGCCTCCAGATCACTCTGTTCATCCTGTACTTCATCTTTTGCACGACCCGCCGGCAGATCAACCGAGGAGCGCTGCCAGTATCCTAACACTGGTTCTTCGCCGAGATGCACAGAGAATCCGGGGATTGCGCTAGGCGCCTCTAACCCCAGTAACGAACAAACCGCTCGCAACACTCTCCCCGGCTCAAGCCTTTTAAGACATTGATTATCTCCACCACACGGCGGCACATCGGTAGCGTGAGTGCACGGGGAGCAATAGATCGGACGATAAAGACGAAGGTGATTACGCCCGGGCGGACTGTAGTTTGCCGGATGAGTAGGCCCCCAGAGCGAAACCGTTGGTACTTCGAACGCACGAGCCACATGCATCGGCCCAGAATCATTCGTTACCAATACACTCAGTTTCCGCAGCACTTCGCAGTATGCTGAGAAGCTCAGCGCTCCAGCAATGTTAAAAACAGGATACGGGCATCTCTCCACCCCTAATCGCACCGACTCTGCATGCTCCCATTCAGCTTTTGATCCACAAACCAGCACTATAAAATCGTGTCCCGGAGGAAGCATAGAAAGGAGCGCGGAGAAGTATTCTCGCGGCCAAAGACGCTCTATGCGCAGATCACTCGCGTTAGGATTAATCCCTATGAGGCGAACCCCCTCACGCCACCCCAGTTTGATGAGAAACTCTTGAGCTTCAACTACAGCTGACGGGGGAATGCATACCTGAGCATCCGAATTTTTTTCCAACCCGAGTGCAGCGCCTAATTGTTCGTACGCCCTTCCAACGTAACGAACGGGATTCCAAAAGACCAGATGGGTGTAGAGTCCCCGTCGAAACCGACTCGTGATCCCAGCGAATCCCGCTCTATCACGTGCCAACGACAACGCACTAACAATCGACGAATATTTTGCGTGCACCTCGAGGTCCACAACTAAATCTACGTTGCTACGCCAACACAATACGACCAACCTCGCTGTATCAATCAGCAGATACCAGAACGATGAATCCCTTACCACAAACACCTGGTTAACTTCCCTGTACATCCTGACCAGAGGAGCCGTGCCGGAAAATGTGGCGAAGTACAGTTGGGAGTCGGGATACTTTTCCTTAATAGCCTTAAGCAAGAAGGACGCTCGGACGATGCTCCCCATACCGAGAAATTTTAACACCAACACGGCTCTCGGATCGCGCTCAAGCGAATGATCTCGGTGCCACACAAGTGCTACGAGCCTGGCAAGGGCGTTGAGAGTCCAGGCAAAAACCCCACCTAGGTAGTGGTCGAAGAGGAGCTTTTTATCAAAAGTACCGAGCATCTGTGTGAAAAACCAATAATAAAAAGGCCCCGTTACGCGAGGGTATCACCTGCCTCTCAGACGAAGCAACCAAGGAATACCCCCAACCTCTACGGCTACAGGTCTTGGGAGAGCCTCCTACGCGCAACATTCAAACAGCATTCCAGCGAGTAGATTTCGCCCCCACCAACATCCTAGTACGTATTAGATTCGAAAGTAGGCGTTGAGGAATCGTAGATTCCCTTGACGAACATAGAAATAACTAAGGACTATGCGCTCAGCTGAACGCAAGACTGAGGACCAGTAACTCTCCTCGGCGATTCGGCCAACTGAGCTTCCATGATTGGCGATGACTACAGCAATTGACGAACGAATCAACCGCGAAATAACCCATGGAGGCAACCCGAAAGCGGTAGCCCAAGCTGAATACGGATGGGCTTCGGCTGCAGGGCAAGTACGTCGAGCAAGACGAATCGAGTTTTTGGCGCACAACCTTCCAAAAGAAGCCAAAATTCTTGAGGTGGGCGCGGGAACCGGCATTCAAACGGCGGAACTACTCAAAAATCACCACGACATTACCGGTATCGATATATCCCCCGACCTCCTTGCGATAGCGCGCAAGCGCGCTGCCACCGCGACATACGCGGTGATGGACGCGCATTCTCCAGCGTTTGAACCGGAATCATTCGACGCAATTCTCGGCGTCTCCATTCTCCATCACCTTGAATGGGAACGGGCACTAACGAGCTATTTTTCGCTGCTGCGATCTGGAGGAACAATCCGATTCTCTGAACCAAACCTCTTAAATCCCCAAATCTTTTTGCAAAAAAACATCCCTTGGCTTAAGCAGCTCGCCGGAGACAGTCCAGATGAGTATGCGTTCACCAAGTGGCAAATTGAAGGCTGTCTTCGCAAGATCGGTTTCTCCAATATCACCGTTCGTCCCTTTGAATTCCTACACCCAGCCACCCCGGAGCGATTCATCCCACTCGTACAAAAGTTAGAAGGAACGCTGCACAAAACCCCATTTGCTCATTTTGCGGGGTCGCTACTCATTGAAGCCTATAAAGAGTAAGCCTCTCGACGGCCGTGAGCGAGGAAGGCACTGTGCACTTTCGGCGAGGCGCGCCCCGCCGAAGCCTCGCGTGCAACCCGCAAAGTCTCCTGCTGATTTCATCCTTATTTCCCCCATTTTGCATTCCAATTTTCGGTGTTACTCTTTAGCCGTTTGACGATCCTACC
>CAIXKI010000185.1 GCA_903920005.1 uncultured delta proteobacterium
ATCTGCGAAAGACCTTAAGGGTCCCGTCGTCAGATATAGCCAGATCGAGTACCTGAGGAAACTGAGGCCGGGCCAGACTACTAAGGGCATCCGGCGGAATAAATTCATTAGCCTTGAGGGCTCGCTCCACATCACCGAGACGACGATCTGCGTCCGCTCGAGTCCTAGCATCTTTTTCCGTACCACCCTCTCCGAAATGCTCTTCTGAGGGACTCGCACCGTTTGTCATACAACTCAACCATCAAGACTAGGCTATGAGACTCTAAGATAAATTGCTCAATTCAGCGAATCAAATAATCATGGGGTACAGACCTTGATGAGTCAGTGAATCTACTGATTCGATCCTATCGAAGCACATACCTACCCGGAACGAGATGAACCCCGGACCGTGCAACACCTTCTTGTGAGAGAAGTGCTACCAATACTAGTTCTGCGCATGTAGCGACTTCTGGCGCTACGCCGTGGCTTTAAAGTGAGGACTCCGCCGAAACGGAGGAGTTCACCTAATGACGACCTAGGTAGTTTTGCCCCTCGCGCACTCAGGTGTACGGTTGCATTAGAAGTAGGTAAAAATCGTGACCTTCTAGAGGCATTACCCTTGCCATCAAGGTGTAGCCCTGATTCTATGGCTTAAACGTGTACTGCTGGATGGGCCAAATGACGACAAAACAAAAGATTTCATGTCTCGGCGTTATACCCGTCCGCTTAGAGAGCACACGCTTTCCCAATAAACCACTCAAGGAGATACATGGGAAAACTCTCGTTGAAAGGGTGTGGAACCAGGCCTCAAAGAGTTCTTCAGTGACCACACTCGTAGTAGCGACAAATAACACCGAGATAGCGGCCGAGTGCGACAAAAAGGGGATGAGATATGTGATGACAAGTTCATCTCACGAGACCGGCACTGACCGTGTCGCGGAAGCATGCTCCATTTTGGAGTCGCAGGGTGCCCACTTTGACCTCGTAGCGAACATTCAAGGTGATATGCCCTTCGTTAATCCAGAGGTTATCGATAGCGTCACGCACTCCCTTGCCACAGCGGACACCGATTTTGGGATGGCGACAATCGGAACACCTATCACCTCACGAGAGGAATACGAGCGAGCCGCGACGGTGAAGATCGCCTTGGGCGAAAACGGAAGAGCGCTGTATTTTTCACGATCTCCTATTCCCCACTGGCGTAATTTTCCTGGGGAAGACGCAATCACCGCCGAAAATCCCCTCGCGTACAAACATATGGGTCTTTATGTCTTTCGAAGAGCGACACTCGCTACGATCTCGAGGCTGCCAAAGGCATTCACAGAGCAGCGCGAAGCTCTTGAGCAGCTACGCGCGCTGGCTCACGGAGTTGGAATAAAGGTGCACATCGTATCCCGCGCCTCAGTTGAGCCCTGCATTGAAGTCGATACGCCGCAGGACCTGGAGGACGCAATCCAATGGGCCCAAAAGGTCAGAATCTGACCCCAGACGCGGCACTTGATTTCGCTATCTCCGCGATGCGCGAACCCTGGCAGTCCTTAAGAGACGCTTTAATCTCATATTTTCCTTGGCGAGAATATCAAGCGCTCCATTTTCCGCACTACATGCGGACAGGGTGGCAGGGGGAGTGATTTGGGATTGAGACGGTGAGCCCCCTCCCTGTTTTTCCAAAAATGACACACAGGCCTGCTTCATGAAATCAACCGCGCTGTCCGTAAAGCAGGAAGAGCCCGGACTAAGTGGTCGAATCTGACTAAACTTCGCGCCGAAGAGAGCGTTGGCTTGAAACCCGACACCCAGCGTCCCATCCGAATGTAGAGCTGCCGAGATGGGCATGACGGAAGAACACAAAGACTGCGCATGAGAGCTTGAGACACTCGCCGCTGAAAGTCCTAGCATTACAAAAGTAATTAACAACACAAACCGACTCATAAAAACCTCCCATTAAGCGCTCTATCACAATCAGTTATGGGGTGGGTACTGGGGGATGTTACGTAGGAAGAAACGGGACGAAACCCTTTTCTGGCCCCTCATCTGCAGGGTAGCGAGATAGGTAACATCCCCGTCCTTCCGTTCTTCTCACCGTTCCAGACCTAATCTCTTGCCCCCCTTCCAAGTCCGTAACTCATTGGGTTGACGAATAAACACACACCCGCACGCGCATTTTCCCCTCATGTCGAGCCGGAAACCCGCCGTTAATAACCGGCAGAGTAGTGTGTAGTAGGCAATTAGAAGTATGTACTCGCCCAAAGTATCCATAGTAATTCCCGTCTTCAACCAGTGGTCATACACCGAGAAATGCCTTAAGGCCCTCCGCGCAAATACGACGGACGTACCGATTGAAGTGATCGTTGTAAACAACGCGTCTACTGATGAAACCTCCCGAAAGCTCACTCTGCTGGCTTCGGAGTGGAGAGAGCTTCGACTTATAACACTCAGTGCTAATACAGGCTTCTCCCCGGCGTGCAACGTTGGGGCCGAAGCGAGTCGAGCCCCCTTCATTCTCTTCCTCAACAACGACACCGAAGTTCATGCGGGGTGGCTACCGCCGCTCCTCGCCGAACTGAAAGACCCTCACGTCG
>CAIXKI010000186.1 GCA_903920005.1 uncultured delta proteobacterium
GATCTACTAGAACACGCGATTGATAACGCGCGGCGTACCATAGATTTCGAGACCTATATATTCGCTTCCGACCGCACCGGTCATCGCGTCTTTAACGCGCTCGTACGAGCCGCCAACAGAGGCGTTGTTGTTCGGTTGCTTGTGGACGGTATCGGCTCCAGCTCATTTGCTCGTACCTTTCGAGACCTCGCTATACAGGGAGGGGTTGCGATCAAGGTTTACAACGACCTCCCGTGGCGGCTGAATCGGAGGTCTCGACTGGAGAAACGCCACCGGATGAGGCAATTTCTCCGTCGGTTAAACAATCGGACGCATCGAAAACTATACGTTATCGATGGTGAGGTAGCGTTTGTAGGAAGTATGAATATCACCGATTATCACCTCCGCTCTCTCTTTAAAGAACAAGCATGGCGAGATACGGGCATAATGGTGCGAGGGCCTGACGTCAGTGTTTTAACGCAGAGTTTTGAGGATGTGTGGGGTGGGCGTCTCAAGAGATTTCGTCGTCGGCTGCGTCGTAAGGAGGTCAAGACAAGCACCTTGGTTCGGCTAAACGTTTCTGGCCAGGAACGCCGAGAGAGTTATCTCGATCTTCTCGTGCGCCTCGTTGGAGCTCAGAAGCGCATATGGATAACGAACGCCTATTTTGTGCCCGATGGTTCATTGCTCAGAGTGCTTACGGTTGTTGCTCGTGAGAATGTCGACGTAAAGGTGCTTGTCCCGGCGTTTTCGGATGTTGTGTTCATGCCGTGGGTCGCGTCGGCATTTCATTTGGGACTACTAAAAGCTGGTGTCCGGGTATTCGAATATACGGGCTCTGTGTTGCATGCCAAGACTATGTTGATTGATGATTGGGGGCTAGTCGGGTCAAGTAATCTCAATCACCGGAGCCTCCTTCATGATCTTGAGGTGGATGTGGTGGTTCCAAATGAAGACGCTCGTAAAGCTATGGAAGAGCAGTTCGTCAACGACTTAGGGTCGGCTCAAGAGATAACTCTGGAAAATTGGAGTAATCGTCCCTTTATTGAAAGATTGATCGGGCGGATCCTCCTCTGGGTAAGGTATCTTCTATAAGTATATGGACGAGGACGTTGTCGTTAGACTGCTCTCTTACAATATCCATAAGGGAATGGGGGTAGGTAATCGCGCCTTCACGCTCCCGTCAATTCGTGATGCCCTTATTAATCTCCTCCCCAATGTGATGTTCCTTCAAGAGGTGGTAGGGCAACACGATAAACACGCAAATCGTTTTACCGAGTGGCCTTCTGAAGGTCAGTTCTCGTTCTTAGCGGAGGCTCGATGGCCTCACACCGCGTACGGAAAGAATGCTGTGTACTCTCACGGCCATCACGGCAACGCCATCTTAAGCACCTTTCCCATCCTGGAGTTTGAGAATATTGACGTATCTACGAATGCGTTTGAATCTCGCGGTATTCTGCACGCGGTATTGGAGGTTCCCGGAATATCGGCTCCATTGCATTGTATGTGTGTTCACTTGAACATCTTGAAGCGGGGGAGAGAAGCTCAATTAAAGCGTCTGTGTCAGCGAGTGCTTCGTAGCGTTCCTGATGATCATCCCCTTATCGTTGCGGGGGATTTTAATGATTGGCAGGAGAGCGCGTCGAAACTGCTCTTTGAGGATATCGGAGCGCACGAGGTCTTCCTTGGTCTTACTGGCAAACATGCTCCGACTTTTCCAACCGCCTATCCGATGCTTCGCCTTGACAGGATATACGCGCGGGGATGTAGGGCGATAGGTGGCGATGTTTTGCATGGAGAACCATGGGACTCGTTTTCGGATCACGCGCCACTCCTCGCGCATGTAGCGATCGGGACTAAAACGACCCAGCAGTCTGGTGAAAATTGATTTCCTGTTGCACCTCCCTAGAGTTTGGCGACAACCTCGAGGAGGATACCGAAAACATTCCGAAGAAATCTGAGGAGATCTGGCCCTCAACCTTTCAAAACGCCCAGAGGGAAACCTTTTCCACCGCTCCGTTAGATACTCTGAAAGCCGCTGTTTTTGACTCTCGCCTGTTCAATGATACTCTTTTCGTGGGTAGACGAAAAATCACTGCCGACGACGTGAACGCTATTCACGCCGTCGGCATGGGTAGTGTTGTACGGGTTTTCTCTTATGGGAGGTTTTTGTTATGAGTCTCTTAGGACGCGGTGCCTTTTTTACGTGTGCACTTGGAGTTGTTTTTGTCTCGTGCTTTCATTCGGTTCAGATGGCGGAAGCGAATGAACCCATCAAGAAACCGGAGGATGTTCCGGTACAGAGCCCGAGTGCGCTAGCCGCCTGTGATGAGTTGCGGCGTTGTGTTGGCGATTTCGCGAGGACGCTGCGCGGGATTGAGGAAGTGAATGATGTTGGTTTGTTTTTTCAGTTCCAACGTGATCGAGTCAGAGGGATTCGGGCTCTTGCTCGGTATGTCGAGGCGGGGATATCTCAGCAGCCTGGAGAGGTAGAACTTCGCGCCGCTATTGTGAGTGCTTTGCGCAAGCTTCAGGAAGACCTTAATCCGATCGAGCTTGGGTTGCGAGGCATTGAGAAGCGGCCGAACAGTATCGCGCAGGCGCATGAATTGGGGGATAAGCTTTTAAAGAGCGAAGCCTTTAGAGCGCTTGCGGAGAAAAGAGGTTTCAAGGCTCCGATTGTGATTGAAGAGAGCAGACTTCCTTGATTGCGCGGATGTTGGTGTGGAGAGCGTTTTAAAACCTCTCTTTTACGAGGTTTTTAGACTGCTCCCATGCCGATATCTTTTCGTTATCTCCAAGCGAAATAATTTGTAGGAAATTATATTTCACGGAGGTGAAATCACATAGACGCCGGCTTGATTACTCTGAGATGCCCATTCAGCCTGACTCTGTGCTTGAGCTCGTTATTTCGGATCGCGCCAGGGATGGCGCGTCGATAAAACGCGATGAGGTATTCTAGCCTCTGCGGCTCGCTGCGCATCTCGAGAAGCTCTTGTCGCTCAGTATCCTGGAGCCCAGCGTTATGTCCCAAAAGGAATGAGACGTAGTCCAGAGGTTCAAAGAGTGGAACCTCGATCTTTTCCGTCGTTAGTTCGATCAGCTTCGTGTGGAGGGACGCCGCTACGTTCGCGAGACGCCCATCCGGGAACGCCTCGTCATCATACAGCTGAACTATCGCCGCGGGATACTCTCGACCACCCACAAACTCCTGGATGTAGAAGCGACGTAATCCGCGAGTGAGTATATCAAGAGAACCGTCGGGATGGTGTTGCAGTATGCGTTCGAGCTGCGCCACGCACCCGACCTCAGCGTTGTTCTGTTCCGTGGCGAAAAGAACTCCAAATTCGTGGATGCCCCGTTGTCCGCTTGGATCTAGGCAGTCCCGGATCATGGCGCGATAGCGCGGTTCGTATATTCGAAATGGTATCCGTTCGCCGGGAAAGAGTACGAAGGGGAGAGCGAAGATCGGGAGCGGCTGAACCCTCATCTCTGTAGTATACCGTGCGGTATTTGGGGTAACGAAGCTATTTCGCTAGGACATTCGGATAACAAGGTAAAAGCTCTTGCCCCCTGGAGATTTTCGGGAGGGCGATGTAGGATTCTCGACGATATGATGGGGCGAAAACGACGATATTTTTCAGCCTTTTTGGCGGTGCTTTTACTGTCGCTGTCCGTTATTTCCCGCGCGCCCCAAAGCAAGTGTCGATGCCATGAGCGTAAGTCCGCGCGGGCTCGCCAGACCCAAGAAGCAAAGCCGTGTGTGTTTGGGCAGATGCGCTCTCTCACGGCTGGTTTTGTTCTGCCCGCGTCTTTGGCTACAGACGATGGAATAAAGCTCAGCTCGCTTCCAACCTCTCAAATACTTCAGGCTCAAGACGTAGTCATCGCGGGGCGCTTTGTTAGAGCCCGCGCGCGGGCACCACCAGCTCTCTCTCTCGTTACACTGTAGAAGATCAGGGGCCTCCCGGCCTCTGTTGGTGGTCGGGCTCCGCGATGCGCGCTCGACGTGTCTATGTATATTTTGATGATGCTATGAGATCGTTTTTAACGCGGCACTTTGTGTTTGCAGTCGTATATAGTTTTATGAGCGTAGGTTCCGCGCATGCGTGTGATGTGTGTGGAATTTACTCCGCCGTTCAATTTGATAGTCCGATAGAGGGATCGTTTCGGCTCGGAGCTGCTGAGCAGTTCACTTATCTCAATCGAATTCAGAGAAATGGGAGCTACGTTGATAACGTCGACAATCAGTTTTTAAAAAGTTCCGTGACTCAAGTGATTGGGAGTTATGACGCGAATGAATCGACCGCTTTTCAGATTGTTTTGCCGGTAATTGCTCGAGACTATCGCAGGATTGAGGATGGGAGCCCACAGACGGGCTCTACAAGCGGTATCGGGGACATCGCCTTGGTGGCTAACTATGTGCCCGTTCGGTACGCCGAAGGAGAGACTTTGGTTCGTTGGCGAGTGTTTGGAGGACTTGAGTTGCCGACCGGAGATGCTCATCTTTTAGGAGAAGAAGCTGTTCCTCATAATGACTCGCCCTCTGAGCCAGAGGGGGACGGAGAGCATGGGGATGAAAGCCCCGACGAAGGGCATGATGAACATATGGCTCTTAAGCACGGGGGCATGGACCATGAGACAGGGGCAGAGAACGCCATTCACGGCCACGATCTAGCGCTGGGTTCGGGATCGTGGGACGTGCCCTTCGGAACGGGCCTCATTATTCAGCAAGGAAGGTACGTCCTTCAGGGCGACGCGCAATACACCATTCGCACAGAGGGAGCGTACGACTACACCTACGCGAATGATTGGGTTTGGTCCGCCGCCGCCGGGCGGTATCTGCTTTCGAGCGATGACGCACAGGTTTCGCTCCGGGCGAGGCTCTCGGGTCAGTATAAAGGAAAAGACACCGGAGCGGGTGGAGTTGAGTATGAGGACACGGCTTTCAATGGCACCTTTATCGGTCCCGAGCTGACGGCTTTATCAAATCATACATGGCTTGGAGTGCTCGGCTGGGATATGCCGCTCAACGTGAACAACTCTGATCTGCAGATTACCCCTTCATGGCGCATTCGTGCGGCCCTAACCTATCGGTTTTAGGCCTTTTTCTCTTCCCCCGGCTCTTGACGGAGTCGGGGGAAGGCTAGAGTATAGAGGCCTAGCGCGGCGTGCATAAAAGTATGTCACCTTCTGGGTACGTATGAGCCGCACTAGGGTTGTTAGCTTTCGCCGTAATGCTCGGTGAAAGCGCCGCCTGTTGTGCTAGGGCCTCGTTCGACTCAGGCCCGCCGATAGGTGAACAGACGTAGTGCAAGAAGCACGAGTCTTTGAAAAGGGTGTGAAGGCGATGACAGAGCAGGTGCGTAAGCTCCCAATCACTGAGAGCGGGTCCCCGCAAGCGAAAGGTTTCACGAAGGATATTCCGACCTTAATGGCGGAGATTCGAGAACGTATTAAGGCGGATGTAGAGAGTCATCGCGATAAGCGCCCGAACTTCTCTCTGTCGTCGCTGAGAGTGGCAAAGGGAAAGGGGCGTGACGGCGACCTGCAGCACTCCGAGGAGCTTCGGTTTCTGAATCAGAACTACGCATTCGAGACCAAGTTCTCACCCGCGGTTATTCCAACCCACCGACGAGGTCTCGTTGGAAAGCTCCTTCCGAAGTTTAAGCGCGCAGTTCGCGGATTTTTTAAGAAACTTGTTTTGAACGATTATCTCGCCGCACAACGGCAGTTCAATGAGAACCTCGTGCGCTACCTAAACGACATCGGCCGATACGTTGATGATCGAGATGTCGAAGTTATTCGAAAGATCGATCACGATGTAGGGCGTGTAACGGAGTGGGTAGGTCGGATTGATGATGAAAAGACCTGCTCCATCTTCTCTCTTGAGCAGCAGCTCACATCGATAACCCAAGATTTTCATTCGCGACTTGGTACGATTGATTCGATGGTTCGTGGGCTTGAGGGTATTCTCAATAACCTCTCTCGCTACACGGATTCAAATCCACCACGCGTTTCCGAGAACGGTGATACCCCTGTTCGGCCAGATACATCGTACCTCCTGCTTGAGAATCGCTATCGAGGAGGAGAAGGGGAGATCGAACGACGACTCTCGATCTATCCAGGAATGTTTAAGGGCGCTCCTGGAACCGTTCTCGAAATCGGATCGGGCCGCGGAGAGCTTCAACGTCTCTTTAAGAAAGCGGGCGTCAAATCGTATGGCGTTGACCTCGACACCGTGATGGTGAACGTCGCTAACGCTAATGGGTGCGACACCAAGTATGGCGATGGGATTGCGCACCTCCGATCGCTTCCGGATAAGTCGCTCGGTGGACTGATCGCTATTCAGGTTGTCGAGCACTTAACGCAATCGCAGCTAAAGGAGCTGTGTGAGCTGGCAAAGACCAAGCTCATCCCTGGCGCGAAAGTGATCTTCGAGACAATCAATCCTCAGTCGATGCTCGCGCTATCGTCGAACTACTTCCGGGATCCAACGCACGTTTGGCCGATGCACCCCGACACGTTAGGGTATATCGCTACTCTGTCCGGCCTTAAGTTGGTTGAAACAAAGTACCTCTCGCCGGTATCCCCAAATCATCTGCTCAAAGAGATTCCCATCGATTCAAGCCATACGCCCGCTGTTGCTGACGCGGTTCGGCGAGTTAACGTCAATCTTCAGCAACTCAATCGCCTCTTGTATGGGCATCAGGACTACTGTTTGGTGCTTGAGGTAGCATAGATATGGCACGTATCCTTGTTCTTGGGGTTAAGGTTCCCTTTACGCACGGTGGACAGGAGGTTCTCGTTGGCAGCCTCGTAAAGCACCTCCGCGCGCGTGGGCATGAGGCTGATGTTATCGAGCTTCCGTTCAATCCTTTGCCGAAGCAAAATCTTGTGACCGCCGCAGCCATGTGGCGCTCTCTCGACCTCTCGAATTTCGCGGGAACGCCGATTGATCTCGTAATCGCGACGAAGTTTCCGAGCTATTACGCGCGTCACCCGAAGAAGAGTGTGTGGCTCGTGCACCAGCTTCGCTCCATCTATGACCTCTATGGAGGACAGTACTCAGATATCGGAGATGACCCGCGAGATGAGGCGATGCGACGCCTTCTAACCGATGGGGATACCATGGCTCTCTCGGAGTGCGCGTTCCGTTCGGCGATTTCAAAGAACGTAGCCGACCGTCTCAAGGCGTTTAACGGGCTCCACTCAAAGGTGCTTTATCCGCCGCTCCCTCAGGGGAATCAGTATCGAAACGAAACCTCGGAGCCCTACATCCTTTCGGTAGGACGTATCTGTCGCATTAAACGGCTCGACCTTATTATCAACGCCCTCCCTCATATCGACGCGAAGCTTTCCCTAAAGGTCGTGGGTGTCGCAGATGAACCGGGCGCGATGGAGTTCTTTACGAACGAAATCAACAAGCACAACCTGAGCTCACGGGTTCAGTTCCTCGGACGAGTGGGTGACCAAGAGCTCCTAGATCTCTACTCGAGGGCGACAGGGGTTTTCTACGCGCCGTTTGATGAAGATTATGGATACGTCACCCTAGAGGCGATGGCGAGTGGTAAGCCCGTAATCACCGCGACTGATAGTGGGGGAACTTTGGAGTTCGTTAGAGACGGTGAAAATGGCCGCGTCGTTGCGCCAACGCCACTCGCGATGGCCGAGGCCTTCAACGGATTGATTCGGGATCCCGCGTCGGCCCAGAAGATGGGCTCGATGGGTCGTATGCTCATCGAGGATGCGGGAATGCTTTCGACCGGATGGGACGACGTAATCAACGGACTTCTTTCGCCATTGGCGAGGACGCAGGTCGATGAACTTACGCAGGTGGTCGGAGCGTAATGTCGACATCACGGTTGCGCATAGCATGGTTCAGTCAACTTATTGAACAGGGCGAGTCTCCCCGTTCTGTCTCACAGTATTGCTCGGACCTTTTGCTTCCTATTCTTAAGGATCGTTTCGAGATAGAGACGTTCTCCTCCTCGTTTTCTACTCCCTATCCTTGGATTAAACACAATCATCACCTGAACGCGTACAAGCGACACCGTCAGCGTCCGTTTGATCTCTTCTTCTATCAACTTGAAGATGGAGTTGCGGGTCGATTCGCTCGTACACAAATTGGTATGCACCCAGGCGTTACTTGGGTACATGACATCTTTTTGGGAGATCTCGGCGCTGAGGCGCTACACACGAGCCCGTGGGAGCTTACGGTTGCTCAGTTTCATGACACGTCGTTGTCGTTTTCAGATCGGGCGCACCTTCCTCATCAACTTCGTCCGCATGCGTATAGGGAGGTTTCCGTATCGCCTGTTGTACTCTTCGACTCTCACTGGGCTCGCAAAGAGTTTCTCGGATTGGTTAGTAACCGTGTTGAATACGCGATTGGTGCTCACCGAAGTGAGTACGTCCCGATTCCGGTTGAAGCAAAACCGGCTTTTCATAAGTCCTCGACTGGAGAAACTCTAAAGGTTGTGACTCAATCGTCTCCCGGCATCGAAAGCCACGCTCACAAGAGCTTACAAGCCCTTAAAGCGCTCAAGCGTCCCTGGCATCTTACGTGGATGCTTGATGTCTCGGAATCCCCAAGAGCTCGAGCGCTTATTGAGGAGTTCGAAGTATCCGATCGCGTTACCATCGTTGAAAATCGTTCCACTGGGGTATGGATTGAGCTTCTGTTAAATGCTGATGTAGCGCTGCACCTTCACAACTCTCCGTTTGGGCATTTAGGCCCTTACCTCCACCTCTCGATGGCTGCCGGAGTTCCGGTTGTAGTGCTCAAAGCCGCCGCGGGAGAGGAACTTCCAAACGATGCGGTGTTTTCGATAGTAGCGGGTGCTTTTGAAACGGCGCAGCTCGTCGGTATCTTTGAAGCGCTCTCAGGGGAGGGCTCGCGGAGATTCGGAGAAGCCGGCCGTGAGTTTATCTCCCGCGAAGCGGATGTAACTAAAGTCGCTAAACAGTTAGAGACCCTTTTTCATGACGTAGCGCCGTCTTTTTCCGAGGTGCTTACGCGATGGGCATCCCTCTATGAGCGGGCAGAAGACGCGTTGGTTTCTGAGATTGAGCCCCTCGTTGAGGCGGCTGATTCCGTTGCCCCGAGTGCCTTTGAATTGATCATTAAACCGTTCGTAGAGGAGATTCGCTCGTTCGGGCAAAGCTCCGGTCGAGACTAATTCGTGACAAAATATCCTAGCGTTGAGGAGGTCCTGATTTCGCGCACGGTCTATTGACCTACCCAAAACTTCCACACCTTTTGGTAGAAGATCTCCACGCAAGTCCCGCTGGTGGGTATAGTGTACCTTCCAAAGCCCACAACTCCTTTTCCATTCTCGCCTTATGGTTCAAAATGTAAGAAATAGGATAAAACCATGCGCATCGCCATCTCAGGATCTCACTCTTTAGGGAAATCAACGGTAGTGAACGACTGGGTAGCAAAACATCCCCAGTTTATCCGCGAAGAGGAGCCCTATCGAGTGTTGGGGCTTTATGGGCCGTATGAGATCCTCTTTCGTGAATCCTCAACTAAACTGCACAATGGCATTCAGCTTTATTATAATATCAGCCGAATTCAGCGGTATTGCGAATGCACGGACGACGTGATTTTTGACCGGGCGCCGATCGATTATATCGCCTACTCCCAATACACAGCCAATCAAGGTCGCACAGATATCGATGATGCGTTTGTTGCATCGATGGTTCCCGTTGTAAGGGATTCGTTGAGTCGCCTTGACATCCTAGCGTTTGTACCAAAAAGCGATACTTGGCCGGTGGAGATGGAAGCTGATGGAATTAGGCCGGTTGATCATGCGTATAGAGATGATGTCGACGCGATTTTTAAGCAGATCTATCGAGACGGCCGTTTTCAAGTGCTGCCTGATAAAAATGGCCCGCGAGTGATCGAGTTATGGGGGTCCAGGGAGCAGCGAGTCCATCAATTGCAGGTTGCTATCGATGAAGTGAAAGCCGCTCTCAGAGTAAAATCCTGAGAAATGTTAAGGCCTCCAGTACTTCATCCCTTCGTTTGATAATTGGGTTTGTGATTGCCCACCGCAGTTATTGCGCCTTCTCAAAACGAATCTGTGTTCTCGGATCAGGTAAGAGTGTCTTTACGGAATCAGGCAAGAGCTTGAGTAGAGCCGGAGAGAGTCGCTCGCCCCTTAGTACAGCGGCGAAAGTTGATTCAACCATTTGCTTTGTGACAATACCGCTAAACATCCCGGCGTTTTTCTTAATTTCCGGTAAAGCTATAGTCGCTAATTCAGCGGCGTAAAGCTTTTGCAAATGAGGCGGTATCTCGATCGATATCGCGCTCAAAACTATTTGAATTAACTCGTCACGGTGAAGAGGCTCGAGCGCCTTAAAGTAGTCTCCCAATGAGAGAATCGCCTTTTGAGATTCGGTAACCATTTTCGAAACCTGTAATCCCTCAGAACGCATCTGGTGAAGGGTGTTCACGAGAGTCGGAGCAAGATCCGCTATCGACGAGCAGTTCATCGCGGTAGAAACCAGAACGCGTACTAGTTGGCGATGATCGTCAAGGGTCCAGGAATCGAGAGCCATCGCTTTGAAGTCGAAATGTCCAATCTTTTCACCGATTGCTATCTGTCCTCCGTGTCTGTCGCAGTCGAAGTTTCCACGAAGTATCGCGTTGAACTCACGAGTAAGGATGACCTTCGCGATACGTCGCAATCGAGGGTCATGAGGGGCGCGCTCCAATAGCGTCACGAAATGCTCTCCCTCCATTTCCGTCATCGTGAAGTAGTCTTGACCCCCTCGGCGAACTTGGGCCGCATCAAGGGAGATACGCTGGTCATCGATAATCGCGGTGTATCCCCGATAATTGCTCCCACCACGATCGTATTGATGTTTCGCGATCAGGAAGTTGCTTTCAATCTTTGCGCGCTCGCGCGCGTCGTGAACGATCGGTCTGAGTGCCTGAGCGATTGGATCATCCGAAGGCATGCTTGCGAGCATTCGAAGCATAATATCGAAACCGTCCTCGGCTCGAGCTTGGCAGTTTGGTCGTCTGAGGCAGAGGACTTCATCGGCGAGCTTAACAACTATATTCATTGAGCCACATCCACGAAGGGGGCCGATATGGCCGAACGTTTCACCGTCTCGCTTCTCGATAATGTCGAGAAGTCTAAAGATCTGAGCGCGCGAAGGAGCCTGAGTTTTGTATTTAAGGTGGCCAGCGTGATGGATTAAGTCCCGGCGAAAATCCTCTGGAAGTCCTGGAGCGTCCATCAAGACTTGAACAAATTTAATTTCTGCGGGGCCTTGGCTCTCGGCAAACTTTGCCAAGATCGCGCCCGGGCTTGATGCTTTGTTTTTCCCGGGCTCTCCCGCGGTTAGAAGAGCCGCCATCGCGAGGTGTTGGGCGTGCTCCGGAAGAGCATGAATATACCTCTTAAGAAGGTCTCGGGTCTCCCCAAAATAGGGCATAGAAGGAGGGAGGACCTGCTCGACAACAAAATCGAAGGATCGTTCAACTGAACTGCGTGCTTCGAGAGGGAAGAGCTCCTTTGCTAACACCGCCCTTCCGTCAAGTGATATACGCCAAAATTCTGTGTGTAGGAGCTTTAGGGCGTTGGTGATTTCAACCAGTCTGGACTTCTCTATCCGTTCAATAGAATCGGACGAACTCTCCGTAGAAGCTGTAATCAGATGGGATATTTGTTCCGCGAGGTCCTGGCACGCGGTATCATTGCCGTTTCCTAAGAGGTAATTGAGAAAGGCATTTCGCTCCTCTTCGTGCGATCGAATCGCGAGTAGAACAGCTTCCGCCGCTGTTCCAATCGCCCAAATGTGTGTCCTTGCGAGCGATTCGCTCGAGGCTACAAGGCTCTCAATTCGCATCGAGCAATCTCGTTGACTAACTACAGCGTTGGCTAATCGGAACCCTATATCCTCTAAGTCTACTGCTGCCATTCCGCCCTCTGTGATTGGACGGAGGCGAGATTCGACCTTTGCAATATAGTCAGCGGAGTTGTCATCTAGCCCTAGGCCGAGTCGGGCATCGTGGATCCACAGCGCGATGCAGCGTTCCCGGAGTTCCGCTTGTCGAATTCGCGATCCAGCAAGTAAGGTTTCGATCGCCTCTATTCGTTCAGGTGTTCCTGCTTGAAGGGATTCGCAGCGATTGACCACGAAAGAAAGGCAACCTTCCTCAAAGGAATGGTTCATCAATCCCATTGAATACAGGATCCTCCACGCCTTCGCGAGCTCGCGAGGATCGTGCGCGAGGGTAGTATAGTCAATGTTTGAGATGTGCTTGGCGAGATCGTCACTCGTAATATATCGAATATAGTCATCAAAACACTTCTCAAGTAGGGAAGCCGTATGTGCAATAGGAAGGAGGTCTTCGCCAGTCAGGGGCGTATCCCTGGCGAGACTGAGCAAGTCTTGTCCACATAGACTCAAGATCGCTGAATGGGACGAAACCGTGATATCCGGGCTAGTTTGTCGCTCGAAGTAGAGAGTCTCGCCATGTTTGTCGACCCAATCTCGAAGGGCGATAGCGGTAATAGTAGATGGATAGTTGAGGCGCTCTTTTGCGATCGTACGTACTTGAGGGGGTACAAATTGAGCATCCTCTGTACCAGCTCCGCAGAGTACTTGAAATAAGCGCGGATCCGAGAGGTCGGGAGCAATCTCCCTGATGAAGGCTGTCAGGGCGCCCGAGATGAATCTCTCATTTGGTCGCTGGGTCCCGTCGAACGAGTATAGTTGGAGCGAGGCAGATGGAAGGTTCCTTAGGACGAGGTCGTAGAGAGGTGGGTTGGAGGAACGTACGTCTGAGAGCGTTTTGATGAGCTCAAGAACGTTTCTCTCCACAGGGAGTGTGGGGCTTTTGCGAATCATGCTCTGAGTGTGAGGAGAGAACACGACGAAATGGGCTGAGGCAAGGATCTCCTGCATCATAGATTCGTCGCACATTCCATTGGGTGTGTTAAGGAGGTCGAGGAGTGTTTGAGCTCCTGAAGCGAGGTTGAGCTTCAGAATCTCTTTCGCGGCTTCTTGGCTTGAAGGCGCTGAGTGATTCGCCGGCTGTGCGGGGAGGGGTTCATGAGCAGGGCTGTTGCGAGAGTGTTGAGGAACCGACGAAAGTACCGCGTTAAGAACGATCTGTTGAATGTCTTGACTAGACACGGCCGCTGATATGTTTAGCTTGTTTTCTTGCGTTGAGCTCAATCCATCAATCCGTCCTGATTTGGAGATGCCACATTGAGAGAGTCGGGTTCCGTCGGCGTCTTTAGGTCCGTTGCTAATCGCTGAAATCTCCACTTTGCCTTTATTCGCGAGGAGCTGCTCAATAGGAATGCTATCGGGGCGAGATAAGAAGCTTCGAGCGGCGTCACGGAGTCGGGGATCTGGGCCCATGCCCATAATGATAGTCGCAAAGGCGATGTGTTCGTGGTCGAGCGCGTGATCCACTAGGAATTGCCAGCATGGACGCTCCGGCCTGTCGCGTTCGATAATTCGGTCAAGGTTTGGAAGCTCGAAAGTAGGCCAGGAGATCGTACGCAAAAGTCCAATACCTATCTCGGACCTGCACCACGGTGTATTTTGGTAAAGTCGAAAGAGATCGTCGCAAGATATTCGTAGGGCTCTGTGGTCTTCTTCCTCTACTGCGTCAATGATACCTCTCATGGCGACCGATATAGCTCTGAGGGTCGGGCCTAGAGGTCTAATCTTGTCTCCGCTCCCCGTTGCGTGGGAGATGCCTCTGTACATCTCTCTGAGTGTGGCCTCAAGAGAAACCTCAGAGAACGATGAGGAGAATTCGGTCCGTATCGATGTAGAAAATTCGTAGAGACATTCCACCCACCGGTTGATATCGGACCGATCCGTTTTTCGGTCGATCGTGAGGCCTATTTTGTTGAAGGCGTCGTTAAGATCCGCGGACCGAATGGGGAAGTCAGTTCCGACAGTTCGGAGAGTTTCAAAGAGTAGGTTGGCTTTCTCTTTTGGAGTGAGCGATTGGTATCCGGACGAAGTGGTGAGCGCATCGAAGAAGCTGGTGTGAACGCCCTGAAAAACCACTCGTGGCAAGTCGCGGTCAAGGCCTGTTTGAACTCCCGATACTTTTGTCATCCCGCCGAGAGAGAGTCCGAGCTCAGTGAGCGCGGCTTCGTAAACCGATCGTCGTGAGGGCCCGCTCAGGTGCGCGTCTGCAATTTCATACCACGTTGGGCGGATGTTGCGGCCGCCTCTCAGGCGTTCGTCGAACGAGAGGATGGTTGAAGGGTCTCGACCGAGATAGTGAAGGAGTCGCATCGGGACCGCATCACACAACGCCTCCTCCGCTTTTGAGTTGGGCCCTCTACCGAATGAGGTTTCAAATTTTGCGTGAGTCATCTCGTGTCCGATGACGATGAGAAGATCCTCTTCGCAATGAATAGGCGCAAGGCCAGTTTTCTTATTAGGTTTAAAAAGCCCCTCACTGAGAACGATAATCCTGGGTGAGCTATCTTTTACGAACCAAGCGTTTGGCTCTTCGGTTTTGGAGATAAGGAAACGGACGGGGTCCTTATCGAAGTCGTGAGTAAGAAGCTCCGCGTAGCGCTCTGATGCTTTGTTGCGACCCGGGACTACCTCTCTATCGGTGAAGAGTAGACGAGCGAGTTGTTCGCACTTGTGTTGAAAAGCTAGGCCCTCAGGACTTTTAGATTCAACGAGGCGCCACTCTTCGTGAAGTTCTTGAGGAATCTTGCCTGACTGGATCTCAAGTTTGATGTGTTGTAGCTGCTCTTTGGATGATGAATATCGATTCGGTACGGTGGTAGCAGCGAAGGTGTTGCGCACAGGAGGCTCACTCGGAACCATGGGTGGGTGCACGGATATTTCCGGATGAGGTGTGCGACCTGATGGTGTTTGTGGGGAGGCGAATACCATACTCTGTGCCTTAGGATTACCGTTGTATCCTTCGATCAGAGGCAATCGAGGATAGGTAAGCACTCAAGTTTATGGATAGTTTGGTCGTTTTGGTGACCTAGCTTGATGAGGAGAGTGCTTGCGTTGGAAGATGGGATAAAAGTTTGATACTATGAGGGATTCATAGATCGACCGATTACGATTGGCGCGTCGAATTAATCCCTTTTGCGGTAATTTTAAGAGTAAATTTAGCGATTTTGGGGCGAGTTGTCTTAAGGGAGAGAGGTTTTTCGCCGACTTCCCGCACAAAGTAGTAAGTACCTTTGGGGGAACATGAGACACTTTCGGCTTGCCCTAACCAGCGCCCTTATCTGCGTCACCGTCCTTGGTGTCGTAGGTGCTACGGCCTCCACTAAGTGTGTATACGACGAGCAGACTCAAACAGGTCGGGGATGTGCCGAAAACTTTAAGTGTTCTCCTCGCGGGTTTTGTGAGGTTGCTTTTACGGCATCCGAGATCGTGGATGTTATGGCTCCAGCCCCGAAACTACCGGATGGTTTTGCACCCCCTCCAATCTTCTCCTGTGATGGCTCTAACGGATGGGGAAAGGTAGGTGACGCATGTCTGCCAACCTGTGAAACACTTGCGAAAATGTGGGCGGAACACCTTAAGAAGAGTAAAATAGATCCGAATAAGGGCGACCGAGACAGCACCTCGTACATTAAGAATAAGAAGACTTGTGACAATCGACCGAACACCTTTAACGGAATTGGGTGTGCACAGGGTGCGATTGAAAAAGTTTATGTTCCAAAGAATATTGGCGACCAAGGGTTGGTATGTTGTGGAAAATTCTGTGCCGACAGCATAGGCGGAAAAGCAGACCCCTCACCACCAGATTATTCTAAGATTCCCTCGTCTACTTCTGAAGACTCTGAGGTTCCAGCGGCGTCCGTCCCCCCGAAACCGCCCTCTGTGCGACTTGGTCCTCCGATTGACTTATACACCGGTAAGCCATTGCCCGGAGATCCTAATCCCATTGAGAAATAGGGCGGATGATTATAGCTAGCTAGAGCACAAAGTGGTCATAGGATGGGCTAGCTTGGACTTCGGTATCGTTGGCATTTGTGATTATTTTGGCGAGTATTGGGCGCGCCCCTAGGAGCTGCTGATGGGACGCTTTTTTGTGGAGGGCCTCTCACCTCGGTTGTAAATTGGGGTGCACATCGTAAGATCCTGATGGGGGATACTCAAGGGGTAGTGAGTAATCGTGTGCTTGCTTGCCCGTTTTGAAGATTACGACCTCAGAAGAGTCTAGGACGAAGCGCCCCTCTACATGATTATTTCTGAGGAACGAGATGAGCGGCGCTTGAGCGTATGGACTAAGCACTAAGAGATCGTAAGCCTCAAGAGTCTTTGCTAGCCCTGTTTGGGGTGTGGCGGAGGATATGGCGTTGTACTGTTCCCATATCTCCTTTGGATAGAGGTAGAGTCGCCCGTCAATATAGGCCGTCCATCCAGGGTATCCGACGTACTCAAGCTGCCCGCCGAATTCTCGATAGTTAAAGATCCTCGCCGTAGGAAGCTCAGCCTTCGCCGCTTGGACCGTCGCAAGAGGAGATGCTGAGGGTAGAAGTGGACCTGGGAAAATAACGGCGACCCCGAGTAGAGTCGCCGCGCAAAGAGCCATCGTTCGTGAATTGGCCTCTGATATTGAACGCCGACCGAGCGCACCGGGCCACAGGGCACTCACGAGCTCGCCAAATAACGGAGCGTTTACAAAACCCCAAAACACCCCGAAACGTGATGAGTATAAAGTAGGAACCAAGAATAGCAGAGAGAGTAAGACGGGGGTCGGGTCAATGGCTACCTTTCTTCGATAGGCGATTATGCTCATTACCGAGGTCATCGCCAATACTATCCAAAAGCCTATCATCGCGGAGTATACGGAGTAGTGCCACGGCGGCATCCACTCTGAGATCAAGAGAAGGCTCTTGGATATCTCCGTATTAGTTGCGCTTATGGAGATAAGGGATGCTCCGTCCGGTGTGCAGAAAAAAGCGGTCGCCACTGAAACCAGGAGTAGGGGTGAGCATCCGCGGAGTAGTATGAATACGAAGATAACGGGGAGAGCTAGAACGATAGAGGAATGGCAGTTCTGCCACACGATAAAGATGCCGTAGAGCGAGGCACATTGTATCGAGATCTTGGTGCCCTTTGTGCTCCATCTGGTAAGTAGAAAAAGGACTCCGCAAAAGCAGAGATACGCGAAGCTCTGAGGCCTCGCGCTGGTGTTGCTTGCGGATACGAGAAAGGAGCTGAGGAGGCCGGCGCTAAGGGCGAGCATTGATGGATATATCGCCCCCCGAGCACGGACAAGAGCCGCATGCCACAAGCCGAGAAGGAAAAACGCCCCAGCTAAAAGGAGAAGATTTAGGGTTTTGATGCCGGCTAATCCCGCCAACGAGTGTATAACCGCGAAGAGCACCTGCGCGAGCCAGCCGATAAACACCTGAGTGTTGGGCTCGTTGCTGGTAAGGATGAGATGGCGCGGAAACCAGGAGCCCAAAACGATCTGATTAAAGGTATCTAGATCGTCAAGAGGACGAAGCTTCCACAGGTTTACGAGAGCCGCCACAATGAAGAGCAGAAGGGTTAGGAGGCGCGGCATGATCGGTTCCTTAAGTAAAAAAGAGCGACCGCAAGCGCTGCTATCGGAACTAGTGAAAAGCTTGGTTGGCGAATTGAGACACATGCGTTCACGACGATGGTCAGGGCGATCGCCGCAAACAGGGCACGTTTAGAAGAGAGGTTAATAGACGTACAGAGCACGAAGATCGCGATTCCAAGATCGTAGAAATTAGTTTGAGGAACAAAGACGGGGAACGTCACAAGAAAGAGGGCTAGTATGCGGTCTCGTTGAAGGGGGGCGGTTTTATATGTAAAGAGCGCGCGCGCGAAGAGGATACTCACTATCCCAAAAGCGCCTATCTCCCATAGTCGCGCGGATGGTCCTGACATGAGGAAAGGGGCGAAGCCGCGGGTGAGAGGAGTAAATTGATACCCATCAAGCGAGAAGCGAAGCGCGGAGTAGGATTGAATTTTTTCTATCCACGGCAGTAGCCACTCACCCCCATAAGCCCAATACCCTATGAGATATTCCGCCGCGATTGCGAGAAAGCATCCGAACGAGAACTTAGGTCCCGTTCCGATCGCGGTAACGAGCGTGAAGGGGATTCCCACTTGGGGCTTATAGAAAAGCAGGCCGGCGCAAACCCCCGCGACGAGTTCTCTTTGAGATAGAAGAAGTTGTCGACACGTCGTGATGAGAAGAATAGAAAGGATAGTGTTTTGAGGGCCTATAATTGAAATACAGATTGGAAGAGAGAAGAGGATAAGGGTGAACCGCTCTACCTTAAGGTCCTTGCAGTAGCTTCTACTCAGGAGGGCTAAAATACTCACGAGCGAGAGCGCGATGAGTACTCGAACGACGCTAGGAGGTAGCCAAGCAATCGTCGCCATACCCACTGCCACCACGGGTGGGTACATCGTGGGGAACATCGTGCCGTTCAGTTGGGGCCAATAGGTATTCTGGATGGCCCGTTGATATTCAAAATCATAAAGCCGCTCCCCGTGTCCATTCAAAACTATCCGGCCAAGGGAGTAAAAACCTGGCAGGTCTCCAACGAGGAGCATCGCCGCAGGGTTCGTATTGACGAACGGAAAGGCGATCAGGGCTGTCATACTCGCGATCAGAAGAGCCGCTAGGACGCGTTTACTAGTTGTATCGACAATGCTCACCATATGAGGCTACACCGCACGAGTTGCGTCGCCTTCTGCTAAAGCTGCCCGCGCCGCTACGAGTGCGTCATCTACAGATATCGCCTGAAGACACCGATTGTTTTGACAGACGCTCCGCCTATGATTTTGTGCCGAGAAGCAGGGGCTACACGCAAGCCCCGCATAGAGGCTTGTGGTCGTGTGTCCGAGGGGCGCGTATCTATTCGGCGTTTCTGGGCCAAAAAACACCACACTTGGAAGGCCAACGAGGGGAGCAAGATGCGCGGGACCACTGTCATTGGTAACAAGAGCCGAGCCGATATCGAGTAGTCCGAGAAGATCGTGCAAAGTCTCCATCGTTCCGCACAGATTTATAAAACGGTCCGGGTGGGGAGAGTCTTGAACGATCAAATCAAAATAACGCGAGCTACGTTCGAGGCCGATGATTCCGACGTATAGGTCCGAGTCTTCCGCCAACAGCTTCTCACCGAGCGCCTTGTACGACTCGACCGGCCAGCCACGGAGGGCCAGAAGCCCGGGGTCTGGGTTAAAGAGGATGAGCCGATTTGGCGGGGCGAATGCGGGGATACTAGCCTGGACTACCCGCAAGGCGTGGGCGGCCTCTTTTTTGACGGTAAGACGAGGGAGTGTAAGGCCCTCTTTTTTTATAGCTATCTTAACGAGGGGGGGCTCGGTCGGGTCGGTTTGAAGCGCTTCGAGGAGCGCAACGAAATTTTGCGAGATATGATAGTGAGGGTTGTACCACACTCGGTGTGTAAAGAATGTGCCGCGGTACAATCCCTCCTCGGTGTAGTTATGAAAGCCGACTTTATGAGTGGCTCCGACAAGAAAAGATATAAGCGCCGTGCAGCGGGAGAAAAGCTCAAGGTCCAAGATCGCGTCAAAGCCTAGGCGGCGTAGCTTGATGAGGGTGGATATACTCGAGCACGTGAAGGTAAGGAGGTTGGTGTCCTCGATAACGTGAATCCTCTCTGACGGAAGCAGGTCGAGCATCTCAATGCTCTCCACGTTTCGGCGAAAGATCAAGAAATGACATTCGAGGTCAGGATAGGTATCGAGTGCTTTGCGCATCATTGGATAGGCGAGTATCGCGCTACCCATCTCGCTTAACTCAACGCAGAGGATCTTTTTGAGAGGTGTGTTTGCCGGGGGTCCGCCGACGAGGAGTTTGCTAAAGTAGTCGACGATCGAGAAGAGCAGGCATAAGGGGATGCCAAACCAATAGTCTATGCGCTGCATCGTGTGAACGTTCATATAGGATAGGAGGCTACCCCAACAAGCCGCGGCCAACTAGCAGGATTGTTGCTAAGAATGTAATGAGTGATGTGTATGTCGGATTGAAGCTTACTAATCCGCGCCAAATAGCATCTGCTGTCTCTTTGGCTTAATCTGCACCGGAGTGCCGGCAGGATAAGTGCCGCTGAAGCATGCGTCACAGAATTTACCAGGCGTGGATTCGACAGCTCTATACAGCCCCTCGATTGAGAGGTAGGCAAGGGAGTCTACGCCGATATAGCTCGCTATCTCTTCAATGGAGTGTCGCGAGGCGATGAGCTCGTGTTTATCCGGGGTGTCGATCCCGTAGTAGCATGGGTTTGTCGTGGGCGGAGACGAGATGCGCATGTGGATCTCCCGAGCCCCCGCCTGTCGTAGCATCGCTACAAGCTTTTTGCTCGTCGTTCCTCGAACGATAGAATCGTCGACGACAATGATAGACTTGCCCGCAAGTACGTCAGAATTAGGGTTAAGCTTGATTTTAACCCCGAAGTCTCGAATGGACTGTTTGGGTTCAATGAACGTCCGTCCCACGTAGTGATTTCTGACGAGACCCATCTCATACGGAATCTTCGACGCTTCTGCGTATCCGATAGCCGCTGCCACTCCAGAGTCGGGGACCGCGGTTACCAGATCAGCTTGGACCGGGGTTTCTCGGGCGAGCTCCGCACCCATGTTTTTTCTGAGTTTGTATACGTTCTTCCCAAAGACCATCGAGTCTGGACGGGCGAAATAGACGTATTCAAAGATGCATGGCGCGGGCCGAGAAAATCCAAAGGGGTAGTAGCTTTTCATCGTTCCATCGCGGAGGACCTCGATAAGTTCACCAGGTTCTACATCGCGAATATATTTGGCTCCGATGAGGTCAAATGCGCAGGTTTCGGACGCAAAAATGGTCGCGCCGTCCAGTTCTCCAACAGCGAGCGGTCGAAGCCCAAACATGTCTCGACAAGCTATTAAGCGATCTTCGAACATAATAAGGAGAGAGAATGCCCCTTTGATCCGATGAAGTGCCGCGATTACCGATTCGACGAGTGGCTGATCGCGGTCTCCGTGGGCGAGAAGGTGAAGAATCGTTTCCGTATCCGAGGTTGAAGCGAAGATTGAGCCTTGCTCAATGAGCTCCCGCCTCAGATCGTCCGCGTTAATAAGGTTCCCGTTGTGCGCTACCGCGGTATGGCCGAGTGCGATATCCGCGACGAACGGTTGCACGTTGGCGAGTCGATTGCCACCGGCGGTGGTATAGCGAACGTGTCCCACCGCATATTGTCCTGGGAGCTTCGTGAAATCAAAGCTACCGAAGACGTCGGCGACGAGACCGAGGCCCTTGTGAACGTGAAAGTGAGGGTCTCCGCCGCCGTTTTTGTCGACAGAGACGACTCCGGCCCCCTCTTGCCCGCGATGTTGTTGCGCGTACAGACCCAGGTAGGTCAGGTTAGCCGCCTCAGGATGGTTCCAGACCGCCATCAATCCGCATTCATCGTGAAACTTATCGAGGGTTATCATAGCCTACGCTCCAAATATCTCCTCTAGCCCTGAACGCCAAGCTTGAAATGCGGTCGTCACGTCAACGGACGCGAATCCTTCGACTGTGATCGAAGAACCCCCGACATGTCCCTCGCCGCTGATACAAAGCCCTGCGCTTTGGGCCTGTTCGCGAACCTTCGCTGCTTTGTCTGGGGAGCAGCTTACAAGGAACCGAGCGCCACTCTCCGAGAAGAGTAATCCGTCAGGTCGAGCGTTTTTTAGAGCGAGTGCGAGGGTCGCTCCAAGAGGTGCCTCGTAGTCTCTGAAGCATGATTCCGCGAGAGCGATCCCTAAGCCCCCTTCAGAGAGGTCGTGGCAAGAGACAAGGAGTTGAGTATTCACGAGCGCTCTAATGAAATCACACGTTTTCTGTTCGAGCTCGTAGTCGAGTTTGGGAAGAGCTCCGCGTTCTTGGTTGTGCACAGTGGCCAGGTAAGCGCTTCCGCCGATCTCTGAAGGGTCTGTTTGTCCGATTAGGAATACGACATCTCCCGAGCGCCTGAAGTGAGAGGGTACGGCATTATGTACATCGCTCATGAGTCCAACGACAGCTAGGAGTGGAGTAGGCTGAATGCCTTGCCCCTGAGTTTGGTTGTAGAGACTGACGTTTCCGCTCACAACGGGAACTGAAAAGGCGCGCGCGGCCTCGCCGAGGCCTTTAATGCAGTGAGCGATTTGCCACATCGTCTGGGGTTCCTCAGGGCTCGGCATATTTAAACAGTCAGAGATCCCTATCGGAGTCGCGCCGGTCGCCGCGATATTTCTGCACGATTCTGCCAGTGAGAGTGCTGTTCCTTTGAGCGCGTCAATCGCGCAGTAGCGCGAATTGCAATCGAGGGAGATCGCGATGCCTTTTTCAGCGCCTGATACCGAGCGCACTCGTACTACACCTGCGTCGCTACCTGGATGCACGACGGTGTCACTCCGTACGGTAGAATCGTACTGGCTGTAGAGGGGTCGTCGTGACGCGAGATTTGGAGAGGCAAGGAGGGCGAGCCACGTCTTACCCAAATCTTTTGGAGCGGGGAGGCTCTCAAGCGGGATCGGATCCGTGATTGACGCGTCAGCGGGAGGAGTCATCGGCCAGTTGTACTGAGGGACCGCACTCGTAAGGAGCTTTGCGGGGATCGATGAGACGAGCTGATCGTGCCAGTAGAGCTCGACATCGCCTCCTTCGATAACCTCACCGATCGCGACCGCGTCAAGCTCCCAATGTTTGAAGATCTCGATAAGCTTTGATTCGTGTCCCGCTTGCACAATGAAGAGCATGCGCTCTTGAGACTCGGAGAGCATAATCTCGTATGGATTCATCCCTTCCTCACGCTGAGGAACGCGATCGAGGTGCATGCGGACGCCGTTGTTTCCACGGTCAGCCATCTCGAAGGCGGAACTTGTTAATCCTGCGGCTCCCATGTCTTGAACGCCAACAACATAGCCGCTCTTGAACGCCTCAAGGCAGGCCTCAAGGAGGAGCTTCTCTTGGAAAGGGTCTCCTACTTGCACTGTTGGTCGCTTAGACTCAGAGTTTTCGTCGAACTCCTCTGAGGACATACTCGCGCCGTGAATGCCGTCACGGCCGGTCTTTGAGCCCACGTAGAGAACTACGTTACCTACACCCGCCGCCGTTCCGAGGAAAACTTCATCTTGTTTTACGATTCCGAGCGCGAACGCGTTAACGAGGCAGTTTCCGTTAAAGGAGGAGTGGAAAGAAAGTTCCCCACCTACAGTTGGTATGCCCATGCAATTTCCGTAGAAGCCGATTCCGTTTACCGCTCGGCGCAGAAGGTATCGGGTTTTCGGTAAGGACGGTTCTCCGAATCGGAGTGAGTTGAGAAGAGCGACGGGTCGGGCACCCATGGTAAAAATGTCTCGCAAGATACCACCGACTCCAGTTGCCGCTCCTTGGAACGGTTCAATGAAAGAGGGGTGGTTGTGACTCTCAACCTTGAAGACAACGGCTTCATTATCACCGATGTCGACCACGCACGCATTTTCGCCCGGACCGATAATGACGCGCGGGCCCGTTGTGGGAAGTGTCTTGAGGTGAACCTTGGTGCTTTTGTAGGAGCAGTGTTCTGAAAAAAGAGCCGAGCAGATACCAAGCTCGACCATGTTGATAGGGCGGCCGAGCGCCTTAATGATGCTATGAAACTCCTGTTCTTTTAAACCGTGGTCTTTCGCATCGGTAAGGGTAGCGATCCGTTGCCAGGCTGGAGTGTTCGACATGGTAGTCCCTATGATCACAAAGACGTGCAGAGTCTAGCCTTCTCTCTCGTAACTCTCAATCTTTCCTTAAGAAAAGCTGGCAAAACCCTTCGGAGCCGCGAAACGCATGCCAGCTTTTCTTTAAAGCAAGATAGTTCTTAAGGTAGGCCGGCAATACCTAGGCGAGGTCGAGAGGTTTTGCCGGCCTATCTTAAGAAAAGCTGGCAAAACCCTTCGGAGCCGCGAAACGCATGCCAGCTTTTCTTTAAAGCAAGATAGTTCTTAAGGTAGGCCGGCAAAACCTAGGCGAGGTCGAGAGGTTTTGCCGGCCTATCTTAAGAAAAGCTGGCAAAACCCTTCGGAGCCGCGAAACGCATGCCAGCTTTTCTTTAAAGCAAGATAGTTCTTAAGGTAGGCCGGCAA